>SVMA01000003.1 GCA_015067635.1 Oscillospiraceae bacterium | reverse complement strand
TTAAACTTTATAACGCTTTAATGGAAAAATATCCAGATGCTTCGGTTTATCTTGATATTTTTGACGGTGGTCATGAAATTGATATGCAAACCGCAGTGTATTGGATTATATCACAATATACTAAAATAAAAAAAATAGAGGTAACAGGATAACAAAAATGGTTTTCAGGCACATTTTATTCGTGTCATTAAGTCCAAAACACCCAAAAAGAAAACCATCCCTAGTGGATGGTTTTTCTTTTTGGCATTTTAATAAGGCTCCAGTCTATGATATCGTGATTAGCCGCCTTGGTTTACCGACTGAGCGGGCTCAGTTGGTAGTTTCCGCCCGAACGCTCACGGTGTGAGAAGCAGAGAAGGGCGGAAAGGCGTAGCGGTCGAAAGTTGCTCTCGCCCCAAGAGGTAAGCAACTTTCGGGTACCGCAAGTGTCGACCACACGAAGCCGAATATAAATTTAAAACTCGGCAGTCAAGCAAAACAAGGTTCGAGCCCTGTTTGAGGCGCCAGAAAAAACTCCTTGAGATTTCTCAAGGAGTTTTTTAGTTATATTCGCCTTCGGCGAGTGATATTGCTACGCAGTGATATTCGGCTAACGCCGAGTGATATTGCCCTTCGGGCAGTTAAGAGGCGAATATAATATCACTTTTGCCAACGGCAAAAATATCACTATGCCGTAAGGCATAATATCACTCTTTGCGAAGCACAGAATATCACTAATATCTTGCCCCTCCACCGCTTTTATGCTATAATACACCTAAGGAGATGGGGAATATATGAATTTAAATTTATCACAAATCAGAGATATAACCACAGGTGCGGTTAGGATTGAAGAAATTGATAACGGTATTCATTTTTATCGTTTTACAAAACAGCAAGAGGAGCTCTATAAGAATCGTAGCAATGATTTTTACACAAAAACATTTGCTACATCAGGGATAAAAATTTGTTTTCATACAAATAGTCAAACATTGTTTTTAAGGACGGAAATCACTGGCGGAAGCAGCAGATCTTATTTCGCATTTGATGTGTTTGTTAACGGTGTGAAGATAGATACGTTGGACAATTTTTCTGATATAGATATTCCTCAGAATTATACAACGCTTAATTTTCCTCTCGGAGAGTTTTCTAAAGAATTTGATCTTGGAATAGGCGAAAAAGAAGTTTGTGTATATTTTCCTTGGTCAGTAAAGGCGACATTAAAAGAGTTTGTAATTGATGATGATTCATTCATTAAACCCGTCAAACCAAACAAAAAATTGTTATGCTTTGGTGATTCGATTACCCATGGTTATGATGCTTTATATCCCAGCAACAAGTATATTACAAAGCTTGCCGATATGCTGAATGCAGGGGAGTATAACAAAGCCATCGGCGGTGAAGTATTCTTTCCTGCGCTTGCAGCAACAAAAGAAGATTTTGAACCGGATTATATTACTGTAGCATATGGTACAAACGATTGGAGCAAGCGCTCAAAGGAAGAGTTAACGCACAATTGTAAAGATTTTCTTTGCAATTTAAGTAATAATTACCCCAATGCTAAAATTTATGTAATCACTCCTATATGGCGCAAGGATATGAACGAAAGCAGACCATTTGGAGATTTTAAGAGTGCGGGGGAGATTATTCAAAAACAAACAGCTGCATTTAGCAACATTTCGGTTATTCAAGGTTTTGAATTTGTTCCGCAAAATGAAGATTTATTTGCCGATTTAAGGTTGCATCCAAACGATGAGGGCTTTGAATATTATTTTGAAAATTTGTCAAAACACATAAAAGATATATTGAAAAAATCACAAAAATAAAGATAATCAGGTTTTTAGACCGGTTCCATTTTGAGTGTCGGTCCCAAAGAAAAACGGATTCCCGTGCGGGAGTCCGTTTTCTTTTATTATTTTTCACGAATTTGGTCTGTGTATCCCTGATTAACAGCCGAGAGAACATCATTCCACTTGCGGTTAACATCAATTTTATTGCATTTTTATTGTTGGTGTGGTATAATCTTTTCCAAGAGAAGAGGTGTTTTGAATGCAGAAAGCGATAGTCGATATTTGCAAGGAACGGGAAGAGGCTTTGGTAACTTTACGAAGAAAGCTGCATAAAGTTCCCGAAATCGGCGGTGAATTGCCTAAAACTCGAAAAATCGTTTGTGATTGGTTAGATAAAAGAGAGATTCCATATACATTAAACACGAATGATGACGGTTTGGTTGCCGAGATCAAAGGTATAAATGACGGGAAAATATTAGCTTTTCGCGCAGATATGGACGGACTACATATCAATGAAGAAACTGACGTGTCTTATCATTCGCAAATTAACGGACAAATGCACGCTTGCGGCCACGATGCCCATACAGCAATGCTTTTAGTTGCGGCAGAAATACTTAATGAACAGAAGGATAAGTTCAACGGCACTGTCAGATTTTTGTTTCAATCGGGTGAGGAAACCGGTACAGGTGCAAAACATATGATACAGCGAGGAGCTTTGGATGGCGTTGATGCTGTCTGCGCTTTGCATGTTGGAAATTTGGCCGGCGATGACCATAAAGCCGGAAATTTGATTGTTTTACCAGGGCCGGTAAGCGCAAGCAAAGATAAATTTACGATTACCGTTCTGGGAAAAGGCACGCATTCAGCTTTTCCGGAAAAGGGAATTGATCCTATTTTGGTGGCTTCACGAATTGTAAATGCATGCGAAGAAATCATGTCCAGAGAATTGCCGGCGGGAACAGCCGCTGTTTTGAGCTTTGGTAGTTTTCACGCCGGAGAGGATCATAACACCATTCCTGATAAGGCTGTGCTTAGGGGAAGTATACGTGTTCAAGATGAAAAGATACGAAATTTTATTGGGGAAAGACTAACGTGCATTTCACAAAGCATAGCTTCTGCCTTTCGTGCTGGGTGTGATGTGAATATAATAAAAGGCTCTCAGACGGTTATGAATGATTCGGAGATTAGCGAATTTGTAGCAAAAACCGCGGCAGAAGTACTGGACAAGGACAAAGTGGTTACCAAGACGACCTCAGCTTTAATGGGATCAGATGATTTTGCTAATTATGCATCTAAAATTCCATCCACCTATTTCTTCTTGCATACAAATAATATAGAAAAAGGTATTGTTGCGGCCAACCATAACCCATGTTTTGATGTTGATGAGTCGGTTTTATGGGAAGGCGTGGCAGTCTATGTTGCTACCGCTTTAAACTTTTTAAAATAAAAGGTTCATTTTGTAAAGAAATAATCAAATTTTTCGGTTTTCGCCCAGTTCTTTTTTGGACACGAGAGACAGAAAAACCTCGTTCTTCGGAACGAGGTTTTTTCAATGTAATTCGCCTTTGGCGAGGGATATCGCTCTTTGGGCAGTTTTGGTAGCGAATATAATATTGCCACACAGTATGAATGCGGGTGAAAACCTTGCAAATTTCTGGTTGCTGTGATATATTAAATGCAATGTGTCTTTCTGCTTTATATAGACTGCACATTGTCGTGAAAGCAGTAATTTAGAAACAAAAATTACATTGAGGGGTAGTATGGATTTTAAGAAATCCGGTTTGTTTATTCTGGGCGTTCTCATCTGCTTTGCAGTTGCGGCGGTATCTGTTTTGCTGGAGCACTGGATTCCCGGCGGCTTGTTGGGCGCATCCATTATTGCGCTGTTTATGGGTACAGTGATCAATAGCTTTTTCCATCCGAAATGGGTGGGACCAGCCCTGAAATTTACATCCAAGAAAATACTGAAGCTTGCCATTATTTTGTTGGGCGCATCCTTGTCCATCCATGTTGTGGTTTCCGTTGGAAAGATGACCCTTCTGGTGATGGTATTTACCTTCTTGATGTGCTTTGGTGGCGGATATTTTATTCGCAAGCTGTTCGGTCTGAACTGGAAGCTGTCCAATCTGATTTCTGCAGGCACGGGAATTTGCGGTGGCTCTGCGGTGGCAGCAATCGCACCGGTAATTGATGCAGAGGATAAGGATGTGGCGTTTGCAATGTCCTCGACCTTTATCTTCGATATGGTGATGGTAGCGCTGTATCCCATTATGGGCAAATTGTTGGGTCTGACAGACATTGGTTACGGTATTTGGTCAGGAACATCTGTCAACGATACGGCAAGCGTCGTTGCCTCGGGCTATGCTTTTTCGGAAGCTGCCGGAGATTTTGCAACCATGGTAAAACTCACCCGCACCATTGCAATTATTCCTACGGTGCTTGTTTTCGCCTACATCGGCATCCGCATGAAGAGAAAGGAACTGCAAACGGACAATGTGGGCAAAAAGGTCAAGGTTCTGAAAATCATTCCTTGGTTTATCGTGGGCTTTTTGGCACTGGCGGTATGTAACAGCTTTGGCTACATTCCGGATAACGTTTCCGTGATTATGAAGACGACCAGTAAATTCCTGATGGTGACCGCATTGGCGGCAATCGGTTTGAATACCAGTTTCCGGGATTTCAGGAATGCAGGCTTGGCACCAATGTTTTACGGCGTTACCATTGACACTCTGGTGACCATAACTGCCTTGATCGTTGTTTGGTGCATGGGCGTATAAAGGAGCAATATATGTTAAGAATGAAATGTAACTGCGGCAGAGAGCATAAAGCGCCTCTGGAAGCGTATATCATTGAAAGCGGTGCCATTCAAAAGCTTCCTGTATTTTTGAAAGATTACTGTTCCGTTTACATGGTCTGCGATGAGGACACCTATGCTGTATTGGGGGCAAGGGTGGAGGAAATTCTGAAAAACAGCGGTAAATTCTCCCATAAGCTGGTTCTGAAGAAGAATCCTTTGCCGGACTATGAAACCGTTGGGAATATTCTGACTCATTTATATCCCTTGGAGGCAGATGCCTCGGAAAGCGGCTTTTCGCCCCGACCGGATTTTATTCTTGCAGTAGGCTCGGGAACAATCAATGACAGCTGCGGTCTGGCGTCCTACCGTTTGGGAATTCCCTACGCAGTGGCGGCAACCGCACCGTCCATGGATGGGTATGCATCGGCAGGAACACCCTTTCTCTGTGACGGCACAAAAAAGACCATCAAGTGCACCACGCCACGGTATATTATTGCCGATACGGATGTATTGAAGGATGCGCCGTATGATATGCTGCTTGCCGGTATCGGAGATATGTTCGGGAAATATACCGGCATGCTGGACTGGGAATTGGCAAGGGACTATGCAGGGGAGTATTACTGCGCCAATATTGTAAATAATGTTATTGAGGCGACGAATCTTTGCCTGGAAAATGGCTACAAGCTGCAGCAGCGGGATCCGCAAACCATTGCCAATATCATGGAGGGATTCATGGTTACTGGTTTGGGAATGGCCTACACAGGGAACTCCCGCCCCGCATCCGGCAGTGAGCACATTATTGCCCATGCATGGGAATTGGAGGATGTCGCAGAGGGGAAAAAGCCAAATCTGCACGGTCTGGAGGTATGCCAGGCAACCAGAGTAGTTATGGAGATGTACAGACTTTTGCTGGAAGAGACCGACGATTTGCACCTCAAAGCTTTGATTGAGAAGTACCTGCCGTATTTCGATGCGGTGGAGGAATTTTGCACCAAAATGAAGGTTCCCAGTGTGGTTACAGAAAAAGAGAAAATCCTGACCGGAATCCAAAAAGGACTGATTCTGCGGGACCGATATACCGTCTTGTTCTACTTGCGGGATAAGGGCTGGTTTGATCGGTATGCTCAATATGCAACGGATAAAATGCTGGAGAAGCTGATATAGACCGTATAAAAAACGCACCCCAGGGTGCGTTTTTTCGTTTAAGCGGAGACTGTTTTGAGACTTTTCTATAATTAAATAAGTGGAAATACTTGCACAATAGTGTGTTCAATGGTATAATAAGTAAAATTAACGTGGAAGACTATGCGTAAGGAGATCATATGGGACAACCGCAGTACCGCCTGGAGGGCATCGTCCGTACCCGCAGTGAGGGGATGGAGGATTTTGAAGGACCCTTGGATGTTATTTTTCTGCTGCTGAGCAAAAATAAAATAGAGATCCAGGATGTGTCCATCACCTCCATTTTGGAGCAGTATTTGGCGTATCTGGATGAGATGAAGCGTCTGGATATGGAAATTGCCAGCGAGTTTATTACTATGGCATCCCATCTGATGCTGATTAAGACAAAGATGCTCCTTTCGGCGGCAGAGCAGGCCGAGGCGGAGAGTGAGCTGGATCTGTTGCGGCAGTCCTTAATTGAGCGTCAGCGCAAGGAGGCTATTGAGCAGATCCGACTGGCAGTTACCTGGCTGGAGCCGCGTAATGAGATTGGCCGCTGCCTGTTTACGAAAGAGCCCGAGCCACTGCGCAGGGATCAGACCTACCGTTATCAGCACGAAATCCAGGATCTGCTGTTGGCTCTGGATAATATTGCAGAAAGAAATGAACAGTGCCTGCCACCGCCAACAGTGAATTTTAAGGGCATTGTAGGTAAGGAACGTTATCCCGTTACAAAGAAAGCGGCAGAAGTGGTAAGGCGATTGGTGCTTCGGGGCGTGGAGCGCCTGAAGAATCTGTTTAAGGGAAATAAGAGCCGTTCGGAAATCGTAGCAACCTTTCTGGCGGTTTTGGAGCTTTGCAAAACCAATTCTGTCAGTTTGGAGGACGATGTAGACGGGGAGAATCCCAACGTCCGTTTGATGGATAGCAGCAATACGAATGTAGAGGAGGCAACCTGATGGAACTGAATGAAGTGCAGCGTGCCATTGAGGCGATCCTCTTTGCGGCCGGTGAACGGATAGAAGTCAAACGATTGGCAGAAACGCTGGAAATCGACATAAAGGATGTGGTTGCCGCGGCAGATGCATTGGCGGATGCCCTTGCTTTTGACCGTCAGGGTATTCGGATTTTGAAGTTGGAAAACGGCTATCAGATGGTTTCCTCCGGTGAAATGGCGGAATATGTAACCAAGGCGTTGGAGACCAGAAAGCCGCCCAGACTGTCTGCTTCCCAGTTGGAGACCTTGACCATTGTTGCGTATTACCAGCCGGCGACAAAGGCAATGATCGAGCAGATCCGCGGTGTGGATAGCTCTTATTCCGTTTCGGCACTGCTCAACAAGAAATTGATTGAAGAGGCCGGACGGCTGAATGTGCCGGGACGTCCCATTCAGTATCAAACCACACCGGATTTTCTACGCACCTTTGGCATATCCTCACTGGAAGAATTACCTTCCATTGAGAAGGTGAATTTCGGAGAACCTGTTGAAGTTGTGGAGCAAACAGAAATTCAGGAGCCGGTGGAAGAGGGGGCAGTCTGATGGGCTGGTGGATTGCTCTGGGCATCTTGGCGTTGATATTTTCACTGGGATTTATTCCACTGAAGGTCAGGCTGAGATACTCCAAAGCCGGTTTCAAAACAGAAGCCTCTTTTGCGTCCTTCAAGGTTCTTGATGAGGACGATGATAAGGATAAGCAGCTGGTTTCGAAAATCGGAGACGCGGCCATCAAAAAAGGCGGCAGCTTAAAGACGCTGTTGTCTATATTCAAAATAGCACTGGAATTTTTCGGAGAGCTCCGGCGAAAAATCCGCGTAAAACGGTTGGAGCTTCAAGTGACAGCGGCAGGAGACAGCCCTTACGATGCGGCAGTTCATTACGGACAGGCCTGGGTGGCAGTCGGATTGCTTATGTCGCCGCTGGAGCAGTTATTTACCATAAAGAAACGGAATATTCAGGTGGGCTGTGATTTTGAAGCCGAGGATACTAAGGTATATTTTCGGGCAGATATCACGATAACCCTGTGGAGACTGTTAAGTCTGATCGCAAAGTATGGCTGGCGTGCCATTAAAGCAATTATAAAAACCAATGATAATAAAGGCGGTGCTGAAAATGAGTAAAAATCTTCCCAATATGCTGGAAAACACCCTTACGAAAATTCGCGAAATGGTGGATGCCAATTCTGTTGTCGGCGACCCGATTACCACGCCCGACGGTGTGACAATCATTCCGATTTCCAATGTGAGTGTTGGTTTCGCCGGCGGTGGTACAGACTTTGCATCCAAAAATGCCAACGGACAGGAGTATCCCTTTGGCGGCGGTATTGGCGGCGGTGCAAAGGTGACACCTATTGCTTTTTTGGTTATCAAAGAGGGAAGTGTTCGTGTCCTGCCTGTGGCAGTACCTGCCAATACGGCAGCTGACCGTTTGGTAGAGATGATTCCCGACACGCTGGATCGCATTACCAATTATATGGATACGCGTTCCAAGAAAAACGAAGAATAATTTTTGCTAGCCCGGTCAAACTAACGCCGGGTGAGAGAAATGAAACGATTTTTTGCCGGGACGGCGGTTGTGTTGGCCGCCGTCCTGTTTTTAACCATTCCTGTGGGGGCAATTTCTGCACAAAAGGCAATTTTGGTGGATGCCCAAACTGGTCGTGTACTCTATGAAAAAGCAGCAGACAGCCGCAGCCTGATTGCCAGCACAACAAAGATTATGACGGCACTTCTGGTTTGTGAGCAATGCAATGTGCTGGACAGAATGAAAATTCCCAAAGAGGCTGTTGGAATCGAGGGCTCTTCCATGTATTTGCAGGAGGGTGAGGTTCTCAGCCTTCAGGAGCTGCTGTACGGGCTGATGCTGCGAAGCGGCAATGATGCCGCGGTTGCGCTTGCAATCTACTGTGGCGGCACAGTGGAGGGCTTTGTGGCTATGATGAACGACAAGGCGCGGCTGCTGGGACTGGAGGGAACACATTTCCAAAACCCCAACGGCCTGGACGGCCCAAATCATTACTCCACTGCCCGGGATCTGGCGAAGCTTACAGCCTATGCAATGCGCAATCCGATTTTCTATCAAACGGTTTCCACAAAGTCAGTGCGCGTTGGGAACCGGACCATGCAGAATCACAACAAGCTGCTTTGGCGTGTGGATGGTGCAGACGGTGTAAAGACCGGCTATACCAAGGCTGCCGGTCGGATTTTGGTGTCCAGCGCGACACGGGATGGGCGGCGGTTGATCTGTGTGACCATCAATGATGGCGATGACTGGAAGGATCACAGCACCCTGTTGGAAAAAGGCTTTTCCGGTTATACGGTACAAAGCATTATTCGTTCCGGTGAGCATTTGGGGGAAATAACAGTATTTTCCGGCAGCAAAGAGAAGGTGTCACTGATTGCAACAAAGGACTTCTCTTATCCGCTAAGTGCAGATGAAAGGGCGCAGATCGTTATTTCCGGACCGGGCTTTGCCTATGCACCGGTGGTGAAGGGCAAGGAGGCCGGATATGCTTATGTATGCATCGGAGATGTGGCAGTGGGTAGGGTCAAGCTGATTTACAGCGAAACAATAGAGCGTATTGTGCAGAAAGAGAAACCGGGCTTCTGGGAGCGTTTATTTGGAGGCGGCAAATGAAATTCAGATTACAAAAAATCCTCTCTGACAGGGGCGTTGCCTCTCGGCGTAAGGCAGAGCAGTGGATACTGGACGGGCGGGTGACAGTCAACGGCGTTGTGGCTGCCCTGGGCAGCAGTGCAGATCCGGAGAAAGACGAAATATTGCTGGACGGGAGACCAATCCCGTCCGGACAGGAATATGTGTACATCATGCTGAATAAACCCCGGGGGTACGTAACTACCCTGTCGGATGAAAAGGGTAGAAGCAACGTCGCTGAGCTTGTGGAGGACTGCGGCGTCCGCGTCTATCCCGTAGGACGGCTGGACATGGACAGTGAAGGCCTTTTGCTGCTGACCAATGATGGGGAATTTACCAATCGTATGATGCACCCCAGTCATGAGGTGAATAAAACCTACGAGGTTTCTGTAACCGGATATCATGAAGCGGCTGTTGCCTTGCTGGGAAGACCGATTACGCTGGACGGATATCAGATCCGCAAACCGAAGGTCAAGCTCCTCCGTGCCGAAGGAAACCGCGGGAAACTGCTGGTTACCATCCATGAGGGACGCAATCGCCAGGTGCGGCGGATGTGCGAGGCTGCAGGCATGAACGTAGTGCGTCTGCGGCGTATCTCGGAGGGGACACTTACACTGGGAACACTGCCGTTGGGGAAATGGCGGTATCTTACAAATGAGGAATTGGCGGGGCTATAATCGCTCCGCTTTTTCATTTTTTGCAATAACTCTTGCAAAAATGACGGAATTCTGTTATATTTGAGATATCGAAAAACTGCGAGGTGTTGGATATGCGTCAGGATATCATTTCTCTTTTGAAAGCGCAGGAGCCGACTTTTTCCAAGGGTCAGCGCCGAATTGCGCAATATATTTTGGAATTTTACGACAAAGCCGCATTTATGACAGCTAACCGCTTGGGAAAAGCAGTGGGGATTTCCGAGTCCACCGTTGTTCGTTTTGCGGTGGAGTTGGGCTTTGACGGTTACCCCAGCATGCAAAAAGCATTGCAGGAAATGGTAGTCAACCGGCTTACCTCTGTACAACGCATTGAAGTGACCAATGACCGTATCGGCAACCAAAATGTACTGGATATGGTGATTCAATCCGACATGGAGAAACTGCGTCAAACCGGAGAGACGGTGGACAGATCGGCTTTTGACGCGGCAGTGAAGGCGGTGCTGGGGGCAGAAAGAGTGTATATTCTCGGAGTGCGTTCCGCGGCACCTTTGGCTAATTTTTTGGGTTACTATCTGAACTATATGTTCAACAATGTCCATATTCTGACCGCTTCCGGTGCCAGCGAGGTGTTTGAGCAGATCGTTGGTGTCAACTCTCAGGACGCGGTAATTGCATTCAGCTTCCCGCGGTATTCCGCTACCACACTGAAGGCGGCACAGTATTGCCGCAGTACCGGTGCAACGGTCATTGGTGTGACAGATACAAAGCTGTCTCCCTTGGGTGAGTGCAGCGATCATGTGCTGGCGGCAAAAAGCAATATGGTTTCCCTGGTGGATTCTCTGGTAGCACCTTTGAGTGTTGTCAACGCATTGATCGTGGCGATTGCTGCCCAAAAGGAAAAAGAGCTTTCCAAGACCTTCCAGGAGCTGGAGCATATCTGGGAAGAATATCATATCTATGAGAAGCAGGAAGAGAGTACATGAGCTTGGATGTTATCGTCATCGGCGGCGGACCTGCCGGTATGTTTGCAGCGATTACCGCCGCACAAAACGGATGCAGTGTATTGCTGTTGGAACAAAATGACCGCCTGGGCAAAAAGCTGTTGATAACCGGCAAGGGTCGTTGTAATGTGACCAATGACTGCGAGGCTTCGGAAGTGCTGCAAAACATTCCCCGCAACGGTCGGTTTTTGTACAGTGCCATGGCAGCGCTTCCACCCAAGGCAGTGATGGATTTTTTTGAGAAGCGTGGGTGTCCGCTAAAGACAGAACGCGGCAATCGGGTTTTTCCGGTCTCCGATAAGGCAATGTCGATTTTGAATTGCCTGCGGGAGGAAATGCGCCGATGCCATGTGGTTGTGAAAACAGAACGGGTTCTGGAGATTTTGTCGGAGAACGGCAGAGTCTGCGGGGTAAGAACGCAGCAGGGAACGCATAAGTGCAGCAAGGTCATTCTGGCAACCGGCGGACTGAGTTATCCAACCACCGGCTCTACCGGTGATGGCTACATTATGGCAGGAGCATTGGGTCACACCGTTGTGGAATGCGTTGGGTCCCTGGTGCCTCTGGAAACGGCGGAAAGTGACTGCCGGGATATGCAGGGACTTAGTTTGCGAAATGTGGCTGTAAAGCTGGTGAATGAGAAGAATAAGGTCCTATTTAAAGATTTTGGAGAGCTTTTATTTACGCATTTCGGTGTTTCCGGACCGACGGTCCTGTCGGCAAGTGCCCATATTAAAGGAAATTGCAGACTGGTAATTGATTTGAAGCCTGCTTTGGATGAAGGGAAATTGGATGCCCGGATTTTACGGGATTTGGAAATGTATCAGAACCGAAGCATGGAAAATGCTTTAACCGATCTGCTTCCTAGAAGTATGATTCCTGTGGTTTTGCGCAGACTGGGCATAGATGCTGCAATGCAGGCAAATTCCCTGACCCGTCTGCATCGCCGGGATTTGGTGGAGCTATTGAAGGCATTTTCCCTGGAAATTACAGGAAAACGACCGGTGGCTGAGGCAATCATCACATCCGGTGGAATAAAGATATCGGAGATCGATCCGAAGACGATGGAATCCAAACTGGTTTCCGGTTTGTATTTTGCCGGCGAGATCATTGATTGCGATGCCTACACCGGTGGATTCAATCTTCAGATCGCCTGGGCAACGGCCCATGCGGCGGCAATCGCGGCAGCGAATCAAGAAAACGAGAATTCGTGATTGACAAATGCCGCATCTTATACTAAAATACACAGAGAAAATCAATGCAATTCGGAGGGATAAATTATGTACGAAAAACTGGTTTCCTACGCTGCAAAGCAACTGGAATTGGATCCTGCGGAAATTACTCCCGAAAGCAGCTTTGAAAGCCTTGGTATTGACTCTTTGGACATCGTTGAGATGATCATGGATCTGGAGTCCGAGCTGGGTGTGGAACTGGAACTGGAGGAGCAGAAGATTGCTACCTTCGGTGAACTTGCAGCATTCATTGATTCCAAGGTAAACTGATTATTAACAAAATAGCCTTATTATGGCTGACCGGCTTATAATAAGGTCGCACTAATCGGGGAGATAGCGGTGCCCTGTTACCTGCAATCCGCTACAGCAGGGATGAATTCCCACACCCGGGCTTGTTTGTGTATCGTCCGGACGGGGCAAGCGGTGTTGAAGAACCGGTCTTGCGCAACGGAATCCCGTGAACCATGTCAGGTGGGGAACCAAGCAGCATTAAGCGGATTGTTCCGTGTGCCGCGAGGTTGCCGTTTCTGAGCTGGCTACGCTGATACCGGATACACAGCAGGTTCAAATGTGGGTGTGCGATCTTGTTATAGGCCGGTCATTATTCTAAGTGAGAAGGAGGGGACATTATGTCCGCTTATCAAGCTCTTTATCGGAAATACCGTCCCCAGACCTTTGACGATGTTTCCGGTCAGATGGCGGTTACGCAAACGCTGAAAACCCAGCTTATCAGCGGTAAAATGAGCCATGCCTACCTGTTCACCGGTTCCCGGGGAACGGGCAAGACCAGCTGTGCAAAAATTCTGGCTAAGGCTGTAAACTGTCTGAATCCTCAGGATGGAAATCCCTGTAATTGCTGCTCGGCATGTCAGGCGATTGACTCCGGTGCCTGCATGGATGTGCTGGAAATTGATGCGGCTTCCAACAACGGTGTGGATAATGTCCGGGATTTGCGGGATGATGCCATCTATACGCCTTCCCAGGTGAAAATGCGTGTGTATATCATTGACGAAGTGCACATGCTGTCAATTTCGGCATTCAATGCATTGCTGAAGATTATTGAAGAGCCGCCGGAGCATTTGCTGTTCATCCTGGCAACGACGGAGCTGCACAAGGTTCCCGCTACGATTTTGTCCCGTTGTCAGCGTTTTTCCTTCCGACGCATCAGTCAGGAGGATATTGCGGCAAGACTGCAATACGTAGCCTATCAAGAGAATATCGATTTGGATGATTCTGCTGCCCGTGTCCTTGCCCGGATGGCAGACGGAGGTATGCGCGACGGATTAAGCCTTTTGGATCAGTGTGCATCGGCTACTGTTGGCGAATTGACGGCAGAACGGGTATATGCCTGCCTGGGAATTGCGGGAGAACGCAAAACTGCAGAGCTTATGGGCTATATTGCGGCCCATGACACGGCAAAGGCTTTGGCCCTTTTCAATCAGCTGTACGCAGACGGAAAAGAAATGGGCGCGCTTTTGGATGAGCTTGCCTGTCTCTGCCGGGATCTGCTGATTCTGAAAACGGCGCCGGAGGCGGGACTTACCATGCTTTCCGGTGTGGCAACCGATAAAGAGGCGTTCGGACTTTCCAAGGCGCTTTCTTCCGGAGAACTGGTGCTGATGATGGAGCTCCTGGAGGCTACGATGTCAGGCTTTACACGCAGTGCCAGCAGGAGAATGGATGCAGAGCTGTGTCTGATCCGTCTTTGCCAGCCGGAGCTGCAACTGGATACACAAAGCCTCAATGCTCGGTTGACCCGTATGGAAGAACAAATAAAAAGCGGTAGCTTTGTATCCAATCCGCCGATGCAGATGATTCCGGAAAAGGAAGAGGAGCCTCAGCCGATTTCAGATACTGTGGACGAGCCTGAGCCGGTAGAACAACCGCTTCCGGATACAATAGAAGCACCTGTGGGCTTTTGGGCAGAATTGGTCAGCGCCATCAGACAGGAAATGAAACCGCCCTACGTCGGCTTCTTTACCACCAGTGAAAATGCGCCGGTGAAGGGAATCCTGCGAAACAATCAGGTGGTTCTGCAATGCTCAAACAGCTTCATGTATGATATGATCAATAAGGCGGAAATTCTCGCTGTTATTGCAAGAAAAGCATCGGCCATTTTGGGACAGAACGTAAACGCAAGGGCGGAGGATATGACGACAAAGCCGCAGACCGGTGAGAAAATGAAGCGTCTGATGGATTTTGGCCGCGCTCACAGCAATATCGTGAACATCAAGGACAACTAAGGAGAATTGTCATGGCAAAAAATAATTTCCGGGGAATGCCCGGTGGTATGAATCAGGCCGCAATGATGAAGCAGGCGCAAAAAATGCAGCAGGAACTGTTGCGGATGCAGGAGGAACAGGAGAATAAGGTCTATACCGCAACCTCCGGTGGCGGCATGGTATCCGCATCCGTCAACGGTAAGCATGAGCTGGTAAATTTGGAAATCAAGCCGGATGCAGTAGATCCTGATGATGTGGAAATGCTGCAGGATATGGTGATCGCGGCGGTGAATGAGGCTATGCGCAGTGCCGATGCCGATGCCGCCAGCAACATGTCCAGACTGACTGGTGGCTTGAATCTGGGAGGCCTGTTCTGATGCAGTATTTTCCTACGGCCTTGCAGGAACTGGCAGACCAATTTGCCCGGCTTCCCGGTGTTGGCGGAAAAACTGCCCAGCGACTGGCATTTTATGTACTGGAGCTTCCGGAAGAGGATGCGAAGGCATTTGCGGAGGCGATATTAACGGCAAAGCAGACGGTACATACCTGTCCGGTTTGTCAGAATTTGACAGACAGGGCGCTTTGCCCCATTTGTGATAACGAGCTTCGGGACCGTTCGATCATCTGCGTAGTGGCAGAGCCGAGAGATGTGATTGCGATGGAGCGCAGCCGCGAATTTAACGGTCTTTATCATGTGCTTCACGGCGTGATTTCTCCTCTGAATCATGTGACGCAGGACGATATTCGCATTAAGGAGTTGCTGATGCGTGTGGCATCCGGCGAAGTGCGGGAAGTCATTATGGCAACAAATCCCGATACTGAGGGTGAGGCCACCGCTATGTACATTTCCCGCCTGCTACGGCCGATGGAAATCAAAGTGACCCGGCTGGCTTACGGCGTGCCTGTGGGCAGCCAACTGGAATATGCCGATGAGGTTACGCTGTCGCGTGCGCTGGAAGGCAGGCAAGAAATATAAGAAAACGGATGTGCAATGGTGCTTGCACATCCGATTTTTTATACTTTGCTTTCGCAGTAAATACAGCGGTAAATATTCGCTTCTGGGTCAGTAAGCTTTGCCAATTGGGGGAGTTCCTGCTCTACCTGACAAATACACTTGGGATTGGTACAGACACGGTCACGCAGATAGCCGCTGGTGTCAACACCGCGCCGAATGGGATCTCGCTGTGCTTCCTCCAAAAGCATCAAAATCAGTGCCATACGCATATACTTGCCATTCAGAACCTGACGGAAGTAGGCCGCGCGGGGATCGCTGTCCACCGCAACGCTGATTTCGTTGACCCGGGGCAGGGGATGCAAAACGCACATTTTTTCCTTCGCTTGAGACATCTTTGCCGTATCCAGAATGTAGCTGTCCTTCAGACGTTCATAAGTTTCCGCACAGTCAAAACGCTCCCGCTGGATTCTGGTCATATACAGCACATCCAGCTTGGGCATTGCATCTTCCAGGGAAGAAACCTCCTGGTAAGGGATGCCGTACCGTTCCAGAACATTAAAGCGGATGAAGCCGGGAACCTTCAATTCCTCCGGGGAGATTAGCACAAATTTGACACCGGTGTAGCGTGCCATGGCTTCTATAAGGGAATGTACCGTGCGACCATATTTCAAATCGCCGCACAGGCCTACGGTCAGATCATTCAAACGGCCCATCTCCCGGGATATGGTGAGAATATCCGCCAGAGTCTGAGTGGGATGGTTATGACCGCCGTCACCGGCATTGATAACGGGAATGGTTGCATTGTTGGATGCAACATAAGGCGCGCCCTCTCTTGGGTGCCGAATGGCCATGATATCCGCATAACAGGACAAAACCGCGGCAGTGTCTGCCATGCTTTCTCCCTTGGCGGCAGAAGAAGAGTTGGAATCGCTGAAGCCAAGAACGTCACCGCCCAGCTCCAGCATCGCGGCTTCAAAGCTCAGACGGGTGCGGGTAGACGGTTCAAAAAAGAGGGTCGCCAATTTTTTGTGCCGACATTTTTCAACATAGTTTTCGGGATGGACAATGATGTCCTTTGCGGTGGAGATCAGCTTGTCCAGTTCCTCCACCGAAAAATCCAGAATACTGATCAAGCTTCTCATACTTTCGCTCCGTTCACGGCAAGATAGTTTTGAATACGTGTGACATTTTCCTCATTGGCGGGATCTTCCTGCAAGTACTCGATGATATCATAAACATCAACCACGGAGTACACAGGGAAGCCAAATTCCTCTTCGATTTCCTGCATGGCACCTTTTTCTCCCTGTCCTTTTTCCTTCCGGTCTACCATGACAAAGGTTGCGGCCACTTTTACATTCTCCAGAGTGCTGAGAATGGCCATACTCTCGCGAATCGCTGTACCGGCTGTGATGACATCTTCAACAATTACGACTTCCTCACCGGCTTGGGGTACATAACCCACAAATACGCCGCCTTCACCGTGATCCTTGATTTCCTTACGGTTAAAGAAGAAGGGGACGTTCAGATTGTTTTTGCTCAGTGCCACAGCGGCGGATACGGCAATGGAGATGCCCTTGTATGCCGGTCCGTAGAGGACGGTGGGTTTGTTGCCGATTTTCTCAAAATATGCCTTGGCATAGAATTCGCCCAGTTTGGCAATTTCTTCGCCGGTTTTAATCATGCCTGCATTGATAAAGTAGGGGATTTTGCGACCGGATTTTGCGGTGAAGTCACCGAATTTCAGCACGCCCGCACCCTGCAGGAATTGGATAAATTCTCTCTTATAAGCTTCCATATTTCTCTCCTCAGTCACAGAATTCAGCAACACAGCGTCCATAGGCGGCGACAGGGTCGGCTGCTCCGGTAATGGGTCGGCCGACTACGATGTAGTCAGAGCCGATGGCTTTTGCAGCGGCAGGGGTCATGACGCGCTTTTGGTCGCCTACATCTCCGTCGGCAAAACGCACACCGGGTGTGACGGTTAGGAAATCTCTGCCGCAGATATCGTGAACCTTGCCTGCTTCCAAAGGAGAACATACGATACCGTCCAAGCCGGCACGCTTTGCATTTTGGGCGTAGTGCATGACCACTTCATCCATGGGCGCATGAATCATCAGATCCCTTTCCAGACTCTCCTGATCTGTGGACGTCAGTTGGGTAACAGCAATAAGCAGGGGACGGGTGCCATCTGCCCGTGTCAGACCTTCCAGGGCCTGTTCCATCATGTTGACGGTACCGGCGGCATGCAGATTGCAAATATCCACATCCAGATTTGACAAAACAGCCATTGCCTTTTTTACGGTGTTGGGGATATCATGAAGCTTCAGATCCAGAAAAATCTTATGACCTCTGGCTTTGATTTCCCGTACGATGTCTGGCCCTTCCGCGAAGTAAAGCTCCATGCCGATTTTTACGAAGGGTTTTTTACCCTGAAACTTATCCAAAAAAGAAAGAGTTGCCTCTCTGGATGAAAAGTCACAGGCAATAATGACGTCCTTACCCATGGTTAACGCCTCCTATAATTTCTTGCAAGTTGTTTATTTTGTATTTTTCCATCACCCGGGGCAAATCCCGAATGATATCCCGACAGATATACGGATTAACGAGATTGGCGGCACCAACCTCCACGGCGGTTGCACCGGCCAGCATCATTTCAATCACATCCTCAGCGGAACTGACACCGCCCATGCCGATGATGGGGACGGAAACGGCCTGTGCGACCTGATAGACCATGCGCAGAGCAACCGGGAAGATTCCGGGACCGGAATAACCGCCCATAGTGTTTGCAATAACAGGCTTCCGGTTGTGAAGATTGATGCGCATTCCCAGCATGGTGTTAATCAGGCTGATGCCATCAGCACCGGCATCCTCACAAGCCTTTGCAATGGCAACAATGTTTGTGACATTGGGGGAGAGCTTGATGATAACCGGTTTTGTTGTAACTGCCTTAACAGCCTTGGTGACTGCCGCGGCAGCTTCCGGCTGAGTGCCGAAGCTCATACCACCGCCATGGACGTTGGGACAGCTGATATTGACCTCAAGCCAGCCGACCTGCGGTTCTTTGTCAAGCTTTTCACAGGTATAAGCGTAACCGTCCACAGAAAAGCCGGAAACGTTAGCCATGACCGGCTTATAAAAGCAGGCCTTCAGTTTGGGAAGCTCTTCGGCAATGACCTTATCCACGCCGGGATTTTGCAGTCCAACTGCATTGATCATGCCGCCGGGGCATTCCGCAATACGCGGTGTGGGGTTGCCGAAACGGGGTTCTTTTGTTGTTCCCTTGAAGGAAAAAGTGCCCAACTCATTGATGTCATACAGTTCAGCAAATTCATAGCCGTAACCAAAGGTGCCGGAGGCGGGAATGACAGGATTACTCAGTTCAATGCCGCAAAGATTTACAGTTAATCCCATAAGATTTCCTCCTTTTTCATCACGGGGCCTTCTTTGCAAATGCGCTTATAGCCGGTGATGGTTTGGCAGGAACAGCCCATGCACGCGCCAAAGCCACACCCCATGCGCTCTTCAAAGCTCAACTGTCCGGAGGTGTGTGTCATACGGTATACGGTCTTCAGCATGGGTTCCGGTCCGCAGGTATAAAAATAGCTGTAATTTTCCGGAAGCGCATCCGTGACAAAGCCCTTGGTGCCGTGGGAGCCGTCAACAGTTGTGACGGTAACGGCACAGCCCAATGCTTGGAATTGATCTTCATAAAACACCTCATTTTCGGTGTTGAAGCCGAGAATGACAGAAACGGATTTGCCCTCAGCAATCAGTTTTTTTGCCAGATTGTACAAGGGCGGAACACCTACACCGCCACCCAACAGCACAGGAAAGTCGCCGCTGAGAGACAGGTCATAGCCGTTTCCCAATCCGGTGAGGATATCCAACTGACTGCCGGTGGAAAGCCCTGCCATAGCGGCAGTGCCTTTGCCCACGACCTTGTAGATCAGGGTAAGGGTATTTGCGTCATAATCACAGACGGAAATGGGTCTTCGCAGAAAAAGTCCGTCTATCCGGATATTTACAAACTGACCCGGCGCAGTGATGGCAGAAGTATCTCCGCGTAAAACCATCTGAAATACGTTTTCTGTCAGCGCGTCATTGCGGATAATCTCAAAAATACTCTGATTCATGGGCATGTCCTCAAGCGTCAATGGTAGAAATCGTTAACGTGGTTTCTTCCAGAACGTCCAAAAGAACCTTAACGGTGTCCAGCGCGGTGAAGATGGTAACATTATGCTCTGTGGAAATCTGGCGGATATAGTAGCCGTCCTTCTCGTTGGAGCCGGGGTTGCGGGTGTTGATAACGTAGGCAATATGCCCCTGTCGCAAGGCGTTGGGAATGGCATCGCTTCCTTCGCTGATTTTGCCAAGGGTATGGGTGCGGATGCCGTTCTTCTTCAGGAATCTTGCGGTGCCGCCGGTGGCTTCAATGTTGAAGCCCAGCTGATAGAACCGGCGAATGAGAGGCAGTGCTTCTTCCTTGTCTTTGTCGGCAATGGTAGCAAGAACTGTGCCGTAATTTTGCAGGTGTGTACCTGCCGCCTGAAGCGCCTTGTAAAGTGCACGGGTCATGGTCTTGTCATAGCCGATTGCTTCACCGGTTGACTTCATCTCGGGAGAAAGATAGGCGTCCAGCCCGCGGATTTTGTTGAAGGAAAATACGGGAGCCTTGACATACCAGCGTTCTTTTTCATCAGGATAGATATCAAAGATGCCCAACTCCTTCAGACTCTTACCCAGGATAACCTCTGTGGCAATATCTGCCAGGGAATAGCCGGTAGCCTTGCTCAGGAAGGGCACCGTACGGGAAGAACGGGGGTTGACCTCGATGATGAATACGTTATCATCCTTGTCCACAATAAACTGGATATTGTATAGACCGACGATGCCGATGCCCAAGCCCAGCTTCTTCGCATATTGGAGAATAGTACCCTTCACCTTATTGGAGATCGAGAAGGAGGGGTAAACAGAGATGGAGTCGCCGGAATGGACACCGGTGCGTTCCACCAGTTCCATGATTCCGGGAATAAAGACGTTGGTACCGTCGCAAATGGCATCAACCTCTACCTCGCGACCTTCGATATATTTATCCACCAGGACGGGCTTGTCCTCATCAATTTCTACGGCAGTTTTCAGATAATGCCGCAGTTGCTCCTCGTTGGCAACGATTTGCATGGCACGACCGCCCAGAACAAAGGACGGACGGACCAATACAGGATAGCCGATTTCCGCGGCGGCATGGATGCCATCCTCGATTTTTGTTACGGCCTGTCCTTTGGCCCGGGGAATATCCAGTTCGTTCAGCAGATTTTCAAAGGCGTTGCGATCCTCTGCCTTATCAATGGCGGCACAGTCCGTACCGATGATTTTGACACCCCGTTCCGTCAGCGGCTGTGCCAAATTGATGGCAGTTTGGCCGCCCAGGGAGGCAATAACGCCCATGGGCTTTTCAAATTCGATGATGTTCATCACATCTTCTGTGGTCAGGGGTTCAAAATACAGCTTGTCCGCAGTGGTGTAATCGGTAGAAACTGTTTCCGGATTGTTGTTGATAATAATGGCTTCATATCCGGCCTTTTTAATGGTCATCACGGCATGAACGGTGGAATAGTCAAATTCCACACCCTGTCCGATACGGATAGGACCGGCACCCAGCACAATAATTTTCTTTTTGTCTGTCAATACAGAAGCATTTTCGCCGGTATAGGACGAGTAAAAATAAGGGATATAGGCATTTGTATGGCAGGTATCCACCATGCGAAATACCGGAGAAAGTCCGTTTTCTTTTCGCATATTGTAAATACCGATTTCTTTTTGCTTCCAGAGCTTTGCAATGAATTTATCGCTGAAGCCCATAACCTTTGCTGCTTTCAGGGTGGCAGGACAACCGATATTTTCCTTTAATTGCTGCTCCATTGCTACAATTTTGGCAATGGATTCCAGGAAATAGGCTGTAATTTGTGTGGCGCTGTGGATTTTCTCGATGGGTGTACCGCGACGGAACAATTCAGCGATGGCAAACATGTTATCGTCCCGGAATTGGGAGATATATTCCAAAAGCTCACCGTCGGTCATTCCGTCGAATTTCGGCAGATAGAAATGGCAGCAGCCAATTTCCAGAGAGCGAACAGATTTCAGCAGACATTCCTCCAAAGTGGAGCCTATTCCCATAACCTCACCGGTAGCCTTCATCTGCGTGCCCAGCAAATTGGTAGCGGATGCAAATTTGTCAAAGGGAAAGCGCGGCAGCTTCGCAATGACATAATCCAGCGCCGGCTCAAAAGCGGCATTTGTATTGGCAATTTTGATTTCCTCCAGGGTCATGCCAACGGCAATTTTGGCAGTAACCTTTGCAATGGGATAGCCGGATGCCTTGGATGCCAAGGCTGAGGAACGGGATACTCTGGGGTTGACCTCGATCAAATAGTATTCGGAGGAATTGGGATTCAAAGCGAACTGTACGTTACAGCCACCTTCAATTTTCAGTTTGCGAATCAGCTTCAGGGCGGAATCATTCAGCATTTTCAGATCCTGCTGACTGAGAGTCATGATGGGAGCAACCACAAGACTGTCACCGGTGTGAACACCAACGGGGTCGATGTTTTCCATACCGCAGATGGTAATGGCGTGGTCAGTTCCGTCCCGCATAACTTCAAACTCAATTTCCTTGTAGCCCTTCACGGATTTCTCCACCAAAACCTGATGGACGGGGGAGAGCTTGAAGGCGTTGAGTCCGATCTCAATCAGTTCTTCTTCGCTATATGCAAAACCGCCGCCGGTTCCGCCCAGAGTGAAGGCGGGACGGAGCACGACAGGATAGCCAATGCGCAATGCGGCAGCCTTGGCTTCTTCGATGGAATAAGTGATTTCAGAGGGGATTACCGGCTCGCCAATGGACTGGCACAGCTGCTTAAACAGCTCTCTGTCTTCTGCCTGTTCAATTGAGGCGCTGGAAGTGCCCAGAAGCTTAACGCGGCACTCCCGCAAAATTCCCTTCTTTTCCAGCTGCATGGCAAGATTCAGTCCGGTTTGACCACCGATGCCGGGAACAATAGCATCGGGACGTTCGTAGCGGATGATTTTGGCAACGTATTCCAGGGTCAGGGGCTCCATATAGACCTTATCTGCAATGGAAGTATCCGTCATAATCGTGGCAGGATTGGAGTTTACCAATACAACCTCATAACCTTCTTCCTTTAATGCAAGACAGGCTTGCGTGCCGGCATAGTCAAACTCTGCGGCCTGGCCAATAACAATGGGGCCGGAGCCGATAATCATAATCTTCTTGATATCAGTACGTTTTGCCATAAAAAAACCTCCGTGAATTCAACTATATTATTTGCCGTTTCGTACTTTTTCTAACCAAACCAGTTTGCCGTCGCAGACAGTGGCCATGCATTTGCCCCAAACACGCCATCCGGCAAAGGGAGTGGATTTTCCCTGAGACTGGAATTCTGCGGGGTCAATGATATAGCTTTGGCGCATATCCCACACGGAAAAATCCGTGGTCATGGGAATGCGGAAGCGCTTTCTGGGATTGGTAACCAACAGCTGCAGCAGCTTTTCAAGGGAAATGATCTCTTCTTTTACAAGGTACGTGTACAGCAGAGGGAATGCGGTTTCCAGACCCACGATGCCAAAGCTGCTTCCGTCCAGACCCATGTTCTTTTCTTCCTCGGAGTGAGGGGCATGGTCAGTGGCGATCATGTCAATCGTACCGTCTATAATACCCGCAATCAAAGCTTCCCGATCGGAGCTGTCACGCAGAGGGGGATTCATTTTATAACGACCGTCCTCCTGCAAAAAGGAGTCGTCCAGAATCAGATAGTGAGGGGCGGTTTCGCAGGTAACGTTCAAGCCTTCCTGTTTGGCTTTGCGGATCAGTTCAACAGATTCCTTGGTGGAGACATGACATACGTGATAGGCACAGCCGGTTTCTTTGACCAAAGCCAGATCCCGCTGAACCTGCTTCCATTCACTTTCACTGCTGATGCCGCGGTGATGGTTTTCCCGCGCGTAGCTTCCGTCATGAATATAGCCGCCGTTCAGAAGGGAATTGTCCTCGCAGTGGGCAACAATTAATTTGTTCAGCTGTTTTGCCTGCTTCATGGCAGAGCGCATGAGATCGTCTCTTTGGATGCCCTTGCCGTCATCTGAAAAGCCGATGACCAAGGGGGCAAGTCCTTTCATATCGGAAAGCGTTTCGCCTTTTTGCTCTGTTGTGATGGCCCCGTAGGGATAGATATGGATCAAACCATCCTGCATAATAAGCTCCTGCTGTTCCTTGAGGTGCATCTTGTCATCCGGCACGGGATTGAGGTTTGGCATGGTGCAGACTGCTGTGTACCCACCGTGAGCCGCTGCCAAAGAACCGGAAAAGATGGTTTCTTTATATGAAAAACCCGGCTCTCTGAAATGCACATGCACATCACAAAAGCCGGGAAAAACAGCGTATTCAGGGGAGTTGAAAGTACACAAGTCAACAGATGCCAAACGATCCAAAATAGAAACACGGACACCTTCGCCGCAAAGGGCATCCAACATCGGTGTGTTCTGATTCTGCATAGTTTTAAGCTCCTTTCGAATCGGGAATATGTAACTTTCATTATCCGCACAATTATACCACGAAACAAAGAGCCTGTCAACCAAACATTGCAATAAAAAAGTCGCCGAAAATTCGGCGACTTTTGGCTACATATCATAGACACCCATAATGACGATGCCTGCAAAGGTGACAAGAATAGCAGCATAGTGCATCCAGCTCAGCTTCTCCTTCAGGAACAGGCGGCTCCACAAAACAGAAACCATGCAGTAAGAGGAGATAATGGGCGCGGCCAGAGCCACATTACCGGTGGCAAGTGCCATCACATAGGCAAACTGGCCAACTGTTTCAAAGATAGCACCAATGTACTTGGGACGCTCCACCTTGGCAATCAAGGGTTGCTTTTTAATCAGTACCGTATAGACAAAGCACAGCACACCGGCGGCAAAGAAAGTCAGCTCATAAGCCACGTTGGCAGAGTCCTCGTTTAGAGTCTCCAATACAATGTCATCAGCAAAGGTGCCGGCGGCGTCCAACAGACAGTATGCGATGGGCAATGCCAGAGCCAGCCAGGACTTGGCGTATTTGTAATTGGAGGCTTCCTGACGCTTTGCCCGCAGTTCGGTGTCCTCAAAGGCTTCAATGAAGCCCAGTCCGATCACACCTGCACAGGCCAATGCAATCGCCAGGTATTGCGGCCACTGCATAACATCCGATGTGCCGGTGAGGATGGCGATAATGGCCACCATGGCACCGGAGGCGTTGCAGATGGGGGAGGATATAGACAGTTCAATGTAGCGAAGTCCCACATAGCCCAAGGCCATGGAGCCGATGTACAGCAGAGAAACGGGCAGATAAGCCCAGATTACCTGCCAGGAAATTTCCACACCGTTGATAATCTCGTATAGCGCGTGAATACCCATCACCAGACCGACGGCCATCACCATTTTGAACTGGCTATACTTATCTTTTCCGTCACGGCAGCCTAATTTTGAGAAGAAGTCAGAGCCGGACCAGCACAGAAGTGCGACGATTGCAAACCAAAACCAAGTCATAATACATCTCTCTTTCTCACAGGGAAATCAGCCCTGCATCTATCATTTTTTGAACGCTCATCAGAATGCCCAATTTGGCGTGGTACCAAGTCAAGCCACCCTGGAAGTATACTGCGTAAGGTGGACGGATAGGACCGTCAGCAGACAGCTCAATGGACGAGCCCTGTACGAAAGCACCGGCCGCCATAATGACCTTGCTGTCATAACCGGGCATGTCTCCCGGAATGGGAGTGGCGAAGGCATCCACAGGTGCTGCCGCCTGAATGCCCTTGCAAAAGGCAACCATACCGGCTTCACTGCCCAGCTCCACGGCTTGGATAATATCGTGGCGGCTTTCGGTTGCGTTCGGTACGCAGCGGAAGCCCAAAGGCTCGTAAAGATTGGCGGCGAAGATCGCTCCCTTTTCCGCGCCGGCGACCACAGTGGGAGCAAGGAAAAAGCCTTGGTAAAGGGCGGGCATCAATCCGAGATTTGCACCTACTTCCTGTCCCAGGCCGGGAGCAGAAAGACGGTAACCGCACCGGTCAATGCATTCCTGTGTGCCGGCAATATATCCACCGATGGGAGCAAGACCGCCACCGGGGTTTTTGATGAGAGAACCGACCGTCATGTCAGCGCCTACATCAGAAGGTTCAAGAGTCTCCACAAACTCTCCGTAGCAGTTGTCCACCATTACCAGAACATCCGGCTTGATTTCCTTACAGAAGACAATCAGCTGACCGATCTGGGCAACAGAGAAGGTGGGACGTGTGGCATAGCCCTTGGAGCGCTGAATGGTAATCAGCTTGGTCTTTGCATTCATGGCTTTGCGGATGCCTTCGTAGTCAAAAGTGCCGTCGGGAAGTAAATCCACCTGCCGATAGG
The DNA here is from genome assembly GCA_015067635.1 of Oscillospiraceae bacterium. GTDB lineage: Bacteria > Bacillota > Clostridia > Oscillospirales > Oscillospiraceae > Faecousia. The sequence continues at coordinate 97,985 of SVMA01000003.1, read as the reverse complement.
TGACACCGTATTCTGCCAGAGAGCAGGGGCTTGGACGAATACCAATAACCTCCTGCAGGGTATCATAGGGCAGACCGACGGGGGAAAGAAGCTCATCCCCGGGCAGAAGATTCGCAGATAAAGCGACAGTTAACGCGTGTGTGCCACAGGTGATTTGCGGACGGACCAAAGCCGCCTCGGTATGAAACACATCTGCGTAGACACGCTCCAGATTGTCCCGTCCCATATCATCATAGCCATAGCCGGTAGTAGCGGCAAAGCAAGCGGCAGAAACGCGGTTTTTCTGCATGGCAGAAACGACCTTTGCCTGATTGTATTCCGCAATTTGATCAATGGCGGCAAAACGTTCGGAAAGTTTTTCCAGTACGGATTCTCCGTAATTATAAACAGGGGGGGAGATTCCCATGCCGCTATACAGTTCCAATAATTCTTCCATTTCTTATTCCTCTTTACCTATGTTATTCAAAATCTTATCAGCCAGATCATTCAGAGCCTCCGGACGGGAAACAATCAAGCCCGTTTCACTTTCACCCACGATCAGCAGAGTGTCGCCGGGTTGAATACCGAACAATTCCCGGGCTTCCTTAGGGATGACAATTTGCCCCCTGTCACCGACCTTGGCAGTGCCAAAAACCCGACGGGCATTGGCTTTGCCCAAAATATGTTTACCGCCAGCCATGGTGTTCCCCTTTCACATTTTTCATACTTTTCACACAACGGAAATTATACAAAAAACCGCCCCGGATGTCAATACCCGGGGCGGAAAAATTTAATAATCTCAGTCGTTATTGCGGCGCCCAAAAATCAGAAGCAGGCGCAGAAGCTGTGCCAGAGCAACGGCTGTGGCGGCAACATAGGTCATAGCGGCGGCAGAAAGAGTCTTTTTCGCACCCTTTTGCTCTTCAGGCGTTAACAGACCGATGCCATTGATGGCATGCAGAGCCCGATGACTGGCATTGAATTCCACCGGAAGCGTTACCAGCTGGAAAACCAAGGACAGGGCAAAGCAGGCAATGCCGGCATACACAAAGCCATAGGAAACCGTTTCGCCAAAGCTGAACAGAATGCCCAACAGAATCAGCGGCATAGCTAGTTTGCTGCCAATGCTTGTGATGGGAATGATGGCTGCACGGAGCTTGATGGGTCCGTAGTGATGGGCATACTGCACCGCATGTCCGGCTTCATGGCAGGCAACACCAATCGCGGCAACGGACGTGGAGTCGTGCACACTGTCCGACAGGCGGATCACATTGGTTCTGGGGTCATAATGGTCTGTCAGATTTCCGGAAACACGCTCGATTTTTACATCGTAAACGCCGTTGGCACGCAAAACATGCTCCGCCGCCTGTGCGCCGGATAAGCGCCGCTGAGAAAGCTGCTGAGAATAGCGCTTGAAGGTGGAGTTAACTCTGGCACTGGCGATAATGGCAAAAATGACGCAGGGGAGCACCAGAACAAGATATGTCAGATCAAAACCGTAATAATAACCGAATAGCATAGGATTCTCCTTTTTGGATTTGTCTTTATTATATCCCAATTTGAAGAAAATGCAAGCGCTGTTAGGATTGCATTTTCTCTTGTTCCATATTATACTGAAAAAAGATTAAGTTTTTTGTGAGTAATCTGTGAACTTTGTGTGTTAAAGGGACAGAGAGGTGATTGTGATGTCCCAATCCACGGAAAGCAGCTACTGCCGCTACCGAAAAGGTGACATGGCGGCACTGGAAGAGCTCATCCTTACATATTCCGATCCCTTGGTGCGGTTTGCCTACTGTTATGTGGGCAGTGCGGCAGTTGCGGAGGATTTGATGGAGGATGCCATGGCAGATGTGCTGATAAAGGGCAAGCATTTTGCGGATGAGGCCCATTTTAAGGCATATCTTTTCAAGGCTGTCCGCCATCGCTGCATTAATTATTTGCGCCGTCACCGGAATTATATTCCGCTGGAGGACGTGGAGAATGTGCTCGGGGCGGGGAATATGGAGGATGACACCATTGTGGCTCAGCGAAATCGGGCGGTTTATGCCTGTATGCAGGCACTGCCGGAGCAGTATCGTCAGGTTTTGACATTAAGCTATTTTGAGGGCTTTTCTCCCGAGGAGGTCGGTGTCATCATGTCGCGCAATAAAAAGCAGGTGTATAATTTGCTGGCGCGTGCGAAGATTGCCTTGAGAAAATTGTTGGAAAAGGTGGGGATCTCTCATGAAGACTTATAAAGAAAGAGCAGAAGCGGTCCATCAAAAGGTGGCAATCCGAAAAAAGAGACGGGTGGTTATCACATCAACAGCATCCGTTGCGTTATGTTTCTGTATATTGCTGGCGGTACTGTTTGTACCATACTCTTCAACACCGCCAAGTGTTCAGATGTACGCCGGGAGTGATTATTACGAGGTAATTCAGGCGATCAATGAATATACCTATCAACCACCCAAATATAAAAACAATTTTGAAAAATGGAGTCCTTCCCTGCAGGAAGTCGGAGACACACTTTTATATGGCAGTGCGGGGGAACTGGGTCAAGCTTTTGACGAAGGCGCTACGACAGCACCGGGAACGGCGATCCAAAATTCTTCAGTAGAAATTACTGACCACCAGGTAGCCGGGGTTCGGGAAAGTGACCTGATCCAACGCAGTCAGACCCATATTTTCTATTTGCGCGGGGATGAGCTGAGCGTTTATGAAATTGCCGGTGGGGCTACTGAGCAGGTGGCAGTATGGAAGCAGGAAAAGCAGGTAAATCAGCTCGATTCCTATTCGGAAATGTATCTGTCTGCAGATGCCGGACGGCTGACGTTAGTCAGTTACGGTTATGACGTCTCCCAAAAGAATGGTGCGTTGGTATCCGTAATCAGTCTGGATGTCAGTGATCCGACCAATGTTAAGTTTGCAGGTGAGATCTGCCTGACAGGCAGCATCCTGACCTCCCGTATGGTTGGAGATCAGCTGATGCTTATGAGTCAGTACCGGATGAACACGCAGATTGACTTTGAAGATGCATCCACCTATTTGCCCCAAATTGGCAGACCGGGCAGCATGAAGCCCATTCCGGCAGATAACATTGTTATCCCTGAAAAGCTGACAAACCGGCTGTATACGGTGGTAACCATGCTGGACGCTCGGGATCTCTCCCTGATTGATACCGGTGCGTTTATGTCCTATTCTACGGAGCTTTATGTGTCCAAGGAGAACATCTATGCAATTCGCGGCAGTACACTGCGTGAGACAACAGAAGAAAATACTACGGTTACCAAAGCGGTCACAGAGATATCCTGCATGGCATACAGTGTGGACGGCTTGACACCCAAAGGTACCTTTACCGTGGATGGAACGGTGAAAAATCAGTACAGCATGGATGAAAAGGATGGGGTTTTCCGTGTCGTCACATCCACAAATCTTCAGCAGTTACAGGAACACCGGGAAGACGAATTCACCTCTGCGATGCTGAAGCAGGAACGGAATGCCAATCTTACCTGTTTCAAGGTCGGTACATGGGAAAAGCTGGGAGAGCTGAAAGCCTTTGCACCGGAAGGCGAAACGGTGGAGTCCGTCCGGTTTGACGGAAACTACGCCTATGTTTGCACGGCTGAGGTAGTGACCATGACAGATCCGGTGTTCTTTATTGACATGACGGATTTGAATCATATTACTGCACGGGATACCGGTGTGATTGAGGGTTATTCCAGCTCGCTCATTCAGCTGGGGGACGGCTTTCTGATGGGCATCGGCTTTGGTGCAGATGGCTTCCTGAAGGTAGAAATCTATGAGGAAGGAGAAGGCCGTGTGGTATCGGTCTGCAGTTACGAGGAAAAGGCAGGTTTTGCCACAGCCTATAAAGCCTATCTGATTGATCGGGAGAATCATCTGTTTGGTATCCCCACAACGGAAGGCTATATTCTGCTCCATTTTGACGGATATCATCTCCATGTTCTGGAACGGGTAGAGATGAACGGAAATTTGGATAATGTGCGTGGCGTAGTGATTGACGAGTATCTGTATGTTTTCGGTGACTCCAATGTGGACGGGAGTGCATTCGAGGCCGTAAAGTTCGGGCAGGAAGAGGAAATGTGATTTTGTCACAGAAGTTCTCCTGAAAAAAGGGTAAACTAGGGCTACAAAACAAAAAAGGAGGACTGAAATATGTCAGTAAGAAATATCACGAAAGAAAATTTTGAAAAGGAAGTCATGAACAGCGAGCAGGTTGTTTTGCTGGATTTCTTCGCAACCTGGTGCGGACCCTGCCGGATGGTCAGTCCGATCATCGATGAAATTGCCGAGGAAAATACGGATATTCGGGTTGGCAAGGTGGATGTGGATGTTCAGGCGGAGTTGGCATCCCAGTTCCAGGTTTACAGCATCCCCACGCTTGTGGTTATGAAGGATGGCAAGGTACTGACACAGGCTACCGGCGCAAAATCAAAGGAACAGATCCTGGCAATGCTTCCGTAAGAAGCCCAATGCCCACTGCTTCGGCAGTGGGCATTTTTTGTGATAAAATCACAGTAATTCTTCTGCTTTCCGGGTATACTGAAGAAAAAAACGGAGGAAAGAGCATGGATAAAATCTATGATGTTTTGATTTTGGGCGGCGGACCGGCCGGATATACAGCGGCACTGTATGCGGCACGGTCCGGCTTGGATACGCTGGTAATTGAACGCCTTGCCGCAGGCGGACAAATGGCCCTGACCCATCAGGTGGACAATTACCCGGGTTTTGAAGAAGGCGTGGACGGATTCACCCTTGGCAGGAAGATGCAGCAGGGCGCGGAGCGATTTGGTGCAAAGACGGTTTTTGCAGAGGTGCAATCGGTACAGCTGACACAGGACGTAAAGGAATTGCGCACAGACAGGGGCATTTTTTACGGACGGACGGTCATTGTAGCCACCGGTGCAAATCCCCGAAAGCTGGGACTGCCCAAAGAGCAGGAACTGACCGGAAAAGGCGTGCATTATTGCGCAGCCTGTGACGGAATGTTCTACCGGGGAAAAACAGTTGTTTTGGTTGGTGGCGGGAATTCCGCTGTGGCGGATGCGCTGATTCTTTCCCGTATTGCGGAAAAGGTGATCCTGGTCCATCGCAGAGATACGCTGCGGGCATCCAAGGTTTATCACGCGTCCCTGCAGCAGGCAGAAAATATCGAATTTATCTGGAATTCAGAGGTTGTTTCTTTTCAGCATGCCGACCATGTCAACGGAGTTCTTCTCCGCAACCGGATAACCGGCGAAGAGCTTCCGATTTCCTGTGATGGCGTATTTGTAAGTATCGGTCGCGAGCCTGCTGTAGCGTTGTTTGACGGCCAGCTGGAATTGGATAAAGCAGGCTATATCGTGGCAGGAGAATCCACGGCTACCAATCTAAGCGGTGTTTATGCTGTGGGAGATGTGCGGACTAAGGCAGTGCGGCAGATTGTCACTGCCACTGCAGACGGCGCCGTGGCGGCGTACCAGTGTGAAGAATATTTGGCAGTTTCCGTTGCTTAATGGGAAATCCTGTGATATAATCATCCTATATCTGTGTTAGAGGAAAGGAATTACGCGGATGAGTACCGTTGCAGTAAAAAAAGTAAGAGAAACTGCCATTTTGCCCACCTATGGCTCTGCAGAAGCGGCCGGTGCAGATTTGTATGCTTGTTTGGATGAGCCGGTTACCATTGGTGCCGGAGAAACCGTATTCATTCCCACGGGAATCGCTATGGAAGTACCAAAGGGTTGTGCCGGTCTGATCTATGCCCGCAGCAGCTTGGGAACAAAGCGTGGGCTGGCTCCTGCCAATAAGGTTGGAGTGATCGACAGTGATTATCGGGGAGAAATCGGAGTGGTGCTCCACAATCACGGAAAGATTGCACAAACCATATCCCATGGGGAACGCATCGCGCAGTTGGTGATCACGCCGGTGCTGACGCCTGTTTATGAAGAGGTTTCCCAGTTGTCGGATACCAGTCGCGGCACCGGAGGCTTTGGCTCCACAGGTAAATAAAAAATCCGGACCTCAGGGTCCGGATTTTTGTGTCAATAAAACAGGATGTCGGAGTAGGTGGGGTAGGGCCAATAGGCTTTGTCTGTCAACTGCTCCAAAAGGTCTGCATCACCACGAAGCGTTTCCATTGCGGGGACAATGACTTCACTCATGTACTTTGCAGCATCGTTGGTATCACAGGGAATGGCAGTCAGCCTGGCGGCCAGAGCCTGTGTTTTTTCGTAAAGACTGTCACACGCCGCAGACAGACGCTCCACCAATGCCTGTTCTGCCTTGCAGGAAATCCCGGCAGACTTCTTATCCAGAATGGATTGGGTAAGATCCCGGGTGTAATGCATGGCGGAGGGGAGAATTTGATGCATAGCCATATCCACGCAGGTACGTCCTTCAATGGCAATCAGCTTGGCATAGGACTGCATGTGAATTTCATACCGTGCCCGGAATTCTGCTTCTGTAAAAATACCGCGCTTGGTAACAAGATCGATATTTTTCTGAGAAATATACGTCGGCAGAGCTTCTGCGGTATTGGAAAGATTACTCAATCCGCGGTCGACTGCTTCTTTCTTCCACGCATCGGAATAGCCGTTGCCGTTGAAAATTATCCGCTGGTGGGCGGTAAGTGTGTCGCAAACCAGCTTCTGCAAAGCAACATCGAAATCCTCAGCATTTTCCAGAATGTCGGCAAATTTGCCCAATTCTTCCGCCATGATGGTGTTCAGAGCGATATTGGGTCCTGCGATGGACTGGGAGGAGCCCAGCATACGGAACTCGAATTTGTTGCCGGTAAAAGCCACAGGAGAGGTACGGTTGCGATCCGTGGTATCCTTTGGAATGGAAGGCAGTACGTCCACACCGATACGCATCAGGCTTTTCTCAGGGTCGGAGTAGTTCGTTCCGTCAATGATGGAATTGACCACAGCAGTCAGTTCATCACCCAGAAATATGGAAATAATGGCGGGAGGCGCTTCCGTGACACCAAGACGGTGGTCGTTGCCTGCATAGGCGACGGTGGAACGGAGGAAGTCCTGATACTCGTCAACACCCTTGATAAAGGCGGCGAGAAATACCAGGAACTGGGCATTCTGCCGGGGCGTTTGACCGGGCTTAAACAGATTTCTGCCGGAATCCGTGCACAAAGACCAGTTGTTGTGCTTTCCGGAGCCGGCGACTCCGGCAAAGGGCTTTTCGTGGAGCAGGCAAACCATGTCATGCTTGGCTGCGCACTTCTTCATGATTTCCATAACCAGCTGGTTAGCATCACAGGCATTGCCGGCTTCGGAATAGATTGGCGCCAGCTCATGCTGACAGGGAGCTCCCTCATTGTGCTTTGTTTTCGACAGAATACCCAGACGCCAAAGCTGTTCGTCCAGATCCTTCATGAAGTTGGAAACACGGGTACGGATCGTTCCGAAATAATGGTCATCCAACTCCTGTCCCTTGGGTGCCGGAGCACCAAACAGGGTGCGGCCGGTTAACCGCAGATCCAAACGCTGTGCATACAGGGATTTGGGAATCAGGAAATACTCCTGCTCCGGTCCGACGGATACACGCACACGCTGTGTTTCATTGTCCCCAAACAGACGCAAAATGCGCACAGCTTCCCGGGAAATTTCATCCAGAGAACGCAGCAGAGGAGTCTTTTTGTCCAAAGCTTCTCCGGTATAGGAGAAGAAACAGGTGGGGATATACAGACTATCGTCCTTGACAAAAGCAAAAGCAGTAGGATCCCATGCGGTATAGCCCCGGGCCTCAAAGGTTGCGCGCAGACCGCCGGAAGGGAAGGAACTGGCATCGGGCTCACCGCGCACTAGCTCGGAACCGGAGAATTCCATGATGACTCTGCCGTCACCGGTGGGGCTGATAAAGGAATCGTGCTTTTCCGCCGTGATGCCGGTCATGGGCTGGAACCAATGGGTGTAATGTGTTGCGCCTTTTTCGATGGCCCAAATCTTCATCGCCTCAGCGATTTCATTTGCTACCTCCAGAGACAGGGGAGAGCCGGAGCAAATACATTGCTTCCATGCGTTATATATAGAAGGCGCCAAGCGTTGCTGCATGGTGGCCTCATTGAAAACATCGGTGCCGAAAATCTCGGGTACATTGATGAGATGACTCATATTGACGCATCCTTTCCCAATAAATTATGACTCAATTTTATGGCATAACCGATAAAAAAGCAAGGGAAATTTTCCGTCGGCGGCCGGAATGTGCTTTTTTGTAAGGATTTGACATATTGCATAGAAAAACCATGACATAAAAATGAAATTTAGGACTGTTGGATATTGCATTTTTTGCGCAAATAACATATAATAGGACATAATATTGATGCTTTTTTGAAAGAAGGGGAGAATAAAATGGCAGGTTACGCCAACAAAACACCGGAAGAACTCCGCATGGAGGCGGAAAAATTGCTCGCCCGCTTTAACAACCTTCGCCAAGAGAATTTGAAGCTGGATATTTCCCGTGGAAAGCCCAGTGCGGCCCAGCTTGATCTGGTCAGCGATATTCTGACAGTTCTGACGGATAAGAGTGAATGCATTGTCAACGGCACAGACAGCCGCAATTACGGCGAACTGGCCGGGCTTCCCTGCGCCCGTGCGTATTGGGCAGATGTGTTGGGATGTAAGCCGTCCCAGACCTTTGTGGGCGGAAATGCCAGCTTAACCCTCATGTATGACCTGATTGCCCGTGGGTATAGCCACGGCTTGAAGGATTCTCCCCGTCCCTGGTGCAAGGAGGAGAAGATAAAGTTTCTCTGCCCGTCACCCGGTTATGACCGTCATTTCCGGATTACGGAATCCTTTGGCTTTGAACTGATTACGGTTCCAATGACACCGGACGGTCCGGATATGGATATGGTGGAAGAATTGGTTAAAGATGCCGCGGTAAAGGGCATTTGGTGTGTGCCGAAGTTCTCGAATCCTCAGGGCTACACATATTCAGAGGAGACCGTTGACCGGTTTGCCAATCTGAAGCCTGCGGCTCCGGATTTTGTCATTATGTGGGACAATGCCTACTGTGTCCATGAGTTTGAGGGAGAATTTCAGCCGTTTCGTGATATTATTGCCCTTTGTGCTGAGGCAGGGCGACCGAATATGATATACGAATTTGCGTCCACTTCCAAAATAACCTATCCGGGTGCGGGCATCTCTGTGCTGGCTACTTCGGAAGAAAATATCGCCTATTGGCTGAAGCTCGTGGGAGCACAAACCATTTCCTATGATAAGGTCAATCAGCTTCGCCATGTCCGCTACCTGCAAAATAAAGAGCATACCCTGCAACTGATGAAAAAGCACAGCACGATCATGGGACCGAAGTTTGAGATGGTATTGAAAATGCTGCGTGGGGAGCTTACCAATAAGGGCATTGCCCACTGGCATCATCCTCAGGGCGGTTATTTCGTCTGTGTTGCGGCCATGCCGGGAACGGCAAAGAGAACCTTGGAATTGTGCCAAAAGCTGGGGGTTACATTTACACCTGCCGGGGCAACCTATCCTTATGGGGTGGATCCACAGGACTCTATGATTCGCATTGCGCCCAGCCTGCCGCCCATTAAAGAGCTGCAGCTGGCGATGGAAGCCTTCTGTGTCAGCCTAAAGCTCGCTGCACTGGAAAAGCACCTGGGAATTTCTTTTGATATCTAAGGATATACTGTTAGGAGCAAAGTATGAATAAGCTTATTCATAAATACCGGGATATATTGCTGTATTTGATTTTCGGTGTACTGACGACAGCGGTGGATTATTTGGTGTTTTGGCCTTGTTATAACCTGCTGTGTTGGCCGTCGGTGGTCAGTAATACCGTTTCCTGGACGGTCGCCGTTTTGGTTGCATTTCTTACAAATAAACCGTGGGTTTTTCACAGCCATGATTGGTCGTGGAAGACTGTCTGGCCGGAAGCAGTGAAATTTGCTGGCTGTCGGATTGGCTCGTGGGGGATCCAAACGGCTATTTTGTTCCTTACTGTTGACCTTTTGGCACAGAACGGAAATCTAATGAAGATTATAACGTCGGTTTTGGTGATAATTATTAACTATGTTGGTAGTAAATTCCTGGTTTTCATCAAGAAAAATAAGAAATACGGCTGTCAGTGACAGCCGTATTTTTCTTTTAAGTAGACAATGGCCTGGCGATAACCGTCAATCCCTTGTCCCTTAATGGTTTTTTCGCAATACATTCCGGCGTAGGAAATCTGGCGGAAAGCTTCCCGGGCGGAAACATCGGAAATGTGTACTTCCACCGCGGGAATGGAAACAGCTTTCAGCGCATCCAAAATGGCCACCGAAGTGTGGGTGTACGCGGCAGGATTGATGACGATTGCATCATATTTCTCATAAGCATCCTGAATAGTGTCCACAATGGCGCCTTCATGGTTGGACTGAAAGTGGTCAATTTGAAGGCCAAGCTCTTGCCCGGTTGTGGTCAATAGCGCCAGCAGATCCCCGTAGGAATCCTTACCGTAGATACCCGGCTCCCGAATCCCCAGCATATTGATGTTGGGCCCGTTGATTACAAGAATTTTCATCAAATTTCCTCCCAAATGCGAAGAATTTTCTCTGCTGCCTTAGCAACAGTACCCTGATTCTCGATTTGATAATCGGCAAAGGCGTCGTACAAAGGCTTGCGTATGCGATACATTTCCTCCAGTTTTCCGTTTTCTGAAAGGGGACGGCCCTGTGTGGCCAATTTGTCCAGACGCCGTTCTATCAGGAACAGTCTGCCGTTTTGATGAAGCAGAGGATAGTTTTCAGGCTGTGTGACACAGCCACCGCCGGTTGCGATAACCAGTCCGGATTTTTTGCCAAAATCGGAAAGCACCTGAGATTCCAGCTTTCGGAATGCGGCTTCTCCCTGGTTGGCGAAGATTTCGGGGATGGTACAGCCGGCTCTTTCTGCAATGACTGCATCAGTATCCACGAATTTTTTTCCGGTTATCTGCGACACAAGCTTACCCACTGCAGATTTTCCACAGCCGGGCATTCCAATCAAAATGATATTCTCCATTTGTCGTTGCAAAGAATGGTAGATATCTTCGATGGTTTTGTTAGGGATCTTTTTGCCTGAGAACCACTCAGAGGCCTCCTTGGCCTGAGCCACCAGCATCCAGAGTCCGTTCATCGCCACGATTCCCCGCGCCTCTGCGTCTAATAACAGTTTGGTACGGGCAGGATTATAAATTGCATCCAGTACGCCCTCTAAACGGGGGAAATGCGATAACGACAGCGGAGCTTCACCGGCATTTGGAAACATACCTACCGGCGTTGCATTGACAATCACAGCAGCATCGGAATGGAAAGAAAGGTTGCCATAATGATTGCTTCCGGTGCGGGATATGGTTACCACTTGTGCTCCTTTTTCTTCCAAAACAGCAATGGCTGTGTTAGCTGCACCGCCGGAGCCCAGAACCAAAACCTTTTTTTTGCCCACCTGCAGTCCACTGTTGTCAAGCATGGTTTCAAAACCGAAATAATCGGAGTTGTGACCGATCAGAGAACCATCCGGCTGTCGCACCAGAATATTCACTGCTCCAAGTTTCTGCGCTACGGGGGACAGAGCAGAGCAGTACGGGATGACTGCCTTCTTATAGGGAATTGTAACATTTATGCCGGTAAAAGTTCCGTTTTTTAGGAAATCTTCCAGTTCTTCCGGACTTTTTTCAAAAAGAGAATAGGTGTAATAGCCCAAAATTTTGTGAATAGCCGGAGAGTAGCTGTGTTCCAGCTTTTCACCCAACAGTCCGCAAATCATCAGACCACCTCATTATAGCTTCCCAAATAGGTGAATTCTTCGCACAGCTCGTCCAATTCGCAAATCAACTGGACAAACTCGTCAGAATAGATCGAGGTGTCCAAATCGAAGTAGAACATAAACTCAAAATCACGTTCGGGAATCGGTCTGGATTCCAGCTTAGTCACGTTGATACCCAGAGCATACATCCGTGCCAGAACCCGATACAGAGAGCCGGGGCGGTGATTCAGGATCATCATAATGCTGGTTTTATCGGATCCGGGATAAATCTCAAGATTTTTGCTGATGCAGATAAAACGGGTGTGATTGTTATCTTTATCCTGAATGGATGGGGATAAATTGACAAGTCCATAAAGCTCCATACAGCTCCTGCTGGAGATGGCGGCAATGTCCGTGCGTCCGGATTTTGCGACCAACTGCGCGGCCATTGCGGTGTTTTCCACGGGGATGATCCTGACACCGGAAAGGGTGGAAAGGAATTGACTGCACTGGTTGATGGCCTGTTCGTGGGAATATATTTCCTTGATAGAGGAAAGACTCGTACCGGCGTTTGCCAACAGATTGTGGTCGATCTTCAGCCGCGCAGTGCGGACGATTGAGAATTGATGATGGATCATCAGGTCGTAAACCTTGTTTACAGAACCGGCGGTGGAATTTTCAATGGGCAGGATGCCGTACTGGCAAAGACCGTGATCAACCGCATTGAATACACCTTCAAAATTCTTAAAATACATGATGGAGGGATTCTTTATCATCTTTTCGCAGGCGATCTGTGCATACGCACCCTCCACGCCTTGACAAGCTACCATTGCTTCGGTGGGGAAGAGCTTGGAGGTATGGGTAATGGCATCCTGAACCTTATGGTGTAGGGCAGAAAGGGCATTGTTGCGCTTGCTTTGATAACTGCGGCTCAGTTCAAACAGCATGGAGTAAAGCACACGGGTATAGTTTGCCATTTCCGGTCCTGCTTTTTGGGCCACATCAGAAAGCTTTTCCCGTTCTCTTGCAGGAACGAGTATGGGAAGCCGATGTTCCTTCTTGTAGTCTCCGATTTTTGCCGCAATATCCATCCGCTGAGAGAAAAGGTCAATCAGACGGTCATCAATTTCATCGATCTGTGACCGCAATTCTTCCAAATTCATTACAGTTTCCTCCTCTGGGTTTGGGTGTTGCTCAGAATCAAATCGTAAATTGCAACAGCGGCAGCAGCCTCCACCACAGGCACCGCCCGGGGGACGATACAGGGATCGTGACGGCCTTGAATGACCAATGCCTTTTCCTCCATGGCAGACAGAGAAATGCTCTGCTGTTCTCTGGCGATGGAGGGTGTGGGCTTGATGGCTATGCGGAATAATAGCGGCATGCCGTTGGAGATACCACCAAGAATTGCACCACAGCGGTTTGTTACTGTTACAATTTTGCCGTCCTGAACGGCAAAGGAATCGTTATTTTCACTGCCACGCAAGGCGGCAGAGGCAAATCCGGCACCAAATTCCAGACCCTTCACAGCGGGAATGCCGTAGAGGATCTGTGCAAGCTTGCTTTCGATTCCGCCAAACATGGGTTCTCCCAGACCGGCAGGCAATCCGATAACGGCGCATTCAATCACACCGCCCACACTGTCACCGTCCGCTTTTGCACGGGAGATTTCCTCCTGCATGGCTTCCGCGGCTTCAGCGGTGAGAGTGGGAAAAATCGTTCCGATGCGTCCAAGCTGCGGATTTTGTTCGGAAAAGCCCTCCGTGACAACAGAGCCGATTCTGGTAATATGCGCGCCGATTTCAATTCCCATTTCTGTGAGCCATTGCTTGCACATGCCGCCGGCGATGCACAGTGGTGCGGTCAAACGGCCGGAAAAATGGCCGCCGCCTGCGATATCGTGAAAGCCACCGTACTTAATATGTGCAGTATAGTCTGCATGACCGGGACGGGGACAATCCCGAAGATCGTCATAGTCACCGGAACGGGTGTTGCTGTTGCGGATAACGGCGGATATGGGCGCACCGCAGGTGAAGCCTTCGGAAATACCGGAGAGGAACTCCGGAGTGTCGGTCTCCCTGCGCGCAGTAGAATAGTCATTTTGTCCGGGTGCACGACGGTTGAGAAATTGCTGCAGCTCCACCATATCCACCGGTAAGCCTGCAGGAATTCCGTCCAGAACCATGCCGATTCCGGCACTGTGGGATTGCCCAAAGATGGACAATTTCAAACTTTCTCCGTAGGTACTACTCATAATTACCTCCTAATCGGCGGTATTCCGCCCAAAATGCAGGATAAGATTTTTGAACTGCTTCTGCGCCAAGGATTCTCACAGGCTCAGTACAAATGGTGGCGGCAATGGCGGCTGCCATGACTATGCGGTGGTCGTTACAGCCATCCACAGTACCTCCGGTTAAGGAGGAGGGGAGAATGGTTAAGGTATCCTCCGTTGCGTAGGCTTTGCCGCCCAAGCTTTGCAGCATATGGATTACAGATGCAACACGGTCGGATTCCTTTAGTCGCAGACGCTGAATATCCGTAAAGACTGCCCCGTGATTTGCGGCGGCAGCAACAGACAGAACCGGCACCAGATCGGGAATATCTGCAACAGAAATGGTGGGCTTACTGCTTTGAAGCAACTGCAGAATCTCCACTACGGCACGGTCTCCCTGTAAGGAATCCCGGGACAGTCCGCGGACAGTCAGCTCGCTTCCCAGACGGTTGGCAACCAGCCAAAAAGCACCGTTGCTCCAATCGCCTTCTACGGAAACACATCCCGGGGAGTGGCGATTCGCAAACAGGGCAAGGGCTGCATTTGTAAGCTCCACATAGGGTTTGGATTCCAATTTTCCGGTAACGGTCAAGGTGCAGTCACCCATTAAGGAATGGGCAAAGAGCAAGCCTGTGATAAACTGGCTGGTAACATTTCCGTTGATTTGATACGCACCGCTTTTTAGTTTTCCGGTACAGCGTAAGGTGTTTTCGGATGGACGGGAAAGGGTGCATCCCATGCGCTCCATTTCTTCCCACAAAGGAGAAAGCGGGCGGTCAGCAAGGCGACCTTCCATGATAAATGTTCCGTCAACACCCAATGCGCCCACGATGGGCAGCAGAAATCTAAGGGTTGAGCCGCTTTCCCTGCAGTGCAGTTCCGCACATGTGGGAATCTCCTGCGTGGGAATTACGGTGTAACCGGAGTCTGTTTCCGTGATCTGTGCGCCCAAGGCACGCAGGCATCCAACAGTCGCTTCGATGTCCTGATTTGTTTCTCTGCAGACCAGCTGGGTAGGGTTGTCTGCAAATGCGGCGCAGATCAATAGGCGGTGCGCCTGGGATTTTGAGGGAATCACATCTGTTTCACCCCGCAGCTGGCGGGGATAAATGGTAATGTCCATATTAAAGTCCTTCTTCAATCAATGCTTTTACTTCCTGAATCGGTGTGGGGCGAATGATACAATCTCCGATTTGCCGGGGAATGATGAGATTGACAGTGCCGCCACTTCGTTTTTTGTCAGAGAGTGCGGTATCGAAAAGCACCTGTGGGGAACAATCCGTGGAGATTGGCAAACCAAACTGCACCAAAATGCGTTGGATCCGATCACAGGTTTCCTGGGAGCAAATATCATGTTTTGCCGCTGTTCGGCTGATGATGGCAGTCCCGATGGCGACTGCCTTGCCGTGAGAAACGGTGAAATGACTGCCGGCTTCCACACCGTGACCGATGGTATGACCAAGATTTAATTTCATTCGGGCACCTGTATCGAATTCGTCCCGGGAAACCACATCCCGCTTTAATTCCACACACCGGGCTATGACGGCCTCCCGTTCAAAATCCAAGCCGTCCTTTTCCAATGCGGCAAAGAGTTGGGCATCGTACAAAATTCCGTACTTAATGACCTCGGCACAGCCATCACGGAAGATATCCTCCGGCAGGCTGCTCAGTGTATCTGTATCACATAAAACCAGTTTCGGCTGGTAAAATGCACCGACCAGATTTTTTCCGTTGGGCAGATCAATGGCGGTTTTGCCGCCAACAGAGGAATCCACCATAGCCAGCAGGGAAGTGGGAACCTGGATGTAAGGGATACCCCGGAGATATGTAGCGGCCGCAAAGCCGGTCAAATCTCCTACAACACCGCCACCCAGAGCAATCAAACAGTCCGAACGACTGATGTGATTTTCCGCAAGAAAATGAAGAATCTTCAAATAGGTTTCTGCATTTTTGCTGGCTTCTCCTGAAGGGAAAACAAAGGAATGGACATGAAAACCTGCGATTTGCAGGCTTTCCTCGGCGTTTTTTCCATACAAAGGCCAGACATTGGTGTCGCTGACCAGGACGGCTGTTCCAAACTTGGTTACCGCTGCAACTTCACGCCCCAGGCAAGACAAGAGGGAAGTGCCGATTTTTACTTCGTATGCAGTTGAAGTGTTTACCGGTATAATATTCATCCGTCAACTTCCTCCTTGCGTTTTTTTCCGTCATCCAACAGTGCGTGCAGTGTTGCGGTGTCTTTATTCATAAGTGCCTGACGGTATTCCTGCAGGCTTTCGATATAGGTGTCCAGTTCATAAAGCATATTCTCCCGGTTTTCCATGCAAAGCTCCGCCCACATTTGTGGATTGAGCCATGCGACACGGGTTAAGTCCTTATAACTGCCGGCAGAAAAGCCTTTGTGCTTCAGGGCAGTAGGTGATTTGATGAAGGCGTTGCTCAATATGTGGGGCATTTGCGAGGTAAAGGCAATCATGCGGTCATGCTCTTGGGCGGTGCAAACGGAAAATGAGCCGAAATTGCATGGAGATAAGGCGTTTTTTGCCCGTTCCAGCAGCTGCATATCATCAAACACCGGCGGCACCAAAACCATTGGTGCGCCTTGGAATAAATTGGAACGGCTGTGCTTAAAACCGGCGTTGTGAGAGCCTGCCATGGGGTGTCCGCCGATGAAGGTAAACCCGTATTTTTGGGCAAGCGGAAAGCAAGCATTGCAAATTTCCTCTTTAATACCGCACAGGTCCATTACAAGGGCATCCTTTTGAATACAAATGGCATGCTTTTCCAGCCAAGCAATACAATCCCGGGGATAAACTGCCAGCAAGATAAGCGCGCATTGGGAGACAGTGCTTTCATCCAGCGTTCCGTGAACAGCACCGGAAAGCTCCGCAAAGCCAAGAACGGAACTGTCCTGATCTGCGGCAAAAACACTGTGTCCGGTTTTGGAAAAGGCACGCGCCATAGAGCCGCCAATTAATCCTAATCCTAAAATGCCGACATTCATTGGATAACCTCACGAATTTGCTGTACCTTTTGCGAAAGCTCAGCAAATTGGACAGGGGTAAGGGACTGCGCACCGTCACATAAGGCACAGGACGGGTTATTATGAACCTCTATCATCAGTCCGTCTGCGCCGGCGGCAGCGGCTGCAAGGGCCATGGGAGGAACCAAACGCGCCTTGCCGGTTGCGTGACTGGGGTCCACAATGACGGGAAGGTGACTCAGTTCCTGCAAAACAGTCACAGCAGACAAATCCAATGTATTTCTAGTAACGGTTTCGAAGGTACGAATACCGCGTTCGCACAGCAAAATGTTTTCATTGCCCTCGCTCATGATGTATTCCGCACTCATCAGAAGCTCCTGAAGGGTGTTTGCCAGACCACGCTTCAACAGGATGGGTTTCTTTGTTTTTCCCAGCTCCTTGAGCAGATCGAAATTCTGCATATTTCGGGCACCGACCTGAATCATATCCACATCCGCAAACAAATCCAGAGTGCTGATGTTCATAATTTCCGTTACAATGGGCAGACCTGTTGCATATTTTGCCTTTACCAGCAGTTCAATTCCGGCATCCTTCATGCCCTGGAAGGCATACGGCGAGGTGCGAGGCTTAAAAGCACCGCCGCGCAGAACATTGGCACCGGCACTTTTAACTGCTGTGGCTACCTCAATGATCTGCTCTTCAGACTCCACACTGCAGGGTCCGGCGATCATAGCAAAATTACCGCCGCCAATTTCAGCATTTCCAACCCGAACAATGCTATCCAAGGGATGGAATTTTCTGTTGGCCTGCTTAAACGGTTCGGAAACCCGCTTGACGGTTTCCACAATATCCAATGAGCCCAGAAGCTCCATGTCTACACGGCTGGTATCACCGATCAGACCAAGGATGGTCACTTCTTTACCTTGTGAAATGTGAACATCCAGCTGCTGGTTTTTCAGCCACTCAATTAAATGCTGGGTTTGCGCTTCTGTTGTACCTTGTTTCAGAACAGCAATCATAATAACATCTCCTAATAATAAGTGCCGCACGAATGGCGATTCGTGCGGCACATCATAAATACTACCGTAGCCTTGGGAAATCCTTGCAGCACAAAACGCTATTACTCCTTGTTGCGAAAAAAGTAATAGTTAAAATAAAACTGTGCAGCAAAGCCTGTGATAACCATGTACAAATGGCCTCCCGTGGTGGAATTGTCCCTATTATATCACTTTGATTTGCGAATTTCAAGTGCATTTTTACATTTTATAAAGTTGTGAACGCAAAGTCCTCAAATTTAAGCTGATCGCCTGTATCAATTCCCTCAGGAAGCAACGCAATGGCTACTTCCGATATGATACCGGTATCATTGTATTTTATCAGTGCGTAATCGCCGCGCATATCTATTACAGTACAAAACATAATATCTCCTGAAAACCCGCCCATGGGAACATGGGCGGGTAAGGGTTTATTGCGGATTAATCCTTATACATCTCAACCAGCTTCAGCAGGTGCTCGTAACGCTCCTTGGCGGCAGCCTCGTTCTTAGCGAACAGCTCGGTTGCACGCTCGGGGAACTCACGGGTCAGACGGCTGTAACGGGCTTCGTTCATCAGGAATTCCTGATAGCCATCCTTGGGAGCCTTGGAGTCCAGGGTGAACTTGCCGGTCTCCTTGGAGGGATCGAAACGGAACAGATTCCAGTAGCCGCATTCCACAGCCTTCTTCATCTCAGCCTGGCAGTTCATCATGCCGCCCTTGATGGAGTGCATCTCACAGGGAGCATAGCCGATGATCAGAGAGGGACCGTTATAAGCTTCTGCCTCTGTGATGGCCTTGATGGTCTGTGCCTGGTTTGCACCCATGGCGATCTGTGCCACGTAAACATAACCGTAGCTCATTGCGATTTCGGCCAGGGACTTCTTCTTGGTTTCCTTACCGGAGGCTGCAAACTGAGCAACCTGACCGATGTTGGAAGCCTTGGAGGCCTGTCCACCGGTGTTGGAGTAAACCTCGGTGTCAAAGACAAAGATGTTCACATCCTTGTTGGAAGCCAGAACATGGTCAACACCGCCGAAGCCGATGTCGTATGCCCAACCGTCGCCGCCGAAGATCCAAACGGACTTCTTGGACAGGTATTCCTTCTTGGAGAGGATATCCTTAACGGTGTCACAGCAGACCTTTGCTTCCAGGTTGGAGATCAGAGCCTTGGTGGCAGCCTTATTTGCTTCGCCGTCATTGAAGGTTTCCAGCCATGCAGCGCAGACAGCCTTGCGTTCTTTACAGCAGGTGTCGTCCATCACGGCACGTACCTTATTGGCCAGAGATTCACGAATCACAGCCTGTGCGGTATACATACCCAAGCCGTGCTCTGCGTTGTCCTCGAACAGGGAGTTGGACCAAGCAGGACCGTGACCGTTCTCGTTGACACAGTAGGGAGAGGTAGCGGCAGGACCGCCCCAGATGGAGGAACAGCCGGTGGCGTTGGAGATATACATCCGGTCGCCGAACAGCTGGGTCACCAGACGGGCGTAAGAGGTTTCTGCACAACCTGCGCAGGAGCCGGAGAACTCCAGAAGGGGCTGCTTGAACTGGCTGCCCTTAACAGTGTTATCCTGCATATCTTCCTTGGTGGAAACCTTGGAGACCATGTAGTTGAATACATCCTGCTGAGGCAGCTGAGTTTCTTGAGGAACCATGGTAATGGCATTGGTGGGGCAGACGCCGACACAGACGCCACAACCCATGCAGTCCAGAGGAGATACTGCCATGGTGTAGGAGTACACACCCTTGCCCTTGCCGGCCTTCACAGGAACGATCTTTGCGGCAGCGGGAGCTGCGGCAGCCTCAGCTTCTGTCAAAGCGTAGGGACGGATGGTAGCGTGGGGACAAACGTAGGCACAGTTGTTACACTGGATACACTTGGTTGCATCCCACTCGGGAACAGTCACAGCAACACCGCGCTTTTCGTATGCGGCGGCACCCAGAGCAAACTGACCGTCAGCATAGTCAACGAAGGCGGAAACAGGCAGGCTCTTGCCATCCATCTTGCCAACAGGTGTCAGGATGTTCTTGACAACAGCAACGGTATCTGCATTACCTTCCAGATTCAGTTCAACAGCGGCATCCTCAGCAGTTGCCCAGGAAGCGGGAACGGTGATCTTCTCGTAAGCGGTAGCACCGGCATCGATAGCCTTCCAGTTGCATTCCACAACGTCCATACCCTTCTTGGCGTAGGACTTCTCAGCGGCATCCTTCATGTAGCCGATTGCCTCCTCAGCAGGCATAACCTTTGCCAGAGAGAAGAAAGCAGACTGCAGAATGGTGTTGGTGCGCTTGCCCATGCCGACCTTGATGGCCAGGTCAATGGCGTTGATGGTGTACAGCTGAATGTTGTTTTCAGCGATGTAACGCTTGGAAGCAGCATCCAGATGATGCTCCAGCTCCTCCAGATTCCACTGGCAGTTAATGAGGAATACGCCGCCGGGCTTTACGTCCTGAACGATCTTGAAGCCCTTGGTGATGTAGGAGGGGTTGTGGCAAGCCACGAAGTCAGCCTTGTTGATGTAGTAAGGAGACTTGATGGCATTGTCGCCGAAGCGCAGGTGGGACACGGTCACGCCGCCGGTCTTCTTGGAGTCGTACTGGAAGTAAGCCTGTACGTACTTGCCGGTGTGGTCACCGATGATCTTAATGGAGTTCTTGTTTGCACCGACGGTGCCGTCGCCGCCCAGACCCCAGAACTTGCACTCGATGGTGCCGGCTGCTGCGGTGTTGGGGGAGACCTTCTCAGTGAGGGACAGGTTGGTGACGTCGTCCACGATACCCAGAGTGAATTCATTCTTGGGAGCATCCTTAGCCAGTTCTTCAAAAACAGCGAATACGGATGCGGGGTGGGTATCCTTGGAACCCAGACCGTAACGGCCGCCAATCACAGTGATATCATTCTTGCCGGCCTTAGCCAAAGCCATGACCACGTCCTGATACAGAGGCTCACCCTGAGAACCGGGCTCCTTGGTACGGTCCAGAACAGCAATCTTCTTAACAGAAGCGGGGATAGCGGCCAGCAGATGCTTGGAGCTCCAGGGACGGAACAGGCGGACCTTCACCAGACCGACCTTTTCGCCATGAGCGTTCAGGTAGTCAATGACTTCTTCTGCTACGTCACAGAAAGAGCCCATGCAGACGATGATGCGGTCAGCATCCTCAGCACCGTAGTAGTTAAACAGCTGATAGTTGGTACCCAGCTTTTCGTTGACCTTGCCCATGTACTTCTCAACCACGGCGGGCAGAGCATTGTAGTACTGGTTGCAGGCTTCGCGGTGCTGGAAGAAAATGTCGTCATTTTCGTGGGAGCCACGCATAGCGGGACGCTCAGGATTCAAAGAATGCTTGCGGAATGCTTCCACAGCTTCCATGTTGGTCATTTCCTTCAGATCCTCGTAATCCCAGATAGCGACCTTCTGAATTTCGTGGGAGGTACGGAAACCGTCAAAGAAGTTGATAAAGGGAACGCGACCCTCAATGGATGCCAGGTGAGCAACAGCGGACAGGTCCATAACTTCCTGTACGTTGGTCTCGGCCAGCATAGCAAAACCGGTCTGACGGCAGGCATAGACGTCGGAATGATCACCGAAGATGTTCAGCGCCTGTGCCGCAACGGTACGGGCAGAAACGTGGAATACGGAGGGAAGCAGCTCGCCGGCGATCTTGTACATGTTGGGGATCATCAGCAGCAGACCCTGAGAAGCGGTGTAGGTGGTGGTCAGAGCACCGGCGGCCAAAGAGCCGTGAACGGTACCGGCAGCACCGGCCTCGGACTGCATCTCAACGACCTTGACGGTATCGCCGAAGATATTCTTCCGACCGGCAGCGGACCACTGATCCACGTTGTCAGCCATGGGGCTGGACGGGGTAATGGGGTAGATGCCAGCTACTTCTGTAAAGGCGTAGCTAACGTGGGCGGCAGCAGTATTGCCGTCCATAGTCTTGAATTTTCTTGCCAAAATGAAATACCTCCTAAATAGTATTCAAATTTTTACCCACATATCATAACACTTTCTATTCGATTTGTAAAGTCATATTCCCCGTTCTTTTGCGAAAAAGGTGTATAAAAATGCCCGCTGCCGTGTGACAGCGGGCGATGTTCAGTCAATGTCATAAATTGTATAAAGAATATCGCTATAATATTGTAACAGATGCTGAGAATCTGCACTGGTATCGGTGGATGCGACAAAGAAAAGCTCAAAGTTGTCTTTTGCATAACACGCCATCCCTTCCTTCGGGAAAAACAAAAGATATCCTGTTTCTGCAGAATTTGCATCAGCGTCGTAATATAGCTCGGAACAGATAACACAGTAAGGAAGATTCCATGCCTCTGAAGGAGAAAAAACACATCTCTGGTCCAAATCACTGTTCAGGTTCTCTAAATCCTTTAACCATACCAAATCAAGAGTGCATGTACGATTTTCTCCGCTTGGAAGGTTATTGGGGAGCTCTCCCCGGATTGATAATTCATCTTCACCGATAATTTCACCGGAATGTGTCATCCATACTCCGTTGAGGGTGATGTTTACGCTATCCACGGAATCTGATGGAGTACAACCGAAAAGAAAAGGCAAAAGCAAAACCAAAGTCAAACAGCATATCAATAATCCCAGAGGTTTCATATAACAGCTCCTATCTTTTTAATTTTGCGTGGTATATATGCTATACAGCAAAAGGAGATTTCTGAAAAGGGAGAACACATAATATCTTTTAACAAAATGTAAAATTTGTTAGGATGGAGCGAGAAGGAGCATTTGCAAGGAAAGGATAATACTACTTGTCTTTTTGGTGAAAATGCGGTACAATGTCCTAAATTGAGAGAAAGAAGGACTTGTGATGATTTGCAGTATCCGAACCTTGGGAATTACCGGCATCCGGGGTACAGAGGTTGTGGCAGAATGCTATATTTCCAACGGTTTACCCGGTTTTGACATCGTTGGCTTGCCGGATGCCGCGGTGAAAGAGGCAAGGGAACGGGTCCGTGCCGCGGCAAAAAATTCAGGACTGACCTTTCCGGCCAGTCGGATCACGGTCAATTTGGCTCCTGCGAACCTGAAAAAAGCAGGTACGCATTATGATCTGCCGATCCTGCTGAGTATTCTCTGCGCAGCCGGGAGTATTCGCCGTCCCAAATCCACCAGCGCTTTTCTGGGTGAGGTGAGCCTGGATGGACAGCTCCGTCCCATTTCCGGTGTCCTGCCCATGGCTCTGGCCGCGAAAAAGGCTGGCGTTAAGGCATTGTTTGTTCCCGCAGAAAATGCGGCTGAGGCAACCCTTGCCCGTGGTCCTGAGGTATACGGCATCAAGCATCTGCGGGATTTGGCGGCAGGTCTGAACGGAGAAACCGTTCTGCAGGCTGAGCCTCTTTGGGAGCCGAAGCAGGAAAGTGTTGTCGGTCTGGATTTTAAGGATGTATTAGGACAGGAAAATGTGAAACGGGCGTTGGAGGTGGCGGCAGCCGGCTCTCATAATGTGCTGCTGATTGGCCCGCCTGGCTCCGGCAAGAGTATGCTTTCCAAGCGGCTTCCGTCTATTTTACCGGATATGACCTGGGATGAGGCCTTGGAGGTCAGCCAGATCTATTCTGTCATGGGGATGCTGACAGCAAAGAGACCCTTGGTTTCCCATCGACCCTTCCGGTCACCGCACCATACCATTTCCAATGCGGGACTTGCCGGTGGCGGTACAAACCCAAAGCCGGGCGAGATATCGATGGCGCATAAGGGCGTTCTGTTTCTGGATGAGCTGCCGGAATTCCGCAAGGACACTTTGGATATGATGCGTCAGCCGCTGGAGGATGGGGCTGTGACCATTTCCCGTGTGTCCGGTGCGGTGACGTATCCCGCAGAATTTATGCTGGTGTGCGCAATGAATCCCTGTAAATGCGGTTGGTACGGAGATGTATCCGGTCGATGCACCTGCTCGGAAATGGCTGTGGAAAATTACCGCGGCCGTATTTCCGGACCGCTTTTGGACAGAATCGATATTGTAGTAGAGGTTCCTGCGGTGCATTTTGAAGATCTGCGTGCAAGAGCAGAGGCAGAGCCCTCCGGGGAAATCAAGAAGCGTGTAGATGCGGCACGTCAGCGGCAGCATCAGCGTTTCGGTGAAAACACAACAATGTGCAATGCCCGTATGGGTCCGGATGAAATGCGCAGCTTCTGCCAGCTTGACGAGGCAGGGGAGAGCCTGATGAAGCAGGCCTTTGATGCCATGGGTCTGACTGCCCGCAGCTATGACCGAATATTAAAGGTCGCCCGCACAGTTGCGGATCTGGATGACAGTGAGAAAATCCAGCCCCAGCACATTGCCGAGGCAATTCAGTACAGGGCGGTTAACTTAGGAAACCGATAAGGAAGGAAATACGCGATGAACGAAATTTTTTTGATGAAATTGGGCGAAATTGTACTCAAGGGTGCAAATAAGCGCCAGTTTGAGAATAAGCTGCGGCAAAATGTCCGCCGTCGCATGAAGCACTACGGAAACTTTGATGTATACATTATGCAGTCCACGGTCTACGTGGTGCCGGAAGATGAAAATGCAGACGTGGACGGGGCTTGGGAAGCCTGTCATTCTATTTTCGGTGTGGTCAGTCTGTGCCGTTGCCGTCCCTGTGAAAAGAATGTGGATGCGATTTACAATGCCATTGAGGAGTATTTGGGAGAGGATCTGGACTGTGCAAGATCCTTTAAGGTGGAGTCCAAACGGTCTGATAAGCAATTCCCGCTGAATTCCATTCAGATTTCTCAGGAAATTGGCGGCAGATTGGCAGAGGCGCATCCTTCGGTAAAGGTGGATGTGCGCAAGCCGGAGTATACGGTTTATGTGGAGGTGCGGGATCTGGCGGCATATGTCCACGGTCCGGCAGAGCCCGGCGCCGGCGGTCTGCCCACCGGTGTGGGCGGACGAGCCATGTGTCTGCTTTCCGGAGGTATTGACTCTCCTGTCGCGGCCTATATGATTGCCAAGCGCGGTGTGGAAATTGAATGTGTCCATTTCTTTTCCTATCCTTATACATCCCAGCTGGCTAAGGACAAGGTATTGGAATTGGCTCGTTTGGTGACAAAATATTCCGGTCGTATGACCGTGAATATCGTTTCCTTTACAGAGATACAGGAGGCAATTCGGGACAACTGCCCCGAAGAATATTTCACCCTGATCATGCGCCGCTTCATGATGGAGATCGCCCAGCGTCTTGCAAAACATGACGGATGCGGTGCCCTGATTACCGGTGAGAATCTGGGCCAGGTAGCAAGTCAGACCATGGAAGCGATGACCGTGACCGGCGCAGTCGTGGACATTCCTGTGTTTATGCCCTTGGTGGGTATGGACAAGGAGGAAATTGTTACGATATCCCGCAAGATCGGCGCCTTTGAAACCTCAATTTTGCCTTATGAGGATTGCTGTACCGTATTTACACCCAAGCATCCCAAAACCAAGCCTACCATCGGTCAGCTGATTCACGCAGAAGCAAAGCTGGATCGGCAGGCGATGATCGACAAGGCTGTGGAAACCGTGGAACGTATTCAGGTGAAGTATCATGATGAGCCCCGCATTTGAGATTATAGAGCGTCTGCAAGGTAAAACCCTTGCTACGGCAGAAAGCTGTACAGGTGGGGCAGTGGGAGCTGCATTGACAGCGGTTGCCGGTGCATCCCGTGTGTATAAGGGTGGTATCGTCAGCTATTGTAATGAAGTCAAGCAGGAGCTTTTGCATGTAAGCGCGGAAATTCTGGAGCAGTACGGTGCGGTTTCAGCACCAGTTGCGGAAGCGATGGCTGTTGGCGCGAGAAAGATGCTGTATGCAGATGTCGCGGTATCGGTAACCGGATTGGCAGGTCCGGCAGGGGATGAGTACGGAAACCCTGTGGGAACGGTGTATATCGCATATGCGGATGAAAAAATCTGCATTTCCCGCCGTTTTTTGTTTGAAGGGGATCGGGACTTTGTTCGGATTCAATCCGTAAATGCAGCATTGGAGCTTATTTTGGAGAACTGTTGATTATGAACCGGCTGTGGTAGCACAGCCGGTTGTTTTTATACAAATGTTTTAGATTGTTGGGATGGAAAAAGCTGTAAAAATTTTTAAAAAATTTTCCAGTTAGCTATTGCAAACTGGAAAAAGATAGTATATAATACTGGCAGTTAGCAGGTGCAAACTGCTTGCTGGGGCAGTTTGCAGCAACCACATATAGATGGAGGATGAATATGACCATAAATGACTTAAAGCTCGGTGAGGGCGGGGTAATTTCCCGTGTAGGCGGGGAAGGACCGCTGCGGCTGCGTTTTCTGGATATGGGGTTGATTCCCGGGACAAAGGTGACCTTACAGAAGATTGCACCCATGGGAGATCCAATTCAAATCCGCATTCGGGGATATGAATTGACGATTCGTCGGGAGGATGCGATGAAGATTGACTTAAAGGAGGAGCAGAAATGATTTTTGCATTGGCAGGTAATCAAAACTGCGGCAAAACAACGCTGTTCAATGCTCTGACCGGAGCCAATCAGCATGTGGGTAATTTTCCGGGCGTTACGGTGGATCAAAAGATCGGCGTTGTTCGCGGAACAGAGCATCAGGTTGTGGACCTGCCGGGTATTTACTCAATCCGTCCTTATTCTGAGGAGGAGGTAATCACCCGGGATTTTATCTTGAAGCAAAAGCCGGATGCAATCTTGAATATTGTGGATGCTACCAATTTGGAGCGTAATCTGTATTTGACCTTGCAGCTGCTTGCTTTGCGCGTTCCTATGGTAATTGCCCTGAACATGATGGATGAGCTTCGGGGTAATGGCGGCAGTGTTGCTGTTCAGAAAATGGGAGAGCTTTTGGGTGTTCCTGTGGTGCCCATTAGCGCAGTAAAGCATGAGGGAGTTTCCGAACTGGTGGATACTTTGGTAAGAACGGCTAAGACACAGCAGCAGCCTAAGGTAATCGACTTTTGTCCTGACGGGCCGGTACATAGATGTATTCATGCAGTGAGCCATTTGATTGAGGACCATGCCAGAAATGTTGGCATTTCCCGTCGGTTCTGTGCCATCAAGCTGATGGAAGATGACGATGACTTTCTGCAAATGCTTCAGCTGAGCCAGAATGAGAAGGAACTGCTGGAGCACTCTCTCATTGAAATGGAATATGAGACCGGATTGGATCGGAATGCGGCATTGGCTGATATGCGCTATAATTTCATCGAGGATTTGTGTGAGCAGTGTGTAGCCAAGGCAAAGGAAAGCAAGGAGCATCGGCGCAGTGTAAAAATCGATAAGCTCCTGACCCATCGGATTTTGGCATTACCTGTGTTTGTTGGAATTATGGCACTGGTATTTTATCTGACCTTTGAGGTTTTCGGTGCCTGGCTTTCGGATTTGCTGGCTTATGCGATCGATGAATTGACTCTGCACGCGGATGCGCTTCTAAGCAATTACGGCATCAATCCGATTGTCCACAGCTTGATCATCGAAGGTATTTTTGCAGGTGTGGGCAGTGTCCTTAGCTTCTTGCCCGTTATTGTGGTGCTGTTTTTCTTCCTGTCCATTTTGGAGGATTCCGGATATATGGCGCGTGTTGCCTTTGTTATGGATAAGCTGCTTAGAAAGATCGGCCTTTCCGGACGAAGCTTCGTGCCAATGCTAATCGGCTTTGGATGCTCTGTGCCCGCGATTATGGCGACGCGGACGCTTTCGTCTAAACGGGATCGGAAGATGACCATTGTGTTGACTCCGTATATGAGCTGCTCTGCAAAGATTCCCATTTATTCGGTATTTGCGGCTGCGTTTTTCCCGGGTTATGAAGCACTGGCAATGATCGCATTGTATTTTGGCGGCATGCTGGTGGGTGTGTTGGCGGCCCTGGTGATGAAGTCAACAGCTTTCCGCGGAAAGCCTATTCCGTTTGTAATGGAACTGCCAAATTACCGATTCCCGGCAGCAAAAAGCGTTCTTTTGCTGATGTGGGAAAAGGCGAAAGATTTTCTCCAGCGTGCATTCGGAATCATTTTTGTCATTACCATTTTGATTTGGTTCTTACAGAATTTTGATCTGCGTTTTAATGTGGTTGGAGACAGCGGAGATTCCATTCTTGCCAGTATCGGAAAATTTGTGGCGCCGGTATTTGCACCCTTGGGCTTTGGAGAATGGGAAAAGGTTGCGGCGCTGGTAACCGGCTTTACCGCCAAGGAGGCGGTGGTTGGCACCTTTGGTGTGCTTCTTGGTGTCAGTACCGATGAATTGACAACTGCTCTTCACAGCCTGTTTGACCTGCGCAGCGCCTGCAGCTTCCTGACGTTTACACTGTTATATACGCCTTGCGTGGCGGCAGTTGCAACCATCCGCAGGGAAATGAACTCCGGCTGGAAGACGCTTGGCATTGTAGCAATGCAGTGCATAATCGCTTGGGTCGCAGCATGGATCGTTTATTTGCTGGGAGGCATTCTATGGGCATAATGGATTGGATTTTAATAGCAGCGATTGCTTCCTACGGCATTTACGTTCTCTTTTTCGGGAAACGTAAAGGCTGCTGCGGAGATTGCGCAAAATGCACAGGCTGTACAAAATCAAAAGAAAAAACCCCGCTGTGAAGCGGGGTTTTCATTATGTTGGATCATAATTCACAATAATGCTGTATTGTGTTAGCTTCGATACATCCCGTACAGGATTTCCGAAAACATCGACCTGTGTCAAAAGAGGACACTCGGCCAGCGCGTCGATATTGGAAATCTTGTTATAATCCAGGATAACCTTATTCAGTAACGGCAGACTGCGCAGAGGTGTAACAGAAGAGATCTTATTATGTGCACCCTCCAACACAACCAACATGGAACCAAATTTGGGAAGCTTCGTGATTTTGTTATAGGAGAAATCAACGGCAGTCAATTTCTCCAACGAAGCCAAGGAGCTGATGTCCGTGATTTGGTTGTGGGAAAGGTCCAATCCAGTCAATGAGGTGTACCGGGACAGGGAATCCACATTGGTCAGACTGTTGTTGGATGCGGTTAAAACGGTTAAAACGCTTGGATTATCGAAAACAGGAATCTCGGTAATCTGGTTGTTATTGATAACCAAACCGGTCAATGCCGTACAAGGAGCTAAGGGGGCGATGGATACAATGGAGTTATAGGAAACGTCCAGAACTGTCAGACTCTCCAGCGCGCTTAACGGACTGAGGTTCGTCAGGGCGTTGTTGTTCAGGTCCAGCATGGACAGCTTTTCCATAAATGCCAGCGGTGTCAGATCCCGGATGGCGTTCCTGCTCAAATCCAGATAGGTAAGATTGGAGGCATTGGAAAGTCCGGAAATGTTGGAAAGACTGCATCCACTCAAAGTCAGCTTTTCCAGATTCGGCAAATTGCCGATCGTGGTCAGATCTGCGGCGGAGAGGGGACAGTTCCGAATCACCAATTCCTTTAGCTGGGTCAGGGAAGAAAGAGACAGCAGATTATCAGGATTATGATTTTCCATTGTCAGATTTTCCAGGTAAGAAAGACGGCCCAGGTCGGAATAGTCTGTCACTCCCTCGGGGACAGTCAAGGCTGTGATTTTCCAAAGGTCATTTGTGTACAGCTGAGTGTCAGCGCTTACATTTAACTGGCTTCTGAAAAGAGAATCCAGCACAGGATCGGAGATGGTGACCTTTTCAATAACACCGCCTACGGTGTATCCGAAGTATGCAGGAGTGCTGACCAAGCCGTTTTCGCCAACGGCCACGGCATAAAGCTTATTTTCACCGCCAACCAGCGTGATATCCTCATTGAGAAGATTCTCAAGAGAGGGAAAATCTCCATTCATGCTGACATACAATTTTCCCGGAGATTCGGAACGGATTTGAACATCGATATACTGGTTATAAAAGCCGGGAGCAGGAGATGCCACGGGAGTCTTGGGACGCAGGGCATCCAGCTGTGCTTTGATATCCGGATTTGTAACATTTTCCAGCATATTTGCCGCATCCAGAAGCTTGTCCTGCTCCACATAGGTCTTACAAAGGGCAATGTATAAATCCGCTGACCCGTTTTCTGCGATGGCATTGGAAAGCGTTACCTCAGCCTGGGTATAATTACCCAAGTGTTTGAACCGGTTGGCCAGTTCGATGATCACATCATTGTCGTTACCGCTTTGAAAATACGCTTGGTTGTATAGCCATGTAGCGATCGATTGATTGCCGTGACTTTCAAAAAATCTCGCACTGCTTAACAAAATATCCTGAGTAAAGCCGCGGTCATAGACCAGAAGATACCAGACAATACTGCATATTACAACCAATCCCAAAAAGATTGGTGGAAGGCGTTTGATGATTCTTTTCATAATTTGCTCCGTTTCGAGGTAATCTAACATAAATTATAACGGCTGGCAGTATGCCTGTCAAGAACTCCCTGTGATTTGGAAAAAATTTCGTCCTTTTACGACAAATTGCACCAAGGATATTTGGTAATATAGGCGTAAGGGGGTGTGCTATGAAGGAAAGCTATTTGCGCGTGATTATGGCGATACTTATCGGATTGGTAATGCCGCTTTTGGTGGTACAGCTTTGTAAGCCGCCCGTCCCTTCTTCCGACCCACAGGACACTCCGGGTGAAGTGACTTCCGGGAGCGTATCGGATGCACCGGTGACCCGTATTTCGGTTCTTTTGCCATCGGGAGAAAATTGCATTATGAATATGGAGGAGTATCTGGTTGGGGTGATTTTGGCAGAAATGCCAACTACTTATGAAATGACGGCTCTGCAGGCTCAGGCCGTCGTAGCACGCACCTATGCGTGCAAGAGGCAAATGGAACAGCGTCATGCAGACGGTGCCGTTTGCACAGATTCTGCCTGCTGTCAGGCGTATCTGACAAACGGGGAATACTTGAACGGTTTGGGATATGAGGAAGATATCCGCATTGCAAAAGAAGCCGTGGAGACCACAAAGGGATTGATTCTGACATATCAGGGCTCTGTGATTGAGGCCACATATTTTCATTGCTCGGGTGGCAGAACGGAGGAAGCACTGGCAGTTTGGGGAGTGGATTATCCTTATCTACGGTCGGTTGACAGCCCGGGAGAAGAGAATATGGAGCATTTTTCCGATCGGGTCTTTTTCTCAAAGGAGAATTTGGAGCAAAAGCTCAGCAGGGAGCTTTCTTCAATTCCGAAAGACTGGGTGGGGTGGACTACCTATACCACCGGTGGCGGCGTAGATAAAATGAATTTTGACGGTACGATCTATCGCGGCGTGGATCTCAGACGTATGCTGGGGCTGTATTCCACAGCCTTTACGGTAGCTCCTGCAGAGGATGGGGTCTGGATTACAACACTTGGGAAAGGGCATCGGGTCGGAATGAGCCAGTCGGGTGCACAGGCAATGGCATGCTCCGCAAAAACACTTTCAGAAATTCTGAATCACTATTATCCGGGAACAAGAATTGACAAAATGCAAGATGTGGGTTAGAATACAGCTAACATCTCCGAGGAGGGATTTTATGCCTATTCGTATTCCCAATGATTTGCCTGCGGCCGGAACTTTGCAGCAGGAAAACATTTTTGTAATGTCCCAAAACCGCGCTGTTTCTCAGGATATCCGTCCGTTGGAAATTGTGCTGCTGAATCTAATGCCCACAAAGATCGTAACGGAAACCCAACTCAGCCGATTGCTGGGAAACACGCCTTTGCAGGTAAATTTGGAGCTGATGCATACCACTTCTCACCGGTCCAGGAACGTATCCCAGGAGCATCTGCTTTCCTTTTACAAGAGCTTTGACGAACTGAAGAATCGGAAATTTGACGGAATGGTGATTACCGGTGCACCGGTAGAGCAAATGCCGTTTGAGGACGTGGATTACTGGCAGGAGCTCTGTCAAATTATGGAGTGGAGCAAGACCCATGTCCATTCGACCTTCCATATCTGCTGGGGTGCACAGGCAGGACTTTACTATCACTACGGTATTGACAAACAGGATCTGCCGGAAAAGCTATTCGGTGTTTATCCCCATGAGGTGGAATATAAGCGGGCAATATTGCTGCGGGGCTTTGATGACTGCTTCTGGGCACCTCATTCCCGCTACACTACGGTAAGCAGGGAAGACATAGAGGCAGTCCCGGAGCTGAAGATTCTGGCATCCTCTCCTCAGGCGGGTATATATGCTCTGATGAACAAGGGAGGACGGCAGATTTTTGTCACCGGTCATTCCGAGTATGATCCGGAAACCCTGAAGGGGGAGTATTTGCGGGATAAAAATCAAGGTCTGCCCATTCAAGTGCCGGAGAATTATTTTCCGGACGACGATGATACGAAGGAGCCCATTGTGCGTTGGCGCGGTCATGCAAATCTGCTGTTTTCCAACTGGCTCAATTATTTCGTTTACCAAACAACACCTTATGATATTATGGCCATTGGCGATGAAGAAATGTAAAAAAACGGTGCAACGTATCGTTGCACCGTTTTTTATTACAGGCAAGGACATAATACCAGAAAGCAACAGGAAATAACCGGCACAAATCAATTCGTCTGCGACCAATTTCCCGCGGATTCACAGAGCACAGGTGCTATACTGTTTACGGATAAAGGGAATTGGGGCAAGCTGATGCCGCGGAGGATTCTGCGGATATGGCGACAGTGCGTCCGTGACACGTTCCTGACGGATATAAGAAGAAACCCCCAACAGACGTTGGGGGTTGAAAATTATTCCGTTTCTTCGCTGTCCTTCCGGCGGAAGCTCTGAATCATAGAGCTTTCGGTAAAATAGGTAAGGGCATAGTGTGCAAAAGCAATCAGCAGCAGGACACCGTCGATGCAAATAATAATATGCACATATACACGCTCCAACTGAGGAAGCAGTACCAAAATAATCAAGCTGATGAACAGTACCGTGGTGGAAATCTTTCCGGAAATCAATGCGCCGGTAAGCATTTTTCCTTTGCGAAGTGCCACATAGGCGGCAATGATCTGAAATAGCTCCTTGACGATAAACAACAGCATCAGCCAGAGAATTTCCGGATACTTAACCAGCAGGCAGATAATCAAGGTGAGTTGCGTAGCCTTGTCAGCCAGGGGATCCAAAATCTGACCGGTAGTGGAAATCATGTTGAAATGACGGGCAATCTTTCCGTCAATCAGGTCTGTCAGACAGGATACCGCCAAAATAGCTGCTGCAAGATAATAATCTGCCGGTTTCTGCGCGTTCAGGTAGATAACGATGTATACGGGAATCAGCAGCAGACGAAACAGGCTGAGCATATTTGGTATTGTAAAAATATCTCTTTTCCAATCTTTCTTAAGCATTCCATTTCCTCCGGAGGCACTTTGTACCAATACACTAATATATATTATAGTGTTTTTTCCGGATAATCAAGACCAAAAATGGAAAAAAATTAAACTTTATAAATTATTCTGTTTTTTTGGGATGGTTGCCATCGGATAATGGCGGGCAAGATGCCGCCAGGTTTCCCGATCCAGCTCACCGGTGGCCGGTAAAAGGGCCAAAGACTGAAACTCCGTCAGTGCGTTGGCGGTGGGAATGTCCAGGATTCCGGTGACTGCCGGAGCAGAGATGCTTTCATACATATCAGCCAATACAATTAAGATTGCCTGAACCAGATAAAGATTCGGATTTGCTTCTCCCTGACGAATCACCTGATTTGGGTCCAGAATGATCTCCAGGGGTTCTACAGGACCCACAGCAACCAGGGCCGATTCATATACGGCGACGATCTGCTCCCATGTTTCTTGGTTGGTGATGCCGGTAATGGGCAGCCCGTTTCTGCGCTGAAAGGTGGATACTGCTGTCATGGTCTGCGGACCGTAGATGCCGTCAGGGATGACACTTGGCTGTAATTCATCGCTTTCTGCAATCACGCGCAGCATGGTTTGCAGACTGCGCACCGGCTGGCCGATAAAGGATTCTTCCGGTCTCATCGAATCACCTCCTGCACAATAGGATCTTGCCGGCCTAATTGCAAATTCTCACCGGGAAATTGCCTGAGTGTGGTTGTCTTGGAATAACGGTTGCGATTATTGCCCGCCATAACTGCCATTGCGGATTGTGCTGCGGCGGTTGGACGAATGGCGGGGAATACCTCACCGTCCCGTAGACTGGTGTTCTCAATCCCCGCAAATTGATCGTAAATCTCATCCCATGTACGGTCATCCACCTGTCCGGTTTCCGGCAGACCAAACCAACGTTGGGCGGCAACTACGGTATCCCGGGTGGCTGGACCGAATATTCCGTCCACAGCTACGGAGGGGATGTTCTGAATATAGGCTGACAGAACGGAAAGCATGTACTGTAAGTGGCGCACCTTGTCACCGGAATCCCCTTCCTGAATGGGATCGGGATACTCCCAGTTAATGGAATAAAACTGCTGTCCCTGACTGCGCAATTCGGATAAATTTGTCACAGCGGTGTACAGGCGAACCAAGGCATACCAGGTTGCTTTGCCTACAATGCCGTCCGGTGTAAGATTGAAGATCTCCTGAAATCTGCGCACAGCAGCTTCTGTGCGGCTTCCAAAAATTCCATCCACATTTGCGAGCTTTGGAATGGACGGGTAATTTTGCGAAATGCGGTTCAGCTCCACCTGAACCACCACCACGGCCGGTCCGGAGCTTCCTCGTCGCAGGGGCGTTCCCGGATAAGAGGAGGTAATTCCTCGAATGGGGGCGTTGTTGACAATTTCTACATTGCCATAATAGTTACGAAGAATTTGAATGGATGACAGCCCCTGCTCAGCGAGATTCTGACTGCCCCATTGACTTAAGCCTTCACAGGTTACGGTGGTACCGTTGCAGAATTTCGCGGCCAGTGGTTCCACAAATCCCGGTCGTCGCAGATAGTCGTTGAATAAATTATCCACAAGGCGGGAAATGTTATCAAAGTAGCTGCGGCCGTTGACAAAGGCCTGGTCAATGGCGGTACTGCTGGTAATGTCAAAATCATAGCCGCGGCTGCGATAAAACTCTGTATAAACACGATTCAGCGCAAAGGACACGATTGCGAGAATATTCGCTTGCAGGGCACTTTCGTCCCAGGTGGGATAGATTTCGCTGGAGGCGACATTTTTCACATAGTCGATAAACGGAACCGTAACATTGGCTGCATAAGAGGAAGGGGAACCCAAATGTACGGTAATGCGTTGGGGGATAGCTGGTAAAACGACAGGCGGCATAGTTATCCTCCTTTACAGATTTTGCCGCGGTGTGTTAAACACCTCAGACTTATTTCGGCTTTCCGGCAATTCAGACAGGGGAATCATCTGAAGCTCCTGGTCAGTGATCACATCCGCAAAAATCTGCACGTTATCCACGAAAATCTGTTCATAATCTCTCAAACGGGCAATGATATTTACGGTGGAGAAGGGCTGCTCCGATACATCCGGTGTCAAGCTTTCAGCCCGGTCAGGGACCGGGATCGGGACGGGAGCAAAGGAACCGTTTTTGTCAGTCAGACGCAGTGCGATGGCGGTGCCGTCTTCAGCAGTGATGCTGACAGATACATTCTCCAAAGGGATTTGCGCATAGCTTGTGTAGGCGTGGACCTGTATGTATCCCGTTGCTGGCAGAATAATCACTCCTTTCATACATTCGCATTATTATATGCACCGCAGTACCCACTTGTTCCCGATAATGCAAATTGCAGCTTGGCGGTGCGTTGTCGCCAAACTGCAATTTTTCTACAAGAATCCTTCCATCTGCTTGATGTTATTATATTCACAATTTAACAGCTTCTGCGCAATGGCGGTAACACTGCCGTCGTTCTGATGATAACGGTGGAGATTTTTCAAGCTTTTGATCACACCCCGGGTGTTTCCCTGCACCATCATTTCGGCGATGCGAGAGTCATTTTTGTTATACATCAGCTTACTGCGTGCAGCTATATCCGCCATGGATCGGGCCATAGGATTCAGTTCACTTAATTCCCAGCCGCGTTCCTTTGCCAGATCGTAGGCCTCCTGCTCAATTTGGTTGTACTCGCTGAGTTGGGATTTGAGTGCTTTTCTTAGCTGTGCACCGTTGGTGGCTTTTTCCACACTGCGGATTCCGACCTGACCCATTTGGGTTGTTTTCAGAACGGATGACAAAATATCTTTGCTGTCTTTCATTTTCATCACCTGTTTTTAGTATGCGGGGAACCTTGGCATTTATCCGTTCCATTTTTTGTGAAACTGCATAGGATGATTTTGATGAAAGGAGGCTATTTTATGTGTGCTATTGCCGGAATCCTTGGTATCCCGACGGAGGATGCCGTATGTCGGAAAATGCTTGCAACTATGAGTCGGCGCGGACCGGATGCTACGGGATTCTGCTCTGTTGACGACGGGTGGCTTTTGCATGCAAGGCTGGCAGTTATCGATCCTTCGGGCGGCAGTCAGCCTATGACCCTGCGGTCAGGGCAGGAGGAATACACGATCGTATATAACGGGGAGCTTTACAATACCCCGGAGCTTCGTCAGCGCCTTTCCAAATTGGGACATGAATTTGAAGGCAATTCGGATACAGAGGTGCTTCTTCACTGCTATGCACAGTGGGGAGAAGCATGTTTGGAAGAGCTCAACGGAATTTTTGCTTTTGCGATTTGGGAGGCCGGACGGAAGCGGCTGTTTTTAGCGCGCGACCGAATGGGTGTCAAGCCGCTGTTTTTTACAGAGCGAAACGGCGGCTTGCTGTTTGCATCAGAAATGAAAACGATTCTGGCACATCCCTGTGTGCCTGCGGAACTGGATGCGGAAGGGGCGGCACAAATTCTGTTGCTGGGTCCGGGAAGAATACCAGGAAGCGGCGTATTTCGCGGAATCCGGGAATTACAGCCGGGAGAATGCGCTTTTTATGAAAACAGCCGGCTGAACGTATGGCGGTATTGGTACCTGACGGATCGTGAACACAGAGAAAACTTTCAGGAAACCGCTGAGCATGTGCGTATGCTGGTACTGGATTCCGTGCTTCGGCAGACTGTGTCGGATGTGCCGATCGGTGCTTTTTTGTCAGGCGGATTGGATTCCAGCCTGATTACAGCGATTTGCGCCAGGAAAATGGGCAGGAAGCAGTTACCAACGTTTTCGGTGGACTATGTGGATAACGACAAGTATTTTGTGCCGAATAAATTTCAGCCGAATTCCGATGGAGAATATATTCGTCTCATGGCAGAAACTTTCCGCACGGAGCACCACTGGTGCATTCTGTCACCGGAGGACCTTATAGCGGAGCTGGACAATGCTACCTTTGCCCGTGATCTGCCGGGAATGGCGGATGTGGATTTTTCCCTGCTGGCATTTTGCAGGAAGATAAAGCCACACGTGACAGTTGCATTGTCCGGAGAATGTGCGGATGAAATTTTCGGAGGCTATCCATGGTACCGTGACCCGGAGGTGCGCAATCAGGACGGATTCCCGTGGGCACAGAACACAGCGTACAGAACGGAGATGATGGCATCCGATTTGCGCAGTAAAGTCAACGGTGAGGACTTTGTGCGGGCTCAATATGAGAAAACCTGCGCGGAAAGTGATATTCTTCCGGATTGTACTGCCCAAGAGAAACGAATGAAGCAGATGGTAAATTTGAACCTGCGATGGTTTATGCAGACGCTTTTGGACCGAAAGGACCGTATGAGCATGTATTCCGGTCTGGAGGTCCGTGTGCCGTTTTGCGACCATCGGATTGCGCAGTATCTATACGGTGTACCCTGGGCATTCAAGGACTATCGAAACAAGGAGAAGGGGCTTTTGCGCACCGCTATGGAGGGAATCCTGCCGGAAAAGGTCCTGTGGCGGAAAAAAAGTCCCTATCCGAAAACCATGGACCCCAAATACTACGCGCTGGTCAGGGACAGAATGCTGGACTTGTTAAAAACGACCAATGCTCCGCTGTTTGCATTAGTTGCAAGGGAAAAAGTTCAGCAATTACTTTTGGAGGAGCCCGCATGGCCATGGTACGGGCAGCTGATGCGCCGGCCGCAAACCATAGCTCATTTACTGCAAATCAACAGTTGGCTGGAGCAGTATCATGTAAATCTTCTGTGGTGAGTGGTATTTTAGCGGGAACTCCCAAGAATAAATAAAAGCCTCCCACGCGGGAGGCTTTTTGGCGTAAATGCCAAAAAATCACTCTTTCCATTTTTGCGAAAATGGTGTATAGTATATACGAAACAGATGCAACAAAGCCTAGCGGATTTTGCAATTCATAAATGTGTGAAGGATTCCTTTGATTACGAAGGAACGGTACTTGTGCTGATTGGAGGAAACAATGTCCCTGAAGATTATGAAAATGAATCCCTGTCTTGCCCCGTTTGAACGGGATCTGCAGTTGCGGATGGAAAATTATCACAACACAATGGCCGCCCTGTTGGGGGACAGATGTAATTTGGCAGATTTTGCCAACGCACATCACTATTTCGGAATCCATCCCACTGACGGCGGATGGGTTTACCGGGAGTGGGCTCCCGGAGCGCAGGAGATGTTCTTAACCGGAGATTTCTGCGGATGGAATCGCTATGCTCATCCTATGAAGAATCTGGGCAATGGTATTTTTGAGCTGTCTTTATCCGGCAGAGATGCCTTGCAGGAAGGACAGCGGGTGATGGCTGTGGTGATACATGATGGCCGCGAGCTGGAACGGATTCCTCTGTATGCCACCCGTGTTATTCAGGATCATCAAAGCTTTGAATGGAATGCAGCAGTGCATATCATGGAGCCTTTTCCCTGGACGGACGAAAATTTCCGCCCGGAGAAGAAGCTGTTTATTTATGAGTGCCACATCGGCATGGCACAGGAAGAGGGCAAGGTAGGAACCTACAACGAATTCCGGGAAAAGATACTGCCGCGCATCAAAAATCTGGGCTATAATACCATTCAGATCATGGCAGTGATGGAGCATCCGTATTATGCCTCGTTTGGTTATCAGGTGACCAATTTCTTCGCGGCATCTTCCCGCTTTGGTATGCCGGAGGAATTGAAAGCACTGGTGAATGCGGCCCATGAAATGGGAATTGCCGTACTGCTGGATGTGGTGCACTCCCACGCTTCCTGCAATACCCGGGAAGGCATCAATGAATTTGACGGAACAAGCTATCAGTTTTTCCATGACGGTGGAAAAGGCAACCACAGTGCCTGGGGCACCAAGTGCTTTAACTACGGAAAACACGAGGTTCTGCACTTCCTGCTCTCCAATCTTAAATTCTGGCTTGAGGAATATCATTTTGACGGTTTCCGTTTCGATGGCGTTACGTCCATGCTCTATCATGACCATGGATTGGGAACGGCATTCACCGGTCCGGAATTCTATTTTTCAATGAATACGGATACCCAGGCCGTTACTTATTTGCAGTTGGCGACGCATTTGGTGCGACAGGTCAATCCCAACGCAATCCTGATCGCGGAGGATATGTCCGCTATGCCCGGTCTGTGCCTGCCTGTTAAGGATGGCGGTATCGGCTTTGATTATCGCCTTGCCATGGGAGTTCCGGATATGTGGATCCGTCTGCTGCGGGAATGTAAGGACGAGGACTGGGACCTCAACCAGATTTATTACGAGCTGGCAAATCGCTGGCCCGAAGAAAAGGTGATCGGTTATTGCGAATCCCACGATCAGGCGCTGGTGGGGGACAAAACCCTTATGTTCCGGCTTTGCGACCAGGAAATGTATTGGTCCATGGACACATGGAATCAAAACGGAACCATTGACCGGGGCATGGCAATCCATAAAATGCTCCGCCTGCTGACCATGAGCTTGGGCGGGGAAGGATATCTGACCTTTATGGGCAACGAATTCGGGCATCCGGAATGGATTGATTTCCCAAGGGAAGGCAATGGCTGGAGTTATCATTATTGCCGCAGACAATGGAGCCTGGCGGACAATCCGAATTTGAAGTATCAATATCTGCAAAGCTTTGACAGGGATATGGTGGCGGCGGCAAAGAAGTACCGTGTTGTAGGCGGTCAGGACAAACAGCTGTTGGTACACAACAGCGACAATATTCTTGCCTACAAAAAAGGCAATGCGACATTTATCTTTAACTTTGACCCCACCCGTTCCTATGACGGATATTTTGTCCCAATGGCGGAGGAGGGGACATACCAGGTCGTGCTGTCCACGGATGATTACTGCTATGGCGGACACGGCAGAATTTACCATCAAAGCTATACGGCGACCACCTATCCCGATGGGCGGATTGGATTCCAGATCTATCTACCCAGCAGGACAGCAGTCGTATTTCGTAAAAAGAGAACATAATAAGGAGAATGGATATGTACAAGGTAGCAATATTAGGTTGTGAAAATACCCATGCCGATAATTTTCTCAAGGCAGTATTGGTGGAGAAAATTGTTGATGACGTGGAGTTTGTCGGAGTTTACAGCGATGAACCTGCTGCCGCTGAAAAGCTGCATCAGACCTACGGAGTAAGCGTGTCGGATTCTTACGATGCATTTGTGGGCAAGGTGGACGGCATTATCATCACAGCCCGTCACGGTGACAATCACTACAAATTCGCAAAGCCCTATCTGGACAGCAGAATTCCGATTTTTATTGACAAGCCGGTTACCCGTACGGAAGAGGATGCCAAGGCATTCATGGAAGAGTTGAAGGCGCGGCAGATTCCCATCAGCGGTGGCTCTGTCTGTGTTTTGGATGATTATATTCAGGAGCTGAAAGAAGCGGTAGCAACGGAAAAATACGGAAAGACCATGGGCGGTTACCTGCGCGCACCGGTGATTATGGGAAGCCCTTACGGTGGATTCTTCTTCTATTCTCAGCACTTGGCGCAGATGATGATGGAGATTTTTGGAAACTATCCTCTCAGTGTCAGGGCGTATCAAAACGGTGCGGTGATTACCTGCGTGGTTCGTTATGAGGATTTTGATGTGTCGATTGCCTATACCGGTGGCAGCAGTCTGTATTATGCCAGCATCAGCTGTGCAGTGGGGATTGTGGGAAATACCTTCGATTTTGCGGATGGCTTCCAGCGGGAGTTTAAGGAATTCTGTGATTTGCTCCATGGAAAGCCTCAAAAGCAAAGCTATGAGGATTTCTTTGCCCCCGTCTATGTCCTTAATGCGATTTACCGTTCGCTGGAAACCGGAGAGGAAGAAAGGGTTCGCCGGGTCGAGGATATCTGATAGAAAAATGTAACATTAAAAAAGACGATTGCGTTTGCAATCGTCTTTTTTGTCTATGGGCTACAAAAAAGATATTTTGCTGTTTTTGCGTATGAATTCGAACTCCTGCAAAAATAATGATATATCGCATGCGCGATATGATATACGGCGTTGCCGTGTGATATACTTGCTTCGCAAGTATGATATAATATCCGTTCCTTCATATGCCGCAGGCATATATCGCCCACCGAAGGTGGATATCATATCGAAGGTATATCATCCGTTCTCGGAAGAACGGATATCATTGAAAAACGACAAGTTTCTGTCGAAACTTGTCGTTTTTCTTGGTACGGGTGTTCATAACGGACTTGCTCTTGTTTTACGAGTTACTATTTAACCTCTACACTGTTCGCCCACAGATGAATCAGGTCTTCTAGCTTAGGCGCATCAGAAGTCATACATAAAAACTGAACAATCCAAAAGGCATTAGAGCCTTTATAGGAATAGGAATAGCTTCTGGTTCCATTATTATCTCTCACATAGAACCAAAGATCATCTTGATTCTGTGGTTTAATACCTGTATGACCGTTATTTGCAATGACATTGCCTATGTACTCTTCCAAAGAACGATCTGCCAATCCTTCTTCTAGAGAAAAATCTTCTCTTAAGACAACAACACCACAGAAATTAGACACATAGTATGCATAAAAACCCAATTCGCTCTTTTTCTCTACAAAACTTTCTGTAAGTGTAAGCTTGATTCCGTCCTTTTCAAAAACCTTAGGTTCTCCAATGGAGTCGTTATCGGGTATAGTCATTATTTGAGGAAAACAACCACATAGCAAAAGGGTGCAAGATAATAACAAAGCGATTATAGCAAGAAACTTTTTCATACCTAAATTCTCCTTTTAATTTAATAATAACATAAACCCAGAATGATTGCAATACTGTTGTCCTATACCGTAACGAGCAGGGAAGTTGCAAAGCAAATTCCGTTTCAGTCCGTGATGCTTACTGAAAAAGAAAAGATCGAGTGTCCACAACGGTCAAATCCGTTATGAACACTCGATATGGCGGAGACGGTGGGATTCCTTGTCTGCGGACAAGCCGGGGCACGGCTCTGACAGTCCCCCGGACTGTCATTCACTCCCGCGCCCTTCGAATCCCCCCGTCTCTTCCGTGAACAAAAACAAACACCCACAGACACAAGGTCTGTAGGAGTTTTGTTTGGCGGAGAGAGTGGGATTCGAACCCACGGTACCTTTCGGTATCACTAGTTTTCAAGACTAGCTCCTTAAACCGCTCGGACATCTCTCCGTGCTTGACAACTATAACATTTCGATTATGAAAAGTCAAGCAAGACATGCTTCATCCAAAAGAAAATAGTTGATTAGAAATCCACATCATGATAGAATATTAAAAAAAGCAGGAGAAGAGATATGGTTCGTTTTTTTGTAAAGAAAGAAGAATTACAGCCGAACTTTCTGGTCCTGACCGGAGAGAATGCCCAGCATGCCAAGGTGCTTCGCCTTAAGGTGGGAGAAGAAGTTCTGGTGTGTGACGGACAGGGTGGGGAATATCTGTGCAGAATCAGCGATGTCAGTCCCGGACAAATCAGTCTTGTGGTTACCGGGCAACAGCAATCCCAAACAGAAGCATCTGTACGCGTCAGTGTCTACATGGCTTTTCCAAAGGCCGATAAGCTGGAGCATGTGATTCAAAAGGCGACCGAGCTGGGTGCGTATGAGATTGTTGCGTTTCCCTCTGCAAGGTGTGTTTCCAGACCGGATGAAAAGAGTCTTTCCAAAAAGCTGGAGCGCTGGCAAAAGATTGCCGCGTCTGCCGCGGAGCAATCCGGCAGGGGAAGGATCCCCAAGGTGGTTGTGCTTCAGAGCTTTTCTCAGGCATTAGATCGGGCTGCACAGGCGGACAAAGCGCTGATGTTCTACGAAAATGAGCATGCGGTAACGCTGCGTATGGCGCTGGAAGAAGGAAACTACGAAACCGTCAGTCTGCTTACAGGACCGGAAGGTGGACTGGATGAGAGGGAAGTGGCAGAAGCCAGAAAGGCGGGCTTGCAGGTCTGTACCTTGGGCAAACGGATTTTGCGATGCGAGACAGCCCCGCTGTGCGCACTTTCGGCAGTGATGTTCGCCAGCGGAGAATTTTGATAAAAATACCGCCGGATAAATTCGGCGGTATTTTTTATTTATTTACAAAAAACACTTGCATTTTGCATAAGAATATGCTATATTATCAGCCCGTATTTGTGTAATTTTATGGAGGTGTCACTTATGACTTTATATATTGACGGAAAAAGTATTGAACCAAGGCCGGGTATGACCCTGCGTGAACTGATTCAGGAATTGGGGATGGATTCAGCCAAGCTTTCCACCCGTCCCTTAGCGGCGAAGATTGCCGGAGAGGTCTTTAACCTGAATTATATCCCCGTTCGGGAGAAGGATGCGGATCCGGAACGCCCGTCCATTCGACGGGCGATGGCAGCATCGGCCGGTCAGGTGCGTTTACTGCGTTATTCGGACAGCGCCGGTAAGGAAGTGTATACGCGAACAGCCCAGTTTGTCATTTTCCTGGCATTGCACCGTCTGTGGCCAAATGCTAAGGCGAAGATGAATTGCACATTAGGCTCCGGATTGTTCATCGCCGTGAATGCCTGTGAGGATTTTTCTGCAACGCAGCTGAAGGAAGAAATGCAGCGCATTGTTGCGGAGAATATACCGCTACAGCGCCACCGTGTTCTGACAGAGACTGCCATGGAGCTCTTTCGCAAGAACGGGAATGATGACAAGTCCAGATTGTTGTCCTGGCGAAAAGAGCCTTATTTCGACCAGTACGATTTTGAAGATTACTGCGATTATTTTTATGGCGAATTAGCACCTTCCACCGGTTATTTGAAGGTTTGGGACGTGTTTCCGTCCGAGGGTGGCTTCATTTTTGCATTCCCCAATGATGCGGCACCGGATAAGGTTGCCCGTTATCAGGAAATGCCTCGTTATTTCCGCGTGTTCTCAGAAGGAGAACGCTGGGGACAGCTGATGGAATGCGAAACCGTTGCAGACTTAAATGAATTGGTGGACAACGGCAAGATTCGGGAGCTGATCCGTGTCAATGAGGCGCTTCACGAGAAACGGTATTCTCAGGTTGCTGACGAGATCTGCCGCAGAAATGCCCAGGCTGTGATGCTGGCCGGTCCCAGTTCCTCTGGTAAAACAACCTCTGCAAACCGTTTGGCGACCCAGCTGCGTGTGCACGGCAAGAAGCCTATTCTGATGAGCCTGGACGATTATTATATCGACCGGGATGAAATTGCACCGGGGCCGGACGGTAAGATTGATTTTGAACACATCAACACCATCGACACCAAGCTGTTCGGTGAGCATCTGCAAATGCTGCTGAATGGGAAAGAGGTGGAAATACCGTATTTCAATTTCAAGATGGGTAAGCGCCAATGGCTCGGACATCGGATTCGACTG
Organism: Oscillospiraceae bacterium; assembly: GCA_015067635.1. Classification (GTDB taxonomy): domain Bacteria; phylum Bacillota; class Clostridia; order Oscillospirales; family Oscillospiraceae; genus Faecousia. The sequence continues at coordinate 53,438 of SVMA01000003.1, read as the reverse complement.
CATCCGGATTCCGTTATTATCGTGGAAGGTCTGCATGCATTGAATCCTGTTTTGCTGCCGCCGGATATGGCTGCAAATCGGGTATTCCGGTTGTATGTCAGCCCGTTGCTGCCGCTTAACCTGGATGACCATAACCGAATTCCTACCAGCTATCTGCGGTTGCTGCGGCGAATCGTGCGGGATTACGAAAGCCGAGGGACATCTGTGCAGCGAACGATGGAAATGTGGAGTTCTGTCCAACGGGGTGAAAAGAAATGGATTTTCCCATTCCAGGAAAATGCGGATATGTTCTTTAACAGCTCGACCCTATATGAGCTGGCTGTTCTGAAAAAGCATATTTTCCCCCTGTTGACCGAGGTGGCGCCCGAGGATGAATGCTACGATGAGGTGCGTGCGATTGTTAAGGTGCTGAACTTCGTTCAGGATGCGGATGTGGATGATGAAATTCCACCAACCAGCCTGGTTCGGGAATTCATCGGAGGCAATACCTTCTACCGTTAATAAAAAAGAGCACCGCCTAAGCGGTGCTCTTTCTATTTGTGATACTTGCTGCCGGCCTGGATGGATTCTGCCCGATAGAGCTGCTCCAAAACCATAATACGTGCCAGATGGTGGGGAAAGGTCATGGGTCCCATGGACAGTTTGAAATCGGCACGCTCCTTAATTCTGGGCGCAATGCCAAAGGAGGAACCGATGAGAAAACAGGCGTTGCTTTTTCCGGACAGCTTGATTTCCTTCAGCTTTTCCGCAAAATCCTCACTGGAAAGGATTTTGCCTTCCGGAGTGAGTGTGCAGAGCCATGCGCCTTTTGGAATTTTCGCTAGAATTAACTCTGCTTCTTTTTCCAGTCCTGCCGAGATTTCTGCAGGAGAGGGATTCTCGGGCAGACGGTATTCCGGTAATTCCAATATTTGAAAATTGCAATAGCCTTTGAGGCGCTTGCAGTACTCGTCAGCCGCGGAAAGATAGAATTTTTCCTTAAGCTTGCCCATTGCAATCAAGGTGATGTCAAACATAGAACTCCTCCTTTTTGGGTATTATAACACAGGAAACAGATATGCACAAGGAGGAGTATGTATGAAGCACAATAAGAAAGAAGATAATATTCCCCATTTTCCGTTGACACGGGATAAATTTGACATGCTGGGGATGATCATGACGGATCCGATGGGAAGCTATACCGGCGTTCCCAGTGAGCTTTTGGACACACCGGTACAGGATGCGGATGATTTGTAAAAAAGAAAGAGAAAGCCTGCTGCTGACGCAGCAGGCTTCCCTTATGCCTTCTTATATTTTCGTTGCGTTGCCATACCGCCGCGGATATGGCGCTCCTGTTTGTTTACATCCAAAACCTGCCGCACCTGTTCGTAGAGAGAACGGTTGTATTGCGGCAGTCGTTGCGATATATCCTTGTGAACAGTGGATTTTGATATGCCAAAATGTTTTGCCGCCGCACGGACGGTGGCGCCGGTTTCGATCATGTACACAGCCAATTCGCAGGCCCGTTCTTCCATGGTGTCAGGCATAATCTCCCCTCCGATGCTGTGTGCTGCCATGAAAATCTATGCAAAATGTGGGAGAGATATGCGCACAGGAGAAGATTATGCAAATTAATTAATAAAAATCCAAGAATTTACGAAAAAGCTATAGAAATTTTAAATGGAAGGGAGTATAATATCCCCATTGGAGGGATAAATATGGAAATAAAAAAATCCACCTTACGTAAAATATTTATCGGCACGGTGATCTGCATTGTCATTTATTGGCTGCTCCATGAGACCAATCAGCTGTTTGGCTTTGTGCGCGGTGTCATTGGTCTGATATCACCCTTAATTCTGGGCGCAGCAATCGCTTTTATTCTGAATGTGCCCATGAGAGCATTTGAGAATCTCTTAAAGAAAATCAAGAAGCTGAAAAGTATCGCCTTGCGGCGTTCGATTGCTTTGGTTCTTACCATTCTTGCGCTTTTGCTGATTCTTTTCGGAATTTTCTACCTGCTGATTCCCCAGTTGGGAAAGACCGTTGAATCCCTCGGTAAGCAGCTGCCGGCATTTATGAACGGATTCCAAGCCAAGGTCGTTTCTTTTTTGGAAGCCAATCCGCAACTGAAGGAAATGCTGGGGAAGTATACGGATGTTAACGTCTGGAATTGGGGTGCTTTGATTCAGAATATGGCATCTACACTATCCGGTAGCTTTGGTAGTGTGGTGGATGCGGCATTTTCGACTGTGGTCAACATCGGCAACGGTATTTTTGATGCAGTTATGAGTGTGTTCTTTGCATTCTACTGCCTGATGAGAAAAGAGATTTTGGCGCGACAGGGCAGAAGACTGCTTTACGCTCTGTTGCCTGAGCACATTTCCGATCAGGTTATCCGTGTCTGTCGTATGTCCAACAGCACTTTTTCCAAATTTATTTCCGGTCAGTGTCTGGAGGCTGTGATTTTAGGAGCTATGTTTGCGGTTACAATGCCGATTTTCGGAATGCCCTATGCAGCGCTTATCAGTGTGATTATCGCATTTACGGCACTGGTTCCCATTGTGGGTGCCTTTGTCGGATGCTTTATCGGTGCGTTTTTCATTTTGGTGGAGAGTCCTGTTATGGCATTCTGGTTTGTTGTATTGTTCCTGGTGTTGCAGCAGATAGAAGGGAATCTGATTTATCCCAGAGTGGTTGGCAATTCCATCGGATTGCCCGGCATGTGGGTTTTGGTAGCGGTTGTCGTTGGCGGTAACTTAATGGGCATCAGCGGTATGTTGGTGATGATTCCGTTGGCATCCGTTTGTTATTCCCTTACCCGGGAATTTATCGGCAAGAGACTGGAAAAGAAGCAAATCGTAAAAGAAAAGCTGCAGGATCAGCCGCCGGATCTCAAAAGAGAGAAACTAAAACGGAAAAAAGAAGAAAAAGAATAAGAATTTCCCGCTGCATTCCTGAGAATGCAGCGGGAATAATTTTATGCAACGATTTCAAAGCTTTGCTTGGTAACAGCGGCACCGTTGAAGTAAACGGACACGGTGTATTCTCCGGCTTCTTCCGGCATGACCGGTATGGTCAATTTACCGTAGCGGTTCAGCCACATATCATCCCATGTTCTGCTTTCGTACTTGCTGCTTACGATCTTTCCTTCTGCGTCACGGATGACATAGAGTGTCACCACATTGTCTTTTTTCTCGGTGGTGCTCTTTGTCAGGTGCATCACAAAGGAAGCGCTTTTGCCGGGAGCGAAGGACGTTGTGTATTTCTTTACGTCATAACGGTCCCAGTTGGAAACCCCAGGGGTTTCGCACATGGAAAAATCAATATCCTCTGCCTCAACGCCATAGCCGTTGAAAATCGTAGGAGCAGGTGCCGTAAATTCCAGATCCCCACCAAAGGCGGTGGTACCGTCAGTAACCTGGATGCTTATCTGATATTTGGCACCGGGTATCAGGGGGGTAATGACCCCCTGGGGCCCTGTACAGGTGATTACCTGCTGTTCGGTGCTGTCGTCAATGGTGTACAGCAACAGCCAGCCGTCTGCGGGTGCTTTTCCGTTAAAGCTCCATTTTACAGACAAATGGTTCAAGTTGGAAACATCGGTCTCAACGTTGGTAATTTGAATTGCATTGGCGCTCAGATAAGTGCGGATGCCTAAGGTCATGCCTTCAGCGATCACTTCAACAGAATAGCCAAAGCTGGAATCAATGCCATCAAAGGTGATGGTATTGTCTTGCGTGTGCAAAGTCTTATCGTAGCCGGCTTGTTCACTGTAACAGCGTATCAACCATTTCGGAACATTCACGCTCTCAGGGGTGACCCAGGAAACGGTAAGTTGTTGATTGGAAAGCTCAACAATCTGCAAGTCCTCTGCATAGATGAGCTTGCCGGGCACATAGGTAATTGTATCTGTTCCGGAAAGGTACAATTCATGTACAGGCTTCAGACGGAACGTATATTCCTTACCCAAAGTCAAGCCGTTGATGGTGACAATGTGGTCATTAAAGGTCACGGATTTCTCTTCTTCACCCTCAGCACTGTAAGAAACGGTCCATTGGGTTTTATTAACGTTAGAGGGATACTGTACATTGAAGCTGAGAATCACAGAACCCTCTTCGTGACCGGTGGCGGCATAGAAACCGCTGATTGTGGTAGGTGCAGCAGTTGTATAGTCTTCTGAGGTTTTGCCGACCAGTTGATGGAAGCCGCTAATTCGTACTTCGATTTTGTAGGAAGTACCCGGCTTCAGCCCTTCAAAGGTGGCAACACCGTCTACTACTTGCTGTGTCAAGGGATTTCCGTGGGTGTCCACGCAACGCACTGTAAGCTTCTCGTCAGCGATAGTGGTGGTCAGTGTTACGGTCAGTCTGTCCTCAGAGCCACTCAAAGTAATATCGTGGACGGTTTGCAGATAGTAATGCTGATAAAAGAGAATGCCGCCGACGATCAGCAGGATCAAAATGGATGCGGCAATGATATAGCGAATGAGACGTTTTTTAGTCTTTTGGGGAAGGGATGCAGGTTCTTCCTCGTCGGTTCCCCCATCTTCCGGAGCTTCTTCCGCGATAGCGGTTTCTTCTGCAGCTGCATCCGCAACGGGTTCCTCAGGTGCATCCTCATCGGGGTTTTCCTCTTCAGGTGCGTCTGCCTCCACCACGGGAAGTGTGACCTCAATGGGCTCCGGTGCGACCACGGGGTCCGGGAGCTGATGAGCGATCAGATCATCTGCCTGCGCAAGGATTTCCTGAGTTTCGTCCGATTCCTCAGCTTCGGCGGACTCTTCAGCCACCGCAGGCTCTTCAGAAGTTTCCTCGGGTGCCGCTTCCTCCGGTGTATCCGGGGAGACAATTTCGTCCTGTGCATCTGCATCAGATTCGGATACGACCGGTTCTTCAGCAACAGGGGCTTCTTCTACTGCAGCTTCCTCCTGAGGCGTTTCTTCCGTCTCCTCGGAAGAAACTGTCGGAATCAGAGGCGGCGCGACCTCTAAGGCCTCATCAACCTCAGCGAGAATGTCCTCGGTAGTAGGCTGGGTATCCTCTTGGGTAATTTCCTCAACTTCCTCAGGCTCATCCTCGTTGACGGGAAGGGGAGCGATAGGAGTATCATTGACGGTATTGGTTTGAAGATAACCGGCCAAAGCCTGACCCATTTGTACAGGATCCTGCCAGCGCTCTTCCGGATCCATAGCACAGGCTTTCATGATGATCTGTGACAGCTGTGGATCGGCATGACGAGGAGCTTCCAGGGCAATACCCGCGGGAGGCAACTGACCGTCGTTAAACGCTTGATACAGAATTAAGCCCACCGCATAGGTATCCATTGTTTCGTTCAGTGCGGAATAGGCATCGCAAATCTCCGGTGGGGTATATTTGCTGTGATACTTGTCCGGAAGAGATGCATAAGGTAGAGAAGAGAGACTCAAAAAGCCCAGGTCACCGATACGGAACTCCCGTTCGTTGCAGATGTAAATATTGGAAGGCTGCAAATTGGCGTACAGATAACCAAACCGACGGGATACGGACAGGGCAGCACACAGGTCAAGACCCAGGTTGATGGCGCCCAGATGTGTCATTTCATTTGCCCGGAGCACACCGTCCAGCGTGGGCCGATAGGCGCTGAGCAGATAGATATCAAATCCGGTATCATCATTCTCCATGGGAACATTCTGCCAATTTTCAAAGGAGACAAAGCCCTCAAACCGGGAAAGCTTTTGCAGAAGCTCCGCTTCTTCTGTGACCCCGTCTGCCAAATCCTTAAAGTAGGTGAGGGCGGACTCCCGGTCGGTAAAGGCACCGGCAAGCAAAAGTGCATCCATTTTGGACTGAGATGCAGGCACAGAGATAATCTTCACAATATATTTTTGTTCTGATTCCAGATGCATTGCGGGGCAGGATTGGACGCCATCATGATTGCTGATGGGGTCTCCCATGACAAAGCCATCCAACAACGGAGAAATCAATTGTGGTTCTGACAATTTAATCGCCTCTTTTCTATGAACGTTACGAATATTTATATTTTAATTTATCTTCGCTAAAAAAGCAACAATATTTCTCAGGATTTTCCGGAAAAAGCTCACCGTTTTTTGACAAAACCTGTGTTCTTTGCAAATGCTATGTCTTTTGCGCACTTGCAATCGTGGCGCACTTGTGATATAATGACAAAAACTGAGGCCGGATTCCTTCCGGTCCGGACTGGAGGTTATTTTATGAGTAAAATTATTTGTGATGTTTGCGGAACTTCCTTTCCTGAAACTTCGACAAATTGTCCCATTTGCGGTTGTGCAAAAGCACCGGATGCCCAACCGGTAATGACTGAGGAGACATTTCCTGTTCAGCAAAAGCCTGCTGCCGATTCCCGTCCCAAGGGTGGGCGCTTTGCTCAGAACAATACCAGGCGTACTGCCCGCACCGCGCCGGCAGAGGTTCGCAGCAACCGCAACCGCCAAACAGAGCCGCAGAAGAATAATGTTGCCCTGGTTGCTGTGGTAGCAGTACTTTTGGTTGCAATTATTGCACTGGTGGGATACATAACAATCAAGGTATTTTTCACCGGCAACGGCGGTGCGTCCAATTCCGGCGGCACCAGTCAGGTGACACCCTCCGGCGATGAGCAGGATCCGTCCAATGGCACGGCTGTTCCCTGTACGGAAATTAAGCTGAGCAGTAAGGTAGTGGCACTGAGCACTGAGAATGAGTTGTTCCAGATTTCTGCAATGCTTACTCCTCAGAATACCTCGGATCAGCTTACATTCACCTCTACCAATCCTGAGGTCGCCACGGTTGAACAGGATGGTTTGTACGCCATGATTACGGGCGTTGGCTACGGAGAAACTACGATCGTTGCCACCTGCGGAAATGTTACAGTAGAATGTAAAGTTGCCTGTTCCTTTGGTACACCGCCTCAGAACGATCAGCCGACGCAGCCCACAGTAACTGTGCCGGACGGTTTCACGCTGAAGCTCATCACCTACAAGGATAGCGGTGAGATCACCATTGCAAAGGGCGGCACTCATCTGCTTTACAAGGAAACATTGGGAGTCAAGGCATCCGACATCACCTGGACAACTTCCGATCCTGCGGTGGTAACGGTGGAAAACGGTCGGGTGACGCATACCGGTAAGGGTGTTGCTACCGTTACGGCAACCATCGGCATCCATACAGCCACCTGCCGAGTGATCGCACCTTATGATGCACCGGAATTTGTTGAGGATGCACCGTACACCATCAGCCATACAGATGTAACCATTGCGAAGGGAGAAAGCTTCTTCCTGTCGTTGAAGGATGAAAACGGTGCAAAGGCACAGAATGTTGAATGGACTGCAGATAAGGAAGGAATTGTTGAGATCAATGATGGAAAGATCACCGGAGGTGAGGTATCCTCGCTGACAAAGGTTATTGTTTCCACAGAGTACGAGGGAATTACCTATTCCTGTCAGATTTATGTAAAAGCAGCATAAGTAAAATGGCAGCACCCACGGTGCTGCCATTTTTTGTAAGAGAGAAACACCAGCACTGCTGATGGTTCCCAAAAGCTTTAGCTATGTCCATTCCCACCGCAGCGATAAGCCTCCCCTGTGTAAGGGAAGGTGAGCAAAATCTTTGATTTTGCTCGGAGGGGTTGTTCTCATAGTGACAATCCCCCAGTCACCGCAATGCGGTGACAGCCCCCTTGTGTAAAGGGGGCCTTCGGTGCGTACCTTGCCGCATCTGCGGTGGTAGGCCCTGTGCATACCACCGCACGGCCGGTGGTTATGATTTATTCACGGTCTGCGTGTTGTCCCTTGCGGAACAGCAGAGTAATACACCAAAGACCTGCCAGTCCCACCAGAGTATAAATAATGCGGCTGATAATGGCATCCTGTCCGCCAAACAGCCATGCGACAAGGTCAAACTGGAAAATGCCGATTAAGCCCCAGTTCAGACTGCCGATAATCGAGAGGATCAATGCTAACGTATCCATTATGTTTTACCTCCATTCCTTTTGTGGCTGTCCATAGAATTCCCGCAATTGCATGAAATATTCATGCCCTTGCAAAAAAGTATTCTTTGGGCTATAATAATAAAAAAATAAGAGAGGTAATTCTATGACTACCCTTTATGAAGGCGCCTATGCCAAGGTAAATCTGACATTGGATGTTCTTGGAAAAAGACCGGATGGATATCATGATTTGAAAAGCGTGATGCAAACGGTTTCCATTCGCGATGACATCGAAATCGATATTGATACCGGAAAGCCCTGGTGTTTGCATTGTGATAAAGAAGGCATTCCCTGTGACGAAAGAAATCTGGCATGGAAGGCAGCACGTGTCTATTTGGACACCGTGGGGAAGGACCCCGACGGTTTGGAGATCCGTATCACGAAACGCATTCCCAGTGAGGCGGGCTTGGGCGGCGGCAGTGCAGATGCCGCTGCGGTTTTGCGGGCGCTGAATCGCCATTATGGCGCACCCCTTTCCATTGCGGCACTGGCAGAGTTGGGAGGTCTTGTGGGAAGCGACGTGCCGTTCTGTGTTATTGGCGGAACAGCTGTCGTGGAAGGGCGTGGAGAAAAATTGCGCAAGCTTCCCAATATGCCGGACTGCGTTTTCGTGATTTGTAAGCCGGAGTTTTCCGCATCGACACCTGCCCTTTATGCCAAGCTGGACGAACAGCCCATCGGCAAGCATCCGGAGCATCAGCTCATGGAAACTGCCATTCTGAGAGGTGACCTGGCAGAAATTGCACGGAATCTTTACAATGTATTTGACCCTGTGGTTACTGCTGATCATTTGGAACTCAACTATATCAAATCCATTTTTAATTCCTACGGTTCCATCGGACAGCAGATGACAGGCTCCGGTTCAGCGGTTTTTTCCATTGTGCCGGAATTTGAATATGCGGCAGTTATCTGCGGAATGCTGAAGGAAAATTATCCACAAGTATTTATTGCCAAACCTGTATTTTTTTGACTGAATCCGTCCATACTGTGAGTATTACCAGTATGGACGGTGTTTTTTATGAAATTATTTTTGAAAATTACTTGTACATTGTTGTTACTCGTTTTTGCATTCTGGGCAGGAAGTGTGGTGACGGATCAGGCGATTTTGCAAAGCGGAGTCATTCGCTTGCATGTTGTGGCAGATTCAGATTCTCCCGAAGACCAGTCACTCAAGCTGAAGGTACGGGACGCGGTTCTTGCCAAGGTGCAGTCTGTCATCGAGCAATTACCGGACATGGAGACGGCAAAAAACTATTTGCGCGAGCAGCTGCCTGAGCTGGAGCGTATTGCCAATCAGACTCTGCAGGCGGCGGGAAACGCTTGCCGGGCAATGGTAACGCTCACAAAAGAGGCTTTTCCAACACGATATTATGATACTTTTCGGCTTCCTGCCGGTGTCTATGAATCTCTGCGCGTAACCATAGGGGAAGGTGCCGGAAGGAATTGGTGGTGCGTGGTATTTCCCGGTTTGTGCAGCGACGCAACCACAGAAGCATTCTCCGATACTGCAACGGATGCAGGATTTTCCGACCACTTGACAGGCGCATTGACGCAGGAGCCTGCCTACCGTGTCCGTTTTTTCTTTCTGGACTGTCTCGGCTGGGTTCAAAATTGGTTCCATTGATACGTGAGAATGTGTTTCACGAATTAAAAATAATTTTCAACAGGCTTTTGAAAAAAAGCCTGTTTTTTCGTTGCACTTTATGGTATTATGGTAGAAAAAGGGGGTGTGTGCGAATGCTTCATTTATTATTGAGCAAGGACTGGATCGCCGCGCGGAATGAAATCCTTAGTCGGATTGCGGCGGATGTTTCCGAGGAGAAGGGCAATCGAATCCTGATGGTTCCGGAACTAATCAGCCATGACATGGAGCGACGGCTGTGTAAAACTGCCGGCAATACGGCAAGCCGTTTTGCTGAGGTTTTGTCATTCCCCAGATTGGCTACGCATGTTGCGGATCGGGCAGGAAACAAGGCACTGCAATGTCTTGACAATGGCGGCCGTATTGTTGCCATGGCAGCGGCAACACGCCAGCTGCACAGCAGATTAAAGGCCTATGCCGCGGTGGAGACCAAGCCGGAATTTTTGAAAGAGCTGGTGGATGCGGTAGACGAATTCAAGCGTTGCTGCATAACACCTCAGGACCTGATGGCCGCCGGGAAGCAAACCGAAGGGACACTGGCGCAAAAGCTTGAGGAGCTTTCTCTGATTCTGGAAAGCTATGATGCTCTTTGTGCCCAGGGACGTCGTGACCCCAGAGATCAAATGACATGGTGCCTACAGCAGTTGGAAGAGGACAGCTTTGCGTGTGAGCACGTTTTTTACATTGACGGTTTCCCGGACTTCACCCGTCAGCATTTGGCAATTTTAGAGCATTTTATTCGGGAAAGTGCATCCGTGACCGTAAGCCTAAACTGTGACCGGGTGGATACCGATGCCGCAGCATTTGAAAAAGCGGCAGATACTGCCGGTCAGTTGATTCGCTGTGCAAAAAATGCCGGTGTCGCGGTGGAAATTGTGACACTGGACGGACGTTCCGATGGCCTGTCGAAATTGTGTGACTGTCTGTTTCAGGGGAAATTACCCCTGCAGGAACATTTGGAAGGACAAGTATTGGCAGTTTGCGGGGACTCGTTGCAGGCTGAAGTTGAGGCTGCGGCGGATCGTGTTATGGAATTGGTGCGCAGTGGCTGTCGGTTCCGGGATATCAGTATCGTATGCAGTGATTTGAGCATCTACCAGAGTGCGGTAAACCTTACGTTCCGCCGTTACGGTATTCCGGTGTACCAATCCGGCACAGAGGGGATCCTGCAAAAAACAGTCATCGCGACAGTCCTTTCCGCAATGGAAGCAGCGTTGGGTGGGTTTGAACAAGCTGCTGTGCTTCGCTATCTGAAATCCATGCTGTCGCCCATCGATGCGGATACCTGCGATTTGCTGGAAAACTATGTGATTACATGGGGCATTCGCGGCAATGGCTTTTTTAAGCCCTGGCAATGGCACCCCGATGGCTTCGGTAAGGAATGGTCCGATCATTCCCGAAGTGTTCTGGAGCAGCTGACACAGGCTCGAGCGCTTGCACTGGAGCCTTTGTATGGACTGTATCAGGATTTCAAAAATGCGAAAAATCTATGCGGTCAGGTACGCTCGCTTTATGATTTTCTCCAGCGCATCTCGCTGGAAGAGCACATGAAATTGCTGGCCGGTGAAATGGAAGATCTGGGGCGATTACGGGATGCGCAGATTCTGAATCAGCTCTGGGGCATTCTCCTCAGCGCACTGGAACAGATGTATGATACCCTTGGACAAACGGTCTGGGAGCCGGAAATTTTCGTTCGGCTGCTGACGCTGTTATTGGGACAGTACGATGTGGGAACGATTCCACCGGTATTGGATGCTGTGACTATGGGCAGTGTCAGTGCAATGCGGTGTCAGGAAGAAAAGCACTTGCTGGTTCTTGGTGCTGTGGAAGGTGCATTGCCCGGCTATGGTGGCTCCAAGGGCTTGCTGACCGATCAGGAACGGGTGGCCCTTCGGCAGTTGGGCGTACCTCTGACCGGTGGTGCGATGGAAGGATTGCAGGCAGAATTCGCGGAAATTTACGGAGTTTTTTGCGGCGCGACCCAGTCTGTCTGTGTGTCTTATCCCGGGGGAGAAGCATCCTATTTGTATCGACGTATAAAGGACGCCCTTGGGGGAGAACGGCGCGTGACACGGTCTGCCGGTTCCGCATGCAATGATCTTCGTCAGGCAGGTGCACTGCTTGCCAAATGGCAGAAGAAGGACTTGGCGAAGGAATTGGGTGCACAGCAGTGGTATACGGATACCGAGCGCAGAATCGGATATACCATTGGGAATATTTCACCTGGTCATATCACCGGTCTTTACGGAAACCAGCTGAATTTATCCGCATCCCAGATCAATCAATACGCACAGTGCCGCCTGTCCTACTTCCTGCAATACGGCCTGCGTGCCAAGGAACGCAAGGAGTATACCATTGATGCGGCGGAGTTTGGTACTTATGTTCATGATGTTCTGGAACATACTGCCAAACAGGTAATGGCCCAGGGAGGATTCGAGGCAGTATCCCTGGAAGAAACACTGGAACTGGCAAAAGGATATTCCCGGAAGTATGCCGAGGAGAGATTTGCTCAGGTGGATTCCCAGAGAGTCAATTACCTCTTCCAAAGGAATTGGCAGGAGCTTCAAAAGGTTTTGGAGGAATTGTGGAGTGAATTGAAGGATTCCCAATTCCGTCCCACGGCCTTTGAGCTGAACTTCAGCGATACGGATGGGGATATGCCTGCAATTTCCATAGACCATGCGGCCATTCCCACTTTTCTGCGCGGAAAGGTGGACCGGGTGGATATCTGGAAGAAGGGCGATTTGCATTACTTCCGTGTGGTGGATTATAAAACAGGCAAAAAGTCATTTGACTATTGTGACGTTTATAACGGTGTGGGATTGCAGATGCTTCTCTACCTGTTCGCTCTGCAAAAGAACGGTCAGGAAATCATAGGCGGTCAACCTGTTGCCGCAGGTGTGCAATATTTTACCGCCGGCTCTCCTATTGTGAGTGTGGACGGACGAATAACCCGGGAACAGGCGGAGCAGGAGCATCGGAAGCATTGGACACGCAGTGGCTTGCTTTTGAATGACAGTCAAGTGATCGATGCCATGAATCCCGGAGAGAAAATGTACCGCCTTTCCTGCAAATTATCCAAAGATGGCGAATTGACTGGAAATTTGGCAAATAAAACCCAGTTTGAGCTTCTGAATCAATATGTATTTTCGTTGCTCCGCAACATGGTCGGTGAGATCGCTTCCGGAATGGTAGAGCCCAATCCTTACACAAGAGGCTCAAGCCATGACGCCTGCCGCTTCTGTCCGTACGGAAGCATTTGCCACAAGAAGGATATCCCCGGACGCAGGGAGTATAAGACGATCAAGGCGGAAGAATTTTGGGAAGGCATGGAAAGGCAGGTGAATCGCAATGGCTGAGAAATTAACACCCCAGCAAGAGTCTGCGGTTCATAACAGAGGTGGCAGATTGCTGGTATCTGCAGCTGCCGGTTCCGGAAAAACCAAGGTATTGGTAGACCGGCTGATGCGCTACTTGATGGACCCTGCGGATCCTGCGAATTTGGATGATTTTCTGATTATTACCTTTACAAAGGCGGCAGCGTCAGAGCTGCGCAGTAAGATTGCATCCAAGTTGTCGGAAAAAATGGCGGAGTTTCCGGAAAATCGGCATCTTCAACGGCAGATGCAGCGGCTGTATCTGGCAAAGATATCAACAGTGCATGCTTTTTGCGGAGATATTCTGCGGGAATATGCCTATCTTGTGGATCTTCCGGCAGATTTCCGGGTTGCAGATGAAAACGAATGTGCCAATCTGCGAAATACCTGTCTGAATAAATGCCTGGAAGAGGCATATTCGAATACAGAGGATTTGGACTTCTTTGCGTTTATTGACAGTCAGGGCTTGGGCAGAAATGATGAGACTGTTCTGGAACTTCTGCTGAAGGTGTATGACAGTGCTAGGTGTGACTTAAGTCCAAAGCAGTGGCTGCAAATGTGTGTGGACAATACTGACACCACAGCATTGACCGATGCCGGTGAAACGCCTTGGGGGCGTTATCTGATAGAGAGCCTTCGCAGCTATCTGTCTCTTCAGATCAGCACCTACCATCGCTGTGCCGAAGCAGCAGAACAGGCAGGGACTATGCCCAAACCGGCTGCACTGTTTCGGGATGTTGCGTATCAGCTGGAGCAGCTGCGGGATGCCCAGACTTGGGATGAGGTTATCCAACGTAAAAAGATTGACTACGGCAGATTGGACTTTCCGCGAAATTGCCCCGATACAGATTTGGTTGAACAGCTGAAGGCCACGCGAAATTTCTGCAAGGATGCACTAAATTCCCGTTTGAAGGTATTTGCGGAAAACAGTGAAATGACACTTGCAGATATCAGTCAAACCGGTTCGGCCATTCGTGGTGTTGTAAAATTCCTGGAAACCTTTGACCGGGAATACAGCCGCACCAAGCGGAGAATGCGGATTGTGGATTTCAGCGACCTGGAGCATTACACACTGGATTTGCTCTTAGGTAAGAGCAGAAGCACACCGACACAGGCGGCCAGGGAAATTGCAAGCCGTTTTCGGGAAATCATGGTGGACGAATACCAGGATTCCAATGCGGTGCAGGATGCGATTTACATGACACTTACCGAATTGAAGCAAAACTGCTTTATGGTGGGAGATGTGAAGCAATCCATTTACCAGTTCCGTCAGGCTGATCCCGGCATCTTCCTGAAAAAATACAACGATTACGCGCCTGCGGATACCGCAGTGGATCCGGAAGGAAGAAAGGTGCTTCTTTCCAGCAATTTCCGTTCCGGCGGTGCAGTTCTTGCCGGAGCCAATGACGTATTCCGCTATTGTATGACTCCCTCGGTTGGCGGACTTGTCTACGGGGAAGAGGAAGCATTGAAAGAAGGGATCGATCATACACCCTTGGGTGAACCGGAGGTGGAATTCTGGGCAATCCGATCCGACGAGGACGTGTATGAAGATGAGGCTGATTTCGTTGCCCGGCGGATTGTTGAGCTGACGGACGGGACGCATTTTGTGCGCGACAAGGAAGCCCTGCGCCCCATCACTCTGGGTGATATTGCGATTTTGCTGCGCACCAAGAGCAATGTTGCGATCCATTACAAAAAAGCGCTTGCCAAGCGTGGAATTCCCTGTGTATCTGAGGGCGGAGAGGATATTTTGCAAACTCGGGAAGGGGCACTCCTTCATGCTGTTTTGCAAACTGTCAGCAATCCGCGGCAGGATATTCCGCTGCTTGCAGTTCTTGCAAGTCCGCTGTTTTGCGTTACGGCTGATGAACTGGCGCAAATTCGCAGCAATAACCGCTACGGCTGTATTTATGAAGCACTTCAGGAGTGTGACAATCCAAAGATACAGGAATTTTTGCAGGATCTGGCGATTTGGAGAAGGGAGGCCAGATTGCAATCGCTTGAAAAGCTGTTGGAATCCATTTTTGTGCTTACCGGAATTGACAGTATTTTCGGAGCGATGTCCAACGGTGCAGAGCGAAAGGAAAACCTGGAGGTATTCTACCAAACGGCAGTGAATTATGAAAAGACCGGACATCGGGATCTGGAGCAATTTTTGACGCATCTTGCCGGATTTGGCAAGAACGGTTTGGTGGAGAATAAGGAACAAAGCGGGAACAATGCCGTCACCATTATGACCATCCATAAGTCGAAAGGTCTGGAATTTCCCGTGGTTTTCGTCTCTGACCTTGCCCATTCCTTCAGTACGCAAAGCCTGAAGGGTGCATTTCTGTGCGACAAGGATTTGGGACTGGGAATGACGGCAGTGGACCTGCAGAATCGAATCCGCTACCCGTCCCTGGCCAAGAATGCAATCGCGGCAAAAATAACCCAGGACGGGCTTTCAGAAAGCGTACGTGTTTTGTATGTTGCACTGACTCGGGCAAGAGACCGTTTGATCATGACGTATGCGGCAAAAAAGGTGGAAAGTGATGTAAGAAGCTTTGCCTGCTTGCTGGCTATGACAGAACGGGAACAACTGATACAGGATGTGAATGCTCTGGGTGACTGGGTGATGCTTGCCGCATTGCAGAGAACGGAAGCGGGTAAATTGTTCGCTTTGGGCTGCAAGCCGGCAGAAACGGCTGTCAGTCAGTATCCCTGGAGAATCGATTTGGTTGACCCAAGCCCCACGGCAGAGGCTCATGTGCAGGCGGCACAATGTGCGGATATTCCCGATGAACAGTTCCAACGGCTGAAGGACGGATTTGGTTTTGTTTACCCCCATCAGGCCGCTACGACAGCACCCTCCAAGCAAATCGCAACGCAGCGAAAGGGTCGCAGCAAGGATCAGGAAGCAAATGAGAATGTGCCTGCGAAGCAGAAACTGCATTTGACTTGGCGAAAGCCTGCTTTTGTTGCGCCTGGCAAGGACGGCGCGCAAATCGGAATGGCAACCCATGCTGTCATGCAGTACATACGCTATGAGATCTGTGTGGATGTCCCTTCCATTCAGAAGGAAGTGGAACGGCTGGTGGCTGAACAGCATATCTCCGCAGAGCAGGGACAGATGGTAAACTGTGAGGGTATTCTGAGATTTTTCCAGTCAGATTTGGGAAAACGCCTGCAGCAACATGATAATGTTTTGCGGGAGTTTAAGTTCTCTGTCCTGGAGGATGCCGCAAGTTTTGATGCATCTCTGGCGGGAGAAGAAATACTGCTTCAGGGTGTGGTGGACTGCGCCATGATCCATGAGGATGGCATCACCGTGCTCGATTTCAAAACGGATTATGTGACAGAAGAAACGATTTTGGAGCGTTCGGATTCTTACCGACCTCAGGTTCGGGCCTATGTCGATGCACTCAGTGCGATTTATGAGCTTCCTATAAAGGAAGCCTGGCTTTACTTTTTCCATTTGAACCGGCCTGTTAAGATTCTATAAATGTGGGATGACCTGCCGCAAAATGCGGCAGGTCACCATCTTTTTAGCGCTCGTTCTTGTTCTGGTTCTGCTGATTCTGATTCTGGTTCTGGTTCTGCTGATTCTGATTCTGGTTCTGGTTCTGCTGATTCTGATTCTGGTTCTGCTTGTTATTCATGATGATTCCTCCATTTATCTGTACTGCGGAATGACCGCGTCATTAGTGTAACCGATTTTTCAGGATTTATCCTTCGCCTTAAAAACGAGACCTGCCAATAGGCCACCGACAATGGCGGCGGCGATTCCTCCGGCGGTTGCCTTTAAGCCTCCAATGAAGATCCCCAGAAAACCGTCATTGGTCACAGCTTCCCGTACGCCCTTGGCAAGACAGTAACCAAAGCCTGTGAGGGGAACAGTAGCACCTGCACCTGCAAAGTCAACTAGCGGCTGATAAAGCCCTATGGCTGTGAGCAATACACCGCAGACCACATAGCTCACAAGAATCCGTGCGGGAGTTAGTTTTGTTTTGTCGATGAGAAGCTGGCCGATGAGACACAGAGCACCGCCCACCAAAAAAGCCTTTAAATAGTCCATATCAATCGGAACCTCCTGTGATGGATACAGCGTGGCAAACACCGGGGATGGGCAAGCCCTGCTGTGTGGATGTGGGAGAAAGCAGTGCCCCTGTGCCGCAAAATAGAATTTGCCTAAGTTTTCCGGAATTCAATTTGTTCAGTAATTCACCGCAAAGGGTTATTGCACTGCATCCACAGCCGGAGCCACCGGCATGCACATCCTGTGTTGCGGTATCAAATACCATGGTGCCGCAATCTGCGATCCGTCCGCCTAAATACAGTCCATCCCGACGTGCTAATTCCATGAGCACCTCTTTGCCCAGTTGCCCCAAATCACCGGTTACGATCAGGTCAAAGTCGTCTGGTGTTCTTTTCATATCTTCCATGTGTGCCCGGATCGTTGCATAGGCGGCAGGTGCCATGGATGCGCCCATATTATTGGCATCCTTGATGCCCAGATCGGTGACGGTACCGATGGTACAGCTGTCGATACGCGGACCGGTACCGGCGGAGCAGAGGAGTGCCGCACCGGCTCCGGTAACTGTCCACTGTGCCGTTGGGGTACGTTGCCCGCCATAGCCCAAGGGGAAGCGATATTGCCGTTCAGACGAGGCAAAGTGGGAGGAGGTCAGGGCAATCACCCGGTCGGAAAAACCGCCGCTGACAGCCATGGATGCCGTCAAAAGACCCAATGCCATAGTAGAGCATGCACCGTAAAGGCCCACATGAGGGATATTGGTATTTCGCAGGGTGAAGGAAGAGCCGATGCATTGATTCAGAAGGTCTCCGGAGTATACGAGTCCAATTTGATTTTGATGCAGTCCGGATTTTTCGATTACCTTATCCAAAGCCATTTTCTGCATCTGTTTTTCGGCCTGCTCCCAGGTTTTTTGACCGAAATAGGTATCCTGGGAAACAATGTCAAAGGTGTGAGCCAAAGGGCCTTCACTTTCTTTTTTTCCGGCAACACTCGCCCATGCGGTGATCACCGGCAGCTGTGGAAGTACAAAGCTTTGCTTTCCGCGTTTATTTCCTGCCATGGTAATTCCTGCTTTCCGTTTTTGTACGTAGTATGTGCAGTTATATTCTCTTCATTCCGTAAAAACGCCCTGCTTTTCTAAGCAGAGCGTTTTACTGTTATTTTTTGCTGATTTTTTCCTTTGTGCCGTCGGGACGCACAATATAGGTATTTTCCAGATGTCCTACCAAATTGGCTTTTACGGAATCGATATAGATCCGGCGGAGCTTATCCCGTTCCGCGATTTCATCTTCCGTTAAGCCTTCAGCTTTTGCTTTATGCGCCAGTTCGTTGATCCGTGCGATCACTTCATCCATTTTCATATTATACCTCACACATAGCGGTGGATTTCCACCGAGATTCGACCCTTTTTTGTTTGACCGTTCACTTTTTCCAGTTTCATTTTTCCGCTTCCGCGCAGGGATATTTTTGCGCCTTCGGCAACGGTTTTGTCCGGTTTCTCCCAGGGCAGCCCATCCACGGCAACCTTTCCGGAACAAATAGCCTGAGTCGCCAGACTGCGGCTGATACGAAAACCGGAAGCAACCACACCGTCCAGTCGCAAGGATGCCAGAGTTTCCTTTATGATCCGGACTTCCGGCTGTGGAATGATGACATCAGTCAGGGAAATTCTTTCCAGTCGGAACTTGGTTCTTCCGGCATTGGTAAAATTCTGAAGCAGATAAGGGGCAATTTCTTCCGTTACAAAAAAATCGCAATGACCCTTTCCAACACAAATATCCCCAACGGTTTCTCTGCCGATACCGGAGCCCATTAATGAGCCGAGAAAGTCCCTGTGGGATGGGGTGTCTCCTTCGTAAAAGGTTGCGCGAAGGCTAACGACGGGAGCATCCTCGCGCATCAGCCAGCTCTCATCCAGATAATCCGGAAGAAAACAGAGCATCTTTCTTTCAGCGTCCGGATAGCCGCCAAAGCAGACCAATCCTTCTGCCGTGCCAAAGAGATAACGACTCATCTCCAACTCCCGGGGAGAAAGGAAACAAGTATGTGCCGGAATACCACGCTGCATCCCGTTATTAACCTTGTCCCACACTTTTGCAAGGAGTATTTTATCCTCATTGCTGTGGGCGATTTTTTCAATATTACTGCGATCCATTCCATCACCCCAGTTATTATACCACAGCTTTTTCCGATTGCAAGGGAAGTTTTACTTGTGCGATGACGGAATCTCTGTTACAATAGGAAAAGAAAGTAGGTGACACCATGGTCATTGGTATTATCGGTGCTGGTGCTTCCGGCATGGCTGCGGCGATTTCTGCGGCAGAAAATAAAGAAACACAGGTTTTGCTGTTTGAACGCCAAGCAAGAGTTGGAAGAAAGCTGCAGGCAACAGGAAACGGTCGGTGCAATTTAACCAATCTGCATGCAGACTGTTCCGGTTATCACGGTGCACAGCAGGAATTTCCCCGTCAGGCGCTGACACAGTTTGATGTTCCGCAGACGCTTTCCTGGTTTGAAAAGCTTGGGTTATATACAGTCGCTGAGGCTTCCGGTCGGGTCTATCCGTATTCGGATCAGGCCAATTCCGTGGTGGACGTTCTGCGCTTTGCATTGGAACGGGAAAATATTACGCTCATTACCGGCTTCGAGGTCTCAAAAGTCCGCAGTGTAGAGAGTGGATTTCAAATCGACGGAAATGGACAAAGCTATATCTGTGACCGTGTGATTATTGCCTGCGGCGGTTTGGCAGGCAGTAAGCTGGGTGGGTCTATGTCCGGTTATCAGCTTCTGCGCAGTTTTGGGCATCATATTACCAAGCTGCGTCCGGCATTGGTACAGCTCAGAAGCAGCTGGAGTGGATGTATGGCATTAAAGGGCGTTCGCGCCAACTGCTGTGCTTCTGTCATCCGGGACGGAAAAACTTTTGCACAAAGCGAGGGAGAATTGCAATTCACGAAATTCGGCTTATCCGGTCCGGTGATTTTTGAAATATCCAGAGATGTATGCCATGAAAAGGGCGAGTGGGTTTGCCAATTGGATTTCCTGCCGAACATGGAAGTGGAAACGCTGGTACAGCTGCTGAAAAACCGGAGTACAGGCAGTTTTTGCACAGACGATCTGTTTACGGGAATCCTTCATAATCGATTGGGCAGAGTGATTACCCAATCCTGCGGTATTCGGTCCGGTCAGGCTGTTTCGGAACTGCGGGATGATGAATTCCTCGCGGCAGCCCAGGCTGCCAAGTGTTTTGAGGTCGCATTAACGGAGCCTATGGGGATGGATCATGCCCAGGTTACCGCCGGCGGTGCATGCACGGAGGAATTCGATCCCAGGACATTGGAAAGCCTGCTGCAGCCCGGTTTGTACGCCTGTGGTGAGGTGTTGGATGTGGATGGAGATTGCGGTGGATATAATTTACAATGGGCGTGGAGTTCCGGTCAGTTGGCCGGAAGAAGTGCCGGAGGTAACGAATGATACGAATTCGAGATATTTCCCTGCCACCGGAGCATGATACCAATCAGCTGATATTTGAAGCGGCGCGGCTTCTGAAAATTTCCCCGTCCAAAATACGAAGGCTCACGTTGGTTCGCAGGTCGATTGATGCCCGCAAGAAGCCGGACGTGCGTGTCATTTATACGGTGGATGTGGGACTGGTGGGAAACGAAGGCAAAATTCTAAAGCACAGCGGCTGTAAAAAAGCTTCTTCTGCGCCCGTTTCCTTCTATAAACCGCCGAAGCCTCTGATGGATATTTCGGAGCGGCCTGTGGTGGTCGGCTTTGGACCGGCCGGAATATTCGCCGGATTGATTCTGGCTATGGCAGGATTGAAACCGATTATTTTGGAGCGTGGTGCTGATGCCCAAACCCGACACGAAAGGGTGCAGCATTTCTTCAAAACAGGGCAGCTGGACAAAACAAGTAACGTGCAATTTGGTGAAGGCGGTGCCGGTACGTTCTCCGACGGAAAGCTGAATACCGGTGTCAATAATCCAAGAATCGGCTGGATATTGGAGCAGTTTGTTGCCGCTGGGGCGCGGGACGACATTCTCTACGATGCAAAACCCCATGTGGGTACGGATGTATTGCTGACAGTTGTACAAAACCTACGTCAGCGGATCATTTCCCTGGGGGGTGAGGTGCGTTTTTCTACCCAGGTAACGGCATTACTCCAGGAAAACGGGCAATTGACCGGAGTTTCTACCAATCAGGGAGATATTGCCTGCCGTCATCTCATTTTGGCCATTGGACACAGTGCCCGGGATACGTTCCGGATGCTGCATGCCAGCGGTATTCAAATGGAACCAAAGCCCTTTGCCATGGGCGTGCGCATTGAGCAACTGCAATCGGTTATCGATAAGGCGCAGTACGGACGAAACGATCTGCCCCTTCCGCCTGCGGACTATAAGTTGGTCAAACATCTGGAAAATGAAACAGTTTATACATTTTGTATGTGTCCCGGTGGATATGTGGTTGCGGCAACCTCGGAAGAGGGAAAGATCGTTACCAACGGCATGAGTTATGCGGACAGAGACGGCGAAAATGCCAATGCAGCAGTTCTGGTTAGTCTGAATCCCAGGGACTTTCCTTACCCGGGTGATCTTGGGGGAATGCAGTGGCAGGAGGAAATCGAAAAAGCCGCATATACCCACAGCGGGAGCTATCATGCCCCTGCTCAGACCGTTGGGGATTTTCTTCTCGGGCGGGCAAGTGTTTCGTCCCGTGGGGTGGAGCCAAGCTACAAACCGGGCGTATTCTGGACAGATTTGCATCAGGTTCTGCCGGCAAAAATTACGGATGCCCTTAAGCAGGCGCTTCCCCAAATGGAGCAGAGTCTGAAGGGCTTTGCCGCACCGGAGGCAGTGCTGACTGCACCGGAAACCCGGAGTTCTTCACCGGTACGCATTTTGCGCGGCGAGAACGGGCAAGCGTCATTGTCAGGTTTATATCCGGCAGGAGAGGGTGCGGGATATGCCGGTGGCATTATGTCAGCTGCCATCGACGGTATTTTGGCTGCGGAAGCATTGATTGAAGAATTATCAAAAGAAAAATGACCGGATATTCCGGTCATTTTTTTATTAACTGTGCTATACAGACAGCAATGGCAATATGCAGACAGAGAATGATGGGCAGTCCGTAGAAAAAGTTGCGGTTTCGGATTTTATGACGGAACAGATACATTCCCAGTACTGTGCCGCCGCTGCCGCCAATAATGGAAAGGGTCAGTAATGCCCGTTCCGGAATGCGGAGCTGTTTTTTCTTCGCCCGCACCTTATCTTTAAGCATAAATACAAATCCAAGTGCATTGATTAGCAATAGATATCCGTAAATGTATGACATAAATGAATCCTTTCGGGAGGGAATAAGATGAAAAAAATCTTTCTAATTATTGTCTGTGTGCTTTTTCTGTGCGGATGCGCCGCACCCACGTTTGAAACTGTGGAGGATGCCAACGACGTTCCGGCTATGGCGAAGCCTGCCACGTTTTTAATTGATCTTCCGCAAGAAGCTGCCGCACCTGCCATGGAGGGATCATCCGGAAAGCTGTATTTCTGCAAGGATTATGATCTTGCTGTTGAGGTGTTACCGTCGGGAAATCTGGACGCAACCATGCAGGTGTTGACCGGCTTTGGCAGGAAGGATCTGGATTTCATTCAAACAAAGCGATGCGGTGTGGATTGTTATGAAGGTGCGTGGTCATCTGCAGGAGAGACCGGCGACCAGATTGGACGCTTTTTGATTCTCGATGACCGAAGCTACCACTACTGCGTCAGCATCATGGCAGCCAGCGAGGATGCAGGCGCGTGTATGCCGGAATGGAACGAAATATTGGAATCAGTTGCCCTTGCTGAGGGCTGATGCGACTCCCACGGATTTCCGTGGGAGTTATGCTGTTTTTGGGTTATTTTAATTATAGCACATTTTTTGTGAAACGGAAACAAGAATTGCAATTTGTTGAAAAATATGGTATCCTATGTCAAAAGGAGCAGGAATGGGATGAGATATTTAGGATGTCATTTATCCGCAGCGGCCGGAAATCTTGCAATGGTGCAAACAGCCAAAGAGATTGGTGCAAATACTTTGCGTTTTTTACGCGAAATCCCCGGGGCTCCAAAGCTAAGGCAGAGGATGCTGCCGATGCGGCGTCGGCAATGGACGAATTAAACCGCCTTTCCTTCGGGAAGTTGGTGGCACACGGTGCGTATACCATGAATTTATGTACTGCGGATGCCCAGGCAAGAGTCTTTGCGGCAAGTGTTTTGGAGGACGATCTGCGGCGTATGGCGGCACTTCCCGGCAATTATTACAATTTTCATCCCGGCTCCCATGTGGGCCAGGGAACAGAGACAGGGATCTGTCAGATCATTGACGCTTTGAAAAAAGCATTAAAGCCGGAATATCCTGTGACGGTATTACTGGAAACAATGGCCGGCAAGGGCAGTGAAATCGGTGGCCGTTTTGAGGAGTTAAGGGAAATTATTGATGGCGTTGGCAGTGAGCATGTGGGCGTTTGCCTGGATACCTGTCATGTTTGGGATGGTGGCTACGACATTGTCAATGACCTGAACGGGGTGTTGCAGGAATTTGACAGCGTCATCGGCCTTGACCGATTGTGTGCCCTACATCTGAATGATTCCAAAAACGGGATCGCCAGTCACAAGGACCGTCACGAATGCATCGGTGCCGGTATGCTTGGCAGTGGCACATTTGAGAAAATTATCAACCATCCCATATTGGCAAAGCTTCCGATGATCCTGGAAACGCCCAACGAGCTGAAGGGTTATCAAAAGGAAATCGCCATGCTGCGCAGTATGGAGAAATAGAGAAACAAAGGAGGTAGTGTAATGGATCCACTTGCATATTTTTACCGTGCAAACGAAACCTATGTATGGGTTTTCCAGGCCATTTTACGCTACCTTGCACCTGTATTGCTGGGCGTTTTGCTATATCGCTGTATCCGTCCGCTTCTGACATTCCGGCGGGAACCGGAAATTTGGGCATGGCTTTCTCTGGAGGATGGCAGGAAGCTGCCGATTACCCACTGGGAGAATATCGTAGGAAGCCATAAACGCAGTGATGTGGTGCTGAATCTCCCCGGTATTTCCAAAAACCATGCAGTTTTGACCCGATATGATGACGGAAGCTGGACCATTACAAACACAGATCCCCAAGCCGGTGTATTTGTCAATGGAAAGCGTGTGAAGATCGTTCCGCTGTCGGAAACAGATGTGATTCACATGGGCGGAATGAACATGAAGCTAATTCCTATGAATCAGCGTCAGGTCGGACGCCTGGCACAAATGCGCACACAGGCGTCGAGACCGTTGGACAGCATCACGAATTTGCTGCTGCTATCCCTTTTTCAGTGCTTCTGTACTGTTGGCTATCTGATGCGCTGCGGCGGTGACTATGCCAATGATATTGTTGCCGGTTTTTCCGGAATTGTCATCGCCCAGTGGCTGCTGCTAATATTCTACCTTTGCATTAAAAAACCGTCTTTTGAAGTAGAAACAATGACATTTTTCCTGTGCACCATCGGAATGGCTGCAATCGCTACGACAAAGCCTGCGGAAATGACCAAGCAGCTGATGGCTATGTATATGGGATTGGCGTTGTTCCTCTCAATGGGCTGGGCTCTGCGGGATTTGGAGCGTGCAAAAAAAGTGCGGTATATTGCCGGTATTGCAGGGGTGGCGCTGTTACTGATCACCCTGGTTTTCGGTAAGACCTATTACGGAGCACGGAACTGGATTCATATTGCCGGCATGTCCTTTCAGCCCTCTGAGCTGAGTAAGGTTTGTTTTGTGTTTATGGGCGCGTCAACCATGGACCGGCTTCTCAATAAGAAGAATTTGTTTCAGTTGATTGGGTACAGTGTCTTTGTGTGCCTATGTCTTGCGCTGATGAATGACTTCGGCGCGGCCTTGATTTTCTTTGTAGCTTTTTTGATTATTGCATATCTCCGTTCCGGAAGCATTGGCACCATTGCATTATCGTGTACCGCAGTGGGATTTGCAGGGGTGACTGCGCTGAATATGGCACCGCATATTCTGCAACGTTTTGCCAGCTGGGGTCATATTTGGGAGCTGCCCGATACCGGTGGTTATCAGCAGACTCGTTCGCTGATTTGCATTGCCTCAGGTGGACTTTTCGGATTGGGTGTCGGAAACGGAAAGATGCACCCCAGCTATGTGTTTTCACCGGATGCGGATATGGTATTTGCCACCGTTTCCGAAGAATGGGGACTGCTCATCGGCGTTATGCTGGTAGTGGCTATTCTTGCTGTGACGCTGTTTGCATTGCGCATGGCGCGTATCAGCCGCAGCAGCTTTTATACCATTGGATGCTGTACCGCAGCGGGGATCTTGCTGATGCAGACGATGCTGAATGTGTTGGGAATGGTGGATGTGTTGCCGTTGACCGGTGTGACATTTCCCTTCGTATCCAATGGCGGCTCCAGTATGATCTGTGCCTGGGGACTGCTGGCCTTTATCAAGGCGGCGGATACCAGACAAAATGCCAGCTTTGCAGTACGGCAGACCAAGGAGGTGCAAGAGCCGGATGAATAGAGTGATGGCACGCACCAAGGCCTTGCTGGCACTGGTTTTGGCATTGGCAATCGGTATGCTGGCATTTCTTGGAAATTATATGGTAAACTCCGGAAACTGGGTGCATGGAACTGTGTCAGCCGGTGTCCCGGAAAAAGAAAAATTGGATCGCGGTCAGATTGCAGACCGTGACGGAAATCTCCTTCTGGACCTGCGGGATGACCGAACCTATGCATCTGCGGTTGCGTTGCGAAAAGCGACCATTCATTGGTTGGGAGACCGACAGGGAAACATCCATGCACCGCTTCTGCAGGAGTATTCCAGAGAAATTACCGGATTTGACCCCATCAATGGCGTATATGCTTACGGGGATACCGGTGGGCAGATGATACTGACGCTTTCCGCGAAGCTGCAAATGGCGGCGCTGGAAGCAATGGGGGATTATAAAGGCACGCTGGCGATATATAATTATCAAACAGGGGAGATACTCTGTGCAGTTACTACACCCACCTATGATCCGGATAACATGCCTGACATTTCCGGTGATACTACCGGTGCTTATGAAGGCGCATTTATCAACCGCTTTACAAAGTCCACCTATACCCCGGGTTCCATCTATAAAATTGTTACCATGATTGCGGCACTGGAATCCCTGCCGAATCTGGAAACCATGGAGTTTGAATGTACCGGACTGGTGGAATACGGCGATGATAAAGTTACCTGTGAGCGCGTTCATGGCAAGCAGGATATCAAAACCGCATTCATGAATTCCTGCAACTGTGCGTTTGCAAAGCTGTCGGAACATGTGGGAGGTATCCGTTTGGAACGGTTTGCCAAGCAGCTGGGGTTACTGGACGCTTTAGAATTTGATGGTATTTCCACCACTCCTGGGCATATTCAGTCAGCAAATCAGGCGGATGTTTCCGTGGCATGGAGTGCCATCGGTCAGCATAAGGACCTGGTAAATCCTGCAAGTTTTCTCACACTGGTGGGAGCAGTTGCCAACGGAGGCATCGGTCAAAAACCGTATCTTGTGGAGCATATTCAATGCGGTTTGGAAAGCACCTATCAGGCAAAACCCGTCCAAACCCAGCGGCTGATGTCATCCCAGGCTGCAGCAAAGCTCACGGAATATATGCGTAATAATGTGGTCAATTATTATGGAGAAGAACAGTTTGCAGGTTTTCAGGTTTGCGCAAAATCCGGTACCGCCCAGGTCGGTGGCGGAAAGGATCCAAACGCCATGTTCACGGGCTTTGTCGTGGATGAAGACTATCCCTTTGCCTTCTTTGTAGCTATTGAAGACGGTGGCTACGGCAGGCATGTTTGTGTGCCGGTTTTGGAAAAAGTGCTGCTTGCCTGCAGAGAAATAACAAATTAATGGAATAATGGATTGCCCTCTGCATATTTTTGTGCAGGGGGCGATTTTTATGTGCCGGAAAAACCAATTATGCGGATGTGCCTTGATGGCGTTTGGCTTTGGGCTACTGGTCGGATGCTGTCTGGAATCTACCTTTTTCTGTTGTTGTGTGGGATTGGGCATTATGGCACTGGGATTATGGTGCAACACAAAAAAATAATTGGCATAAACTTGTCCTTCACGCATATAGTTTGGTAGGATTGTGGGAGGAGTGAACTGCATGGATGTGAAATTTGCTAAAAAACCGTTACATTGTCTGCAACCGTTTTATGGACAGAGCAACAGGCAGGAACAAACGCAGGAGATCCGTCTGCCGGACGGCTATCCGGATGTGGGAAAGGTTCTGGGCTGTTGGGGACAGGTTTTTGTCCGCGGAAAGGAATGGCGCAGCAGCTTTATCAGTGCCAACGGCGGTATTGCTGTATGGGCGCTTTATGCTCCGGAGGATGGCTCTGTACCCCGCGTCGTGGATGTTTGGATACCCTTTCAGTGCCGCTGGGATTTTGACGATGGGGTGGAGGATGGCACGATCATCCTGAAGCCCATGCTTGTAAATATGGATTGCCGCGGAATTTCAGCCCGGAAAATGATGGTACGTGCCGAGCTGGACGTATTTGCACAGGCAATGAAGAAGAATAAAGCGGAGCTGTCTGCAGCACCGGAGTTGCCGGAGGATGTACAGCTGCGTACCGTCAGCTATCCGGTGGAAATACCTGTGGAGGCCGGAGAAAAGCAGCTGCAGCTGGAAGAAAATCTGGTATTACCATCCAATCTGCCACCTGTTCATAAATTACTTGGTTTCCGTTGTGTTCCCAATGTGGCGGAACAGAAAATACTGGGAAACCGATTGGTA
This sequence comes from Oscillospiraceae bacterium, assembly GCA_015067635.1. GTDB lineage: Bacteria > Bacillota > Clostridia > Oscillospirales > Oscillospiraceae > Faecousia. Next base: position 25,623 of record SVMA01000003.1, on the reverse strand, counting down.
TTTCGCGGTCAGTCAAATATCCACATCCAATATATGACAGAAGATGGGAAAATCTGCACATGGGACACGGAAGTGCCGTTTTCCCAGTATACAGAACTGGACAGGGATTATTCCTCAGGCGCAACTGCATGGGCGCTTCCCATCGTCACAGCTATGGAGCTGGATGCTGTCGGTGAAAATCAGCTGCATTTGCAGATGGGCATTGCTGTACAGTATACGGTATTTGACCGCGAAATGGTGGAAGCCGTCATAGATGCGTACAGTCCGTCGCGGGAGGTGTCCATCCAAAAAGAAGCCTTGCAGCTTCCGATGCTTTTGGATAAAACCGTCCTGGAGCTTTCTGCAAATGCCGGTATGGAAGGTGACATTTTGAAGCCTCTGAATGTCACACAGTACTGGGAACAGCCGCGACTCCAATTGGGACAACAGGATATGGAGATATCCGTGGATGGGCAATGTGATATCCTCTATGAGGACGGACAGGGGCAGCTCCAGGGGGATCATGCTCGGGTCACGGCTCAGGAGCTATTTCCCTGTGCGAAGGATAATTTGGTGTATCTGTGGGCATCCCAGCCAAGTCCGGTTGAACTTTACCCCTCCAGTGATGGGGTAACACTAAGTAGTGGTATTTCCGTGGAAGCACACGTCTATTCCGGACAGCCAATTACGCAGATTGTAGAGTTGAATTTGGGAGAATGTGTGGAACCGGATCCGGAGCGTCCGTCTATGATTTTGCGTCGGGTAGGGGAAGAAGGCTTGTGGGAAATTGCAAAGGGCTGCGGTTCAACACCGGAAGCAATTCGCCAGGCCAATCATTTGTCTCAGGAACCGGAGGAAGGGCAATTGCTGCTGATTCCCATTCCATAAATGAAAGCCGCTGCACCGTGGGAGATACGGTGCAGCGGCTGACGAGCTGTCGCAATAGGGGAAAATACTCGCCTTAACGCATGATAGCAAGGGGATTTTGAAAAAACAATCATTTTTTGTCGAATGCCCCTGAAATTTCCGAAAAGCATCTCTAAGGAGGTGCTTTTTTGCGTTATAAGGGAATTTCATCCGATTGTGTAGCCGAAACAGAACAAAACGGAGGAGAATTTTTGGATGACAGTAGATTTTTGAAAAGTCTTGTGATATACTTAATAGGTAAGAAATAACAATCCATCAGGGAATGTAGAAAGTGTGAGTATAATGACAAAGATTGATATTTATTCCGGTTTCCTGGGTGCCGGAAAAACAACGCTCATCAAGAAGATGATTCAGGAAGGCTATCAGGGACAGAAGCTGGTGCTGATTGAAAACGAGTTTGGCGAAATCGGTATTGACGGCGGCTTTTTGCAGGATGCAGGTATCAACATCACTGAAATGAATTCCGGCTGTATCTGCTGTTCTCTGGTGGGAGATTTCGGAAAAGCTCTGCAAGAGGTCATTGAACGATTCCATCCTGACCGGGTGATCATAGAGCCCAGCGGTGTTGGTAAGCTGTCGGATGTTGCGGCAGCTGTGGAAAAGGTAACCGGTCATGATGTGCAGCTGGGATATACCGTTGCCGTTGCGGATGCCGGCAAGGTTAAGGTGTATATGAAGAACTTTGGTGAGTTCTACAACAATCAGATTGAAACAGCTTCCACGATTATTCTCTCCCGTACCGGGGACATCAAACAGGAAAAGCTGGATGCCGCTGTCGCACTTCTGCGTGAGCACAATGCACAGGCGACCCTTGTAACCACTCCCTGGGAACAGTTGACCGGAGCACAGCTCATTTCTGCAATGGAGGGAGACAACATAAAGGCTGCCAACCTTGCGCATGAAGAGGAGCATCATTGCTGCGGTCACCATCATCATGATGAAGAGGAGCATCATTGCTGCGGTCACCATCATCATGAGGAAGGGGAGCACCACTGCTGTGGACACCATCATCATGAGGAAGATGAGCACCACTGCTGCGGGCATCATCACCATGAGGAGCATGAACATCATCACGAGCACGATGAGCACTGCACCTGCGGTTGCCATGACCATGACCATCATCACCATCACCACGCCGATGAGATTTTCACCTCCTGGGGTGTGGAAACTGCCAAAAAGTTCACGCAGGAGCAGATTCATGCTGCCCTTCATGAATTGGATTCGGGCAAGTACGGCATGGTTCTTCGCGCCAAGGGCATCATTCCGGCAGTTGACGGTACCTGGATCCATTTTGATATGGTTCCGGAGGAGATGAACATCCGTACCGGTTCTGCAGATATTATCGGCAAGCTCTGTGTGATTGGTTCCGAGCTGGATGAAAATGCCGTTGCGGCGTTGTTTGGGGTGTAAATAATGCAACAGATTCCTGTTTATGCATTTACCGGATTTCTGGATTCCGGTAAGACAAAATTTATCCAGGAGACCCTGGAGGATCCTCGCTTTAACGCGGGGGAGCGTACCTTGCTGCTGGTCTTTGAGGAAGGGGAGGAGGAGTATGATTTTTCTTCCTATCCCCATGAGAATGTATATTTGTATGTTCTGAATCAGGAGACGGTTACAGCTAAGGAATTACAGGCATTGGCCAAAAAGCACAAAGCACAGCGCGTTGTTGCTGAATTGAACGGCATGCAGATGGTAGGGGACTTGTACACCCGTTTTCCTGAGGATTGGGTGGTCGCACAGGAAGTGATGTTTGCCGATTCCACCACATTTATGACCTATAATGCCAATATGCGCAACTTGGTCATGGATAAGCTGGTTGGAGCGCAGATGGTAGTTTTCAACCGCCTGGAGGTAGGGCAGGATACGATGCCATTTCACAAGATTGCCCGCGCGGCCAACCGGCGGATTGATATTCTCTACGACTATACGGACGGCTCCACAGCCTTTGATGATGTGATCGATCCCTTGCCATTTGATATCAATGCCTCTGTGATCGAGATTCAGGATGAGGACTATGCTCTGTGGTACCGTGACGTGACGGAAGAGCCTCAGAAATATGAGGGAAAGACCGTGCATTTTAAGGCACAGGTGGCTATGCTGCGTCGGGATAAGAATGGGATGTTTGCCCCCGGTCGGTTTGTAATGACCTGCTGTGTGGAGGACATTCAGTTCTGCGGCATTCCTTGCCGATATGACGGAGCGAAATCCTTGGAGCCGCGCAGTTGGGTGTCGGTGACTGCTAAAATTACAGCCGAGAAGCATGTGTTGTACCATGGAGAGCTTGGTCCGGTCTTAACCGCCATTTCCGTAGAATCCGCCGCCCCTGCGGTGGAAGAAGTGGTAACATTCTAGAAAAAAACCGCTGGGTTTTCCCAGCGGTTTTAATATTTTATTGACCGGGTTTAAAGCTGTCTTTCAGGCTTACACAGCGGTTGAACACCAAATGATCGTCGGACGAATCCTTGCTGTCGGGGCAGAAGTAGCCCAGACGCATGAACTGATAGGAGGAGGGCGCTTTCGCATCCTTCAAACTTGCCTCCACCTTACAACCGGACAAAATCTCAAGAGAGTTGGGATTCAGGCAGGCAAGAAAATCCTTGTTTGCAGCATCAGGGTCGGCATCGTCAAAGAGATTGCTGTACTGACGAACCTCTGCATCATAACAGTTATTGGCATCTACCCAGTGAATGGTAGCGCCCTTGATCTTCCGTCCGTCCGCCGGATCGCCGCCCTTGGAATCGGGATCGTAGGTTGCCAGCACCTCGGTGACATTGCCGTTTTCGTCAGTGACACAGCCGGTACACTGAATGACATAAGCACCCTTTAGCCGACATTCCGGTCCGTTGGGGAACAGACGCTTGTACTTGGGGATGGGTTCAGCCAGAAAATCATCAGCTTCGATCCACAGGTCACGGGAGAAAGTGACTTCCCGGGTACCGTCCTCAGGTCTGTTGGGATTGTTTTCGATCCGGAAGGATTCTGATTGTCCCTCGGGATAGTTGGTGATGGTCAGCTTGACAGGCTTCACAACCGCCATTACCCGCTGTGCGGTTTCGTTCAGATCCTCACGCAGGCAGTGTTCAAGGAACGCATACTCAATAGTGTTGGGGGATTTTGCAACGCCCACGCGGTCACAGAAGTTGCGAATCGATGCAGGTGTGTAGCCACGGCGGCGCAAACCGCACAGTGTGGGCATACGGGGATCGTCCCAACCGGACACATAACCGTTTTCCACCAATGCTCTCAGCTTCCGCTTACTAAGCACTGTGTGGTCGATTCCCAGCCGTGCAAATTCAATCTGGCGGGGATGATGGGGAACGGAAACATTCTCTACAACCCAGTTATATAAGGGCCGGTGGTTTTCAAATTCCAGAGAGCACAGAGAGTGGGTGATTCCTTCCAGAGCATCCTGAATGGGATGCGCGAAGTCGTACATAGGATAGATGCACCATTTATCTCCCTGGCGGTGGTGGTGCATGTGACGGATTCGGTAGATTACCGGATCACGCATATTGAAGTTGCCGGAGGCAAGGTCAATTTTGGCTCGGAGGGTATACTTATTATCCTCAAATTCGCCCGCACGCATCCTTGCAAACAAATCAAGGCTCTCTTCCATCGGACGATCCCGATAGGGAGAGGTGGCGGGCGTGTTCAAATCGCCGCGCATCTCCTTGGCTTGCTCCGGAGTGAGCTCGCAGACATAGGCCAAGCCTTTCTTAATCAGCTCAATTGCGTATTCATAGTCCTTCTCAAAATAGTCAGAGCCGTAATAGAAACGGTCACCCCAGTCAAAGCCCAGCCAATGAATATCTTCCTTGATGGCCTCGACGAACTCCACATCCTCTTTGGTGGGATTGGTGTCGTCCATACGCAGGTTGCACAGACCGCCGAATTTTTCGGCAGTGCCGAAGTCGATAATCAGCGCCTTGCAATGCCCGATATGCAGGTAACCGTTGGGCTCAGGCGGGAAGCGGGTATGCACGGTCTGACCGGCATAGCGGCCACCTTCCGCAATATCTTCCTCAATAAACGCGTGGATGAAATTTTTGCTTTCAGTTATTTCAGCCATGATAACATCTCTCCTTGGTAAAACAGCTTGCAATATTATAACCGATTCTGCAGGAATTTGCAACTGAAATTCCAATTTTCTCCAAGTTTACCCAAGGGATATGCTTCCATGAAGAAATTGTCAGGCGTTTTCCCGGGATCATGGGCGAAATATACCCAATTTTTGGCGATAATCTAATTGAAATATAAATAAATGGAAAAGATTTTGCAGAATATCGAAAATTATGGTTGTCAATTTGCTTGGAATATATTAAAATAGGAAATATATAAAGAGGGAGGTTGATTATCTTGCCAAATGTAAAGTTTAAGCGCATCCTGCTGAAAATCAGCGGGGAGGCTCTTGCAGGGGATGCCCATCGCGGTCTGGACTTTTCGGTTATCAATTCCGTCTGCCAGGTGATTAAGGAATGTACCGATCTGGGTGTGCAGGTAGGTGTGGTCATTGGAGGCGGCAACTTCTGGCGTGGCGTAAAGGACGGTGCGGATAAGATGCAGCGTTCTCACGGGGATGCTATGGGTATGCTGGCAACAGTGATGAACTCCATTGCAGTTGCAGATGCACTGGTTAAAAATGGTGTGGATGCACGGGTTCTCAGCGCGGTGGAAATGAATAAATTCTGCGAGTATTTCACCCGTGATACAGCGGACCGTTATCTCAACGAGGGTAAGGTAGTTCTGTTTGCGGCAGGAACCGGCAATCCTTATTTCACTACGGATACCGGTGCGGTATTGCGCGGTGTGGAAATTGAAGCAGACGCGATTTTGCTTGCCAAAAATGTGGATGGCATCTATTCCGCCGATCCCAATGTTGACCCCACGGCCGTTAAATTTGACAGCCTTACTTATGACGAAGTGTTGTCGCGTCACCTGAAAGCCACGGATACCACAGCCATGACATTGGCGATGGATAATCACATGACGCTGGTATGCTTTGCGCTGAAGGATCCCCAAAATATCGTCCGCGTGGTGTGCGGAGAAAATATCGGAACAATTGTCAAGGAGGACTGAATAATGAACGTTGATTTTAAAGAATTTGCAAGAAAAATGGAAAAGACCCTGGAGCATTTGGATGAGGAGTTTGGCGCAGTTCGTGCCGGTCGTGCAAATCCGAAGGTTCTTGACCGCATTACGGTTGAATACTATGGAAGTGAAACTGCCCTTAACGGTGTGGCGAATATTTCTTCTCCCGATGCCCGTACTTTGGTGATTCAGCCCTGGGACGGCTCATTGCTGAAGGATATTCAAAAGGCGATCTTGTCCTCTGATCTGGGCATCAATCCCCAGAATGACGGACGTGTGATTCGTCTGGTATTCCCTCAGCTGACTGAGGAACGCCGTAAAGAACTGACCAAGCAGGTGAAGAAGTATGCGGAAGAAGCCAAAGTGGCTATGCGCAACGTTCGCCGTGACGGTATAGACTATGTAAAGAAGCTGAAGAAGAATTCCGAGATTACAGAGGATGACCAAAAGAAGGCGGAAAAGGACCTGCAGGATATGCTGGATAAGTACATCAAGAAGGTTGACGATACCCTGGCCGCCAAGGAGAAGGAATTGATGGCGATTTGACGGCTGAATCATTGGGGGCGTTATCGCCCCCAATATGCTGTCTGAAGATAGGAGGAGGCGTTCATGGCGGAAAAGGAGCTTAAAAAGCCGGCACCGCCGCGGCACATTGCAATTATTATGGATGGCAATGGCCGATGGGCGAAAAAAAGAGGATTACCTCGCACAGCCGGTCACAGTGCCGGAGGCGAGGCATTTCGCCGTACTGCGAATTATTGCCGCACCCTGGGTGTGGAATATTTGACGGTTTATGCCTTCTCCACGGAAAACTGGAAACGCTCAGAGGAAGAGGTTTCCGGTATTATGCGGCTGTTAACAAAATACCTGCAGGAGGCTCTGCGGGATATGGAGAAGAATCATGTTCGTTTTCGGTTCTTCGGTGATCTGAGCCGTTTGAACCCGAAACTGCGCAAGCTGTGTTTGGATGCGCAGAGCCGTTCTGATGAGTATCATGAGGTTCAGGTGAATTTTTGCCTGAATTACGGTGGACGGGATGAGATCATCCGCGGCATTCAGGCCTATGTACGGGATGTGCAGGCAGGGAAGGCGGATGTGAATGCTTTGACGGAGACCGGTTTTTCGGCATATTTGGATTCTGCCGGTATACCGGATCCTGAGCTTGTGATTCGTCCGTCCGGCGAAATGCGTATCAGTAACTTCCTGCCGTGGCAGACGGTGTATTCTGAATTTGTATTTATGGATGTGCTTTGGCCGGATTTTTCTCCTGAGGATTTAGATAAAGCGATTGAGGAGTACCATCGGCGCAATCGCCGTTTCGGAGGTGCGTAAAATGAAAATTAGAATGATTGCTGCATTTGCATTGCTACCATTTTTGCTTTTGGTAATTTTGCTTGCGCCAACGATTATAACAGCGATTTTATTGGGCTTGTTGTGCGCCGTTGCAGCCTATGAACTGCTGGCAGGCACCGGACTTGTAAAGAATATCCGTTTGATTGCTTATTCCGCACTGACCGCATCCATTGTGCCGATCTGGTGCTATTTCGGCTCTGTTAAACTATGGGCTGTGCTGGGACTGTCGATCTTTACGGTTTTACTGTTTAGTGAGCTGTTGGTTTCCAAGGCAAAGGTTCGGATCGAAAAGATATCTGTCTGTTTTATTGCAGGCGTTTTGATTCCGTATTTGCTCTCTGCGCTGGTTCGTATTATTTGCGTTTATAATGGGCGGCATTTGCTGATGATTCCCTTCGCACTGGCGTTTTTATCCGATTCGGGTGCCTATTTTGTCGGACGCGCTTTCGGACGGCATAAGCTGGCACCGGTGATCAGTCCCAATAAGAGCGTGGAAGGCATGCTGGGCGGCGTTGCTACCGCGGTTATTGGCATGTTGCTCTTTTGCCTGATCTCTGACTTGGTGATGCCATACCGAATCCATTACCTCAATGCGGTCGCATACGGTGTGGTCGGCTCCTTTGCAGGAGTGTTTGGTGACTTGTGCTTCTCTGCCATCAAACGGCAGACGGGCATTAAGGACTATGGCAATCTGATTCCCGGTCACGGTGGTATTTTGGACCGCTTCGATTCGCTGGTGGTCATTGCACCCCTTGTGGAAGTGCTTATGATGCTGCTTCCTGTTGTGGGGTAATCTAAATGGTAAAGTGTGTAAGTATTTTAGGCTCTACCGGCTCCATTGGGCGGCAGAGTCTGGATGTTATTTCCCGTTTGGATGTCAAAGTGGCAGCCTTGACGGCAGGGACAAATGTGCAGCGCATGGCAGAGCAATGCCGTGTCTTTCATCCTGACCTTGCGGTGATGGCCACGCAGGAATCCGCTGAGGAATTAAAGAGAATAATTGCAGATACCGGTATTCGTGTTGCCTATGGCGAAGAAGGTCTGATTGAGGCAGCTACCATGGAGGATGCTGATTGTGTAATTACTGCGGTGGTCGGTATGCTGGGCTTGAAGCCAACATTGGCGGCAATCCGTGCAGGAAAGCGGATTGGTCTTGCAAACAAGGAAACGCTGGTATGTGCCGGTGAACTGGTCATGGCAGAGGCCGGGAAATATCACGCGGAGATCATACCGGTAGATTCTGAGCATTCTGCAATTTTCCAGTGCCTTATGGGTATTCGGAACAAGAAGGAAATCAAAAAGTTGATATTAACCTGCTCCGGAGGACCCTTTTACGGTATGTCCAAGGAAGCGTTGGAAAATGTTACCCGTGCCGATGCGTTGAGACATCCTAACTGGAAAATGGGTGAAAAGATTACCATCGACTGTGCTACACTTATGAATAAGGGCTTGGAGGTTATAGAGGCCATGCACCTGTATTCGCTTCCGTTGGAGCAGGTGGATGTGGTCATTCACCGGCAGAGCATTGTCCACAGCCTTGTGGAGTGCGTGGATGGTGCGGTAATGGCGCAAATGGGAACGCCGGATATGCGGCTTCCGATTCAGCTGGCGCTGACCTATCCGGAAAGAACACAGTGCCCCGTGGATGCGCTGGATCTTACAGCCTGCGGTGCGTTGACCTTTGGAAAACCGGATATGGATGCGTTTCCCTGCCTGAAATTGGCGCGGGACTGTGCCGCAAAGGGCGGCAACGCCTGTGCAGTAATGAATGGTGCCAATGAAGCTGCGGTTGCGTTATATTTGCAGGATAAGATCGGTTTCTATGATATCTACCGATTGGTTTTGGGTGCTGTGCAAGCTGTGCCGTTTGTTGCGGAGCCCAGTCTGGATGAAATTTTGGCGGCGGATTCTTCTGCACGCCGTTATGTCCGGGAAAAAATGAGTGTTTGAGGCTGTTTATGAGTATTATTTTTGCGATTCTGATCTTTAGTTTTTTAATTTTTATTCACGAATTCGGTCATTTCTTCACGGCGAAGCTTTTCGGTGTGAAGGTGAATGAATTTGCCATGTTTATGGGACCTGCCATCTGGAAAAAGCAGAAGGGAGAAACCCAATATTCCATCCGTTGTATTCCCATTGGCGGTTACTGCGCTATGGAGGGTGAGAACGAGGATACAGACAGTCCGCGCTCTTTTCAAAAGGCCTCATGGTGGAAAAGACTGATTATTTTGGTGGCCGGCTCGTTTATGAATATCCTTGTGGGCTTTTTGCTTGTGGTCATTGTGAACTTTTTTGCAACGGTTCCCACAACACAGATTGAAAGCCTGCGGTCAAACAGCTCTCTTGCCTGGGAAAACAATATTCAACCCGGTGATGTGATTGTTGAAATCAACGGGATGAAGCTGGAGAGGGTAAGCGATTTTGACTTGATCATGCAGAAGCATGAGGGCGAGACAGAATTTGATGTTCTCGTGGTTCGTGACGGCAAACAGGTGCTTGTTGAAGATGTGACGATGATTCAGCAGCAGTATGAAAAGGATGACGAAGGGGAGGCAGGGCTATTCTACGGTCTCACCTGGGCGACACGGAATTTATCTTTTGCAGAAGTGATTACAACATCGTGGAATGACTGCGTATATTTTGCCAAGAGTATATGGATGAGTTTGGGAATGCTGATAACCGGTCAGGCGCAAATACAGGATTTGTCAGGACCGGTTGGTATTGTCGGCATCATGAACAGTGTGGCTGCAGCGGCTCCATCCTGGACGGATGCTTTACTCAATTTGCTGTTTTTCGGTGCCTTTATTGCGGTTAACCTGGGTGTGATGAACTTGCTTCCCATTCCCGCATTGGATGGCGGCAGAGTTTTTGCGTTGCTGATTACAACTGCGATTGTAAAAATCCGTAAAAAGCCGATCAATCCCAAGTTTGAGAGCTATATCCACGGTGCCGGCATGGTTCTCTTGCTGGCATTTATGGCAGTGATTATGTTGAAGGATATTTTAATGCTGTTTTAAGAGGTAGATTATGACAAGACAGATTCATGTTGGCAATGTTGCAATCGGTGGAGGCGCACCGGTGGTAATCCAGTCCATGCTAAACACGAAAACAACGGATGTGGAAGGTTCCCTGAAGCAGATTCGTGGATTAATGGCAGCGGGTTGTCAGATTGCCCGTCTGTCCGTTCAGAACATGGAAGCTGTCCGTGGATTTGCTGAGATATGTAAGGAAAGTGAATTGCCCCTTGTGGCAGATATCCACTTTGATTATAAGCTCGCGATTGCGGCGGCAGAGGCCGGTGCTTCCAAAATCCGCATCAATCCCGGTAACATCGGGGGAGAAGACAGGGTTAAGGCAGTTGTTGACATCTGTAAGGATAAGAATATTCCTATTCGTATTGGTGTCAATGGCGGCAGTTTGGATAAACGGTTGCTTGAAAAGTATGGACATCCAACTGCTGAGGCCTTGGTGGAAAGTGCATTTTCCCATTTGGAGCTGTTGGAGAAATACAGCTTTTACGACACCTGTCTGTCTATGAAGTCCTCAACTGTGCCGACCATGGTCGCAGCCTGCCGTCTGTTTCGCAGGCAATGCGATTATCCGTTGCATATCGGTGTGACAGAAACAGGGCCGGTGAAGATGGGAATGATCAAGTCTGCCATGGGTATTGGAGCGCTGCTTTTGGACGGCATTGGCGATACCATTCGCGTAAGCCTGACAGATGATCCGATACAGGAGGTATATGCCGCCAAGGATATTCTGAAAGCTGCCGGACTGCGGCAGGAGGGCGTGAATATCATTTCCTGTCCTACCTGTGGTCGCACAAGCATCGATTTGATCGGTCTTGTAAACAAGGTGGATGAAGCACTGCGGGACTGTCAAAAGCCAATTACTGTGGCTGTGATGGGCTGTGTGGTGAACGGACCCGGAGAGGCCAGAGAGGCAGATATCGGCATTGCCGGCGGTGATGGCTGGGGAATGATTTTTGAAAAGGGTGTTCAGGTTGACAAGCGACCTTATGAGGAACTGCTGCCGGCCTTGCTGGAGAGAATCAACAGAATGTAGGAGAAACATGGAAGAGAAAACCTATTTACTGCATATGTTTTCTGAATATGAGCCGCCTGAGTCGCTGAATCCAGCGATTGCTCAGGCGGCCATCGTTGCTGCAGATTTAGACCCTGCACAGCGAAGGATTCGGATCAAAATATATAGCGAAAACTATATTCCAAAGAGCGATTTGGAGGCGCTGGAGCAGGGAATCTGCGCAGCTTATGACCTTAAGAAGCTGGAGATTTTACCCCGGTATCCCGCCGAACGGATCGCGGATATGGATACCGGTGATATCAGAAACCTTTTTGTGACGGAAGATTCCAGCACACGGGGTACTCTTGCGGGGGCTCAATGGACATGGGAGGGTAATGTTTTAACCATCTCTCTTGTCGCAAACGGCAAGAAAGCGCTGGAAAAGTGTATTCCCCGTGTACGTGAACAGCTTCTGGAGCAGTTCGGTAGTGAAGTTTCTATTCAAATCCATGCCGGTAATGCGCTGGAAGGAAAAGAACTGTTTGATGCGATGGAAAAAATGCGCGGTGAGATGATTGCGGAACTGCCCGTACAGACATCAGCACCGCAAAAGATCGCTGCGGCACCTGTAAGCGATACCTTCTACGGCAAATCCTTCAAGGGAGCAGCTACGCCCATGCATCAGCTGAATCTGGACATGGGCAATGTCATTGTAGAGGGAAAAGTATTTTCCGTTGACCATAAGGAACTGAAAAAGCGCAATGCATGGGTCGTCAACTTCGACATGACTGACCATACAGGCTCGGTTCGCATCAACCGGTTTATGGAAGCAAATGAAGCAAAGTCCATTCTGGAGAACGTGAAAGAGGGAAGTGTTCTGCGTGTCCAGGGCAAATTGATGATCAATCAGTTTGATAATGAGATGATTCTCAAGCCCAACGCCATGATGCCCGGTTCCATGCCCCAACGTTTTGATAAGGCGGATGGAATGAAGCGTGTGGAGCTGCATCTACATACCACCATGAGCAGTATGGACGCGCTGACGCAAACGAAAGCGGCGGTGCTGCAGGCCGCAGCCTGGGGACATAAGGCCATTGCCATTACTGACCATGGCTGCTGTCAGTCCTTTACAGATGCACTGCATGCTGTGGAAACCAAAAAAGGTCCACTGAAAATCGCAGGTACGGACGAGCCGTTTAAGATTCTTTACGGCTGTGAGGGCTACTATGTCAATGACGTGGACGACCGGATTGTTGTTCACGGTCAGCAGGATATTTCCTTTGCAGATGAATTTGTGGCATTTGATCTTGAAACCACTGGTTTATCTTCTAAAACGGATACGATTATTGAAATTGGTGCAGTGCTCATGCAAAACGGAAGGGAAATCGACCGTTTTCAAACATTTGTGGATCCCTGTCGCAAGCTGGATCAGAAGATCGTAGAGCTTACCGGTATCACGGACAGTATGCTTGTAGGTGCGCCGAAGATTGAAGAGGTACTGCCCCAGTTTCTGGAATTTGTTGGGAATCGCGTTCTGGTTGCCCACAATTCGGACTTTGACACAGGTTTTATCCGTGCGGCCTGTGAGAAATTGGAGTTGCCGTACACCTATACTGCGGCTGATACACTGATTTTGTCCCAGAATCTGTTGCCGCATTTGAGCAAATTTAAGTTGGATGTAGTTGCAAATGCACTGAGTCTGCCGGACTTTCATCATCACCGCGCGGCGGATGATGCGGTAATTTGCGGCTCGATCATGGCAAGACTCCTGCGTATGCTGGAAGAGGAGCATGATATCCACCGCCTGCAGGAAGTCAATCCGGTGATGACATCCCTGCGCTCCAAGGGTCGGCTGGATAATCGGCAGGCCAGACATATTATTTTGATTGCGAAAAACCAGCAAGGTCTGCGCAATCTTTATCACTTGATTTCTGACGGTAATTTGAAGTATTTCAGAAGGGGCGTTCCACGGATTCCGAAATCGGAGCTGATGGCCTTGCGTGAGGGGCTGATCATTGGCTCTGCCTGTGAAGCAGGAGAGCTGTTTCAGGCTGTTCTTGCCCGGAAGAGTGATGATGAGATCAAGCGAATTGCATCCTTTTATGATTTCCTTGAGATCCAGCCTCTTGCAAACAACCGCTTTATGCTTGCCAAGGGAATGGCAAAGGATGATGAGGAGCTTCGCAATTACAACCGCACCGTTGTGCGGATCGGTGAGGAATTGGGTATACCGGTCGTGGCAACCGGTGACGTGCATTTCCTGAATCCCGAGGATGAAATCTTCCGTCATATTCTTTTGGCAACAAAGGGTTTTGATGACTGCGACCGGGATAATCCTCTTTATTTCCGAACAACAGATGATATGCTGGAAGAATTTTCCTATCTGGGTGTGGAAAAGGCCTATGAGGTTGTGGTTACCAATACCAATTTGATTGCGGATATGGTTGAGAGCCTTCGTCCGGTTCCTCATAACCTGTTTGCACCGAAGATTGAGAACTCTGTTGAGAACCTGAAAAACCTGGTTTACACAAAGTTCCGTCGCCTCTACGGAGAGAATCCGCCGGAGTTGATGGTAAAACGTGTTGAAACAGAGCTGAATGATATTATCTCCTGTCACTACGATGTGATCTATATGTCGGCCCAGAAGCTGGTGCAGAATTCTCTGGAGCATGGATATTTGGTCGGTTCCAGAGGCTCTGTGGGCTCGTCCATTGTCGCATTTTTGTCCGGAATCACCGAGGTTAACTCCTTCCCGCCGCATTACCGCTGCCCCAATCCTGCGTGTAAGCATACGATTTTGGATGTGCCGAAGGAGTTCAACTGCGGAGCTGACTTGCCGGATGCGGTTTGTCCCCTCTGCGGAGAAAAGATGGAAAAAGACGGTTTTAACATCCCCTTTGAAACATTCCTTGGTTTCGGCGGTGACAAGGTGCCCGATATTGACCTGAACTTCTCCGGTGAGTATCAAGCCAATGCCCATGCATACTGTGTGGAGATGTTCGGTCGCTCCCATGTTTTCCGTGCCGGCACCATCGGTACCGTTGCAGAAAAGACGGCCTTTGGTTATGTAAAGAAATATCTCTCCGAACGGGGCAAAACCGTATCCCGTGCGGAAGAGAATCGGTTGGCCGCTGGCTGTGTGGGTGTACGCCGAACCACCGGACAGCACCCGGGGGGGTTGGTAGTTATTCCACAGGAAAATGAAATTTGGGATTTCTGTCCCGTACAGCATCCGGCGGATGACCCGAATTCTGATCAAATCACAACGCATTTTGAATATCACTCCATGGAAGAGAATCTTCTGAAGCTGGACATGCTGGGACATGATGACCCCACCATGATCCGCTATATGGAGGATATCACCGGAGCGGATGCCCAGAAAATCCCCTTGGATGATCCGCAAACCATGTCCATTTTCACCTCTTCCAAGGTGCTAGGTTATGAGAATGATCCCATTCTTGGGCCTACCGGCGCTGTTGCGATTCCGGAATTCAATACCCGCTTTACCAGAGGAATGCTGATGGACACCATGCCGAAGCGTTTTGATACTCTGTGCCGGTTGTCTGGCTTCTCCCACGGTACGGATGTGTGGCTTGGAAATGCCAAGGATTTGATCGTGTCTAAAACCGCTACGGTTGACAGCACGATCGGCTGTCGTGACGATATAATGATCTACCTTATATCCTGTGGCATTCCGGAGAAGCGTGCATTTAAGATTATGGAGTCTGTCCGTAAGGGCAGAGGGTTGCCCGAGGGCGCGGAACAGGAGATGAAGGATGCCGGTGTGCCGGATTGGTATATTGGCTCCTGTAAGAAGATCAAGTACCTTTTCCCAAAGGCCCACGCAGTTGCTTATGTTATGATGGCGTTCCGCATTGCATGGTTTAAGGTAAATCACCCACTTGCTTTCTATGCGGCCTACTTCTATCGCAGAAGTCAAAAAGGCGGCTTTGATGCCATGATGATGACGCAGGGTATGGACATTGTAAAAGCCAACATTGAGGCCATTGACGGGAACGAAAACGCAACGGACAAGGATGAAGATCTGCTTACTACTTTGGAGGTTGTCTACGAATTCTACTTGCGCGGTTTTGATTTCCTGCCCATTGACCTTTATAAGAGTGAAGCAACCCGTTTTGTGGTTGAGGACGGGAAGATCCGGCCTCCGTTTATTGCAATCTCCGGCCTTGGTGAAAGTGCGGCCTTCGATCTGGCACGTGGTCGGGAGGGTAAGACCTTCCTTTCTGTTGAGGAGGTTGCGGCCGCCTGTCCAAAGGTCTCAAAGACCCATATTCAAATGCTGAAAGAAGGCGGTGCCTTTGGCGCATTGCCGGATACCAGTCAGGTCAGCTTGTTTTAACCCTAAAATCCCACTGCAATTGCAGTGGGATTTTTTTACCGTCATATTCCCAAAATGCACGCATAGGCTTGGGTAGGAGTGATGCAAATGAAATGCGCTTGGGATCAATTTCTTTCCATTGTGCCGACACGTTACCGAAAGGATGTGGACAACCTGGGACGGGAGAAATTGGAGGAGCTTCGGCTCCGTGTGGAGCATCCGGCGGAACTGATTTTAAACGGTATTTCTCATTTCCTTACAGGTTGTGTTACCAAAGAGGATATCCAGTATGTTGTTAACACAGCAAGCCGTTATTCGCCATGGTCCATGGCGTCATCCGCCCAGGGTTATCTCACAGCGCAGGGCGGACACAGAATCGGAATCTGCGGCGAGTGTGTGGTACAAGCCGGACAGGTGACGGGGATACGATATGCAACTTCGCTGTGTATGCGCGTTGCCAGATCCTTTCCCGGCATTGGACAGGCTGCACCTACAAGAGGCTCATTGCTTATTTTAGGTCCACCCGGGGCAGGAAAAACAACACTGCTTCGGGATTTGATTCGGATCCGGTCACAGGCAGGAAGTGCGGTATCTGTTGTGGACGAGCGGGGAGAACTGTTTCCCAGCGCGACCTTTGAGACCGGCCCAAGAACGGATATTTTGATTGGCTGCAGCAAGGCGCAGGGAGTGGAGATGGCACTGCGCACCATGGGGCCTCATTGTATTGCAGTGGATGAAATTACTGCTGCGCAGGACTGTCAGGCGCTTATGAGTGCCGGTTGGTGCGGCGTGGAGCTGCTGGCAACAGCACATGCGGTTAACTGCGCAGATCTGCAAAACCGCAAAATTTACAAACCCTTGGCAGACAGCGGTCTTTTTACACATGCCTTGGTTCTGCGGAAGGACAAGTCTTGGCACATGGAAAGGATGTAAGTATGTACTTAAAGCTGATAGGCTCCCTTTTGATACTGGCAGGCTGTGGTGGCTATGGGTTGATGATGGCAATATCTCATCGCAGAGAAGTAGCAGCGCTTCACCAGCTGGTTCAGGCAACAGATGCAATGCTGTGTGATTTGGAATACCGCCTGACACCGTTGCCGGAATTATGCCGCTTTGGCGGAGAAAAGGCCAAGGGTGCTGTTGGAAGCTGTTTGTGCGCTTTGGCAGAAGCACTGGACAGGCAGGTGTCACCGGATGTAGGAGAGTGTGTCCTTTGCGCTTTGAAGGCAACAAAGAGCCTTCCCAGATATGCGGCAGCTCAGCTTCAGGCGTTCGGTCAAACCCTGGGCCGTTTTGACTTGAGTGGACAGGCAACCAGCCTGGAGCACTGTAAACAGGCATGTCTCGGTCAATTGGAAGTATTGGAACATCAGCAGCCACAACGCCTGCGCAGTTATCAGACACTGGGTTTTTGTGCAGGTGCGGCGCTTACAATCTTACTGTTTTAGTTATGGATATTGATTTAGTATTTAAAATTGCCGCCATCGGTATCATTGTTTCCATTCTCAATCAGGTGCTATCCCGTTCCGGACGGGAGGAACAGGCAACGATGACAACGATTGCCGGCCTTGTGGTCGTACTTATGATGATTGCCGCTAAAATATCGGAGCTGTTTGACCTGGTCAAAACGCTTTTTCAGTTCTGATGGATTGGGTGCTGCAGACAGCTGCCGGTGTGATGGTAGCGGTGATTATGTGGATCGTTCTTTCCAGGCAGGGTAAGGAATTCGGTCTTGTATTAAGCATTGGAGCCTGTGGGCTGGTATTTATCTTTGCCTTTCGGTTTCTGGAGCCGGTGCTGGATCTACTAAAACAGCTGGAAACACTTGGGAATCTGCAACCGGAGTGGCTGAGCATTATGCTGAAATCTGTGGGTATCGGTCTGGTTGCGGAAATCGGATCGCTGATCTGTACAGATGCAGGGAATGCCGCGTTGGGAAAAACCATGCAGATGTTGGGCGCGATTGCAGTGCTGTGGCTGTCCATCCCATTGATGAACAGTCTGATACAGCTTTTACAGCAGATATTGGGGGGAATATGAGAAAAATCCTGATCCTGATGGCATTCCTTGGGATGCTCATCCTGCCGGTTTCGGCCATGGAATTTACAGCTCCGGCTCCGCCACCGGAGAGCGAGGAATTAATGCCTGCACAGCAGGAGAGCTTTGGACAGGGGCTTTGGCAAATTCTTCAGGACGGAATAAGGAAATTCCGACCTGAGTTGGTCACAGCTGCTGGCTCCTGTCTTGGTTTGATTGCGGTCGTGTTGTTGGCGTCATTGCTCAACGGAATGCCGGGCAACAGCAAAAATGTGATCCGGTTGGTTTCTACGATTGCGATTGGCGTACTTCTTTTGGGACAGGCGGATACCATGATCCGTCTGTGTGCCAAAACAGTGCAGGAACTGAGCGAATACGGAAAGCTTTTGCTTCCGGTCATTACCGGCGCATTAGCCGCCCAGGGCGGCAGAACCGGTGCAACGGCCCTTTATGCAGGGACAACGGTTTTTAATACGTTACTTACGTCCTTGATTGGCAATCTGTTAGTCCCCATGGTATATATTTTTCTTGCATTATCTCTGGCAAATGCGGCAACGGGGGAGACAATCCTTAAAAAAATGCGGGATTTTGTAAAGTGGCTGATGACGTGGAGCTTAAAAACACTTCTTTATGTGTTTACGGGCTATATGGGAATCACAGGGGTAATTACCGGTACTGCAGATGCGGCGGCAGTGAAGGCGGCAAAATTGACGATTTCCGGCGTGGTTCCTGTGGTAGGGGGCATCTTATCCGATGCTTCTGAAGCTGTAGTAGTCAGTGCTGGAGTAATGAAAAATGCAGTTGGAATCTACGGACTGTTTGCAATCGCAACGATTTTGATTTCCCCATTTCTGCAAATGGGCGTACAATACCTTATGCTGAAGCTGACCGCGGTGCTGTGCGGAGTATTTGGCGTTAAGGAGGCTTCGGAGCTGATCGAAAACTTTTCATCTGCCATGGGATTGCTTCTCGGCATGGTAGGGACAGTTTGTTTTTTGTTGCTGATCAGTACCATTTGTTTTATGAAAGGTATGGGATAATGGGGAATATCAAGGAATATATTATTGGTGTGGTAGCCGCGGCACTTTTATGTGGCATCGTGATTGCATTGGCTGACAAAAAAGGCGTTTTGGGCGTATCTCTCAAATTGCTGTCTGGTCTCTTGCTGGTACTGGCGGTGATCTCACCGTGGACGACCATTTCTTTTGACCGCTGGTTTGGATGGAGTGGCAGTATTGGAGATGAAGGCGCACAACTGGTGGCAGATGGCGAAAAAATGGCGCAGGAATCGTATCGGGCAAGCATAAAAGAGCAACTGGAGGCATACATTTTGGACGAAGCAAGGGCACTGGATTGTACACTCCGGGTGGAAGTAACACTATCTGAAGAGGAACCGGCAGTTCCTGAGAGAGTGGTTTTATCCGGAAGCATCTCACCCTATGCGCGGAAAACAATGGAGCATATGCTTCACAGCGAACTGGGGATCAGTCAGGAGGAACAGATATGGATCGGTTAGCAATGCAGGAAAAGGTAAGCGGCTGGATCAAGAAGTATAAGTATTTTCTGATCATCCTGCTGATTGGTATCGGATTTATGCTGATTCCAGGAAAATCAGCGAAGGAAGAACCATTACCCGTTGCAGACCCAGCCCCATCGGAGCCATCCCTTGTGCAGGAACTGGAAGAGATCCTTAGTCAGATTGAAGGCGCAGGAAACGTTCGTGTTATGCTCACATTAAAAGCGGGCAGCCAAACCGTATACCAAACGGATAAACCGGCAGTTGACAGGGAGGATACTGTGATCATTACGGACGGAGATCGGACGCAGAGTGGGTTGATTGCGCAGGTGCTGTCTCCCACCTACCGCGGTGCAATTGTGCTGTGCCAGGGAGCAGAACGGGCAGCGGTTTGTTTGGCCGTTACGGAGGCTGTTGCAAAAGTAACTGGTTTGGATGCCAGTCAAATTTCAGTGCTGAAAATGAAATGAATGGAGGCATTTTTATGAAAAACTGGAAGAAAAACATATTGGCTGCGTCGGTTCTGCTTGTGGTGTGTGCCGGCATTTACATGAACTGGATGTATGCGGATGCACAGCAGGTGGCAGATTTGACAGATTTACTGGATGCGGAAATGGTGATGTCGGACAGCGGATTGATTTTGGATACCAATCAACCAAGCCAAAGTGTGGATACGGCGACAGATTATTTTGCCGCGGTTCGCTTATCCAGACAGGAGGCAAGGGACAGCGCAGTGAACTTACTGCAGGAAGCCATGGCCTACGGAAGTGACGGAGATATGCAGGCATCCAGTGCCCAGTTGGAAAAAATCGTTCAGACCGCATTGTGCGAGGCGCAAATTGAGAGTCTGATTATCGCGAAGGGCTATTCTGACTGTGTGGCTTATATGTCGGATAATGGAATCTCTGTTGCGGTGGCATCTCCAGAGGGAGGCATGAAGAATACCGATGTAGCTATAATTGCGGATATCACGATCAGTCAATCCGGCTTCGGGATGGAAGAAATCCGGGTTGTAGAGGTGCAATAAATAAGAAATTGGGAACCTGTTGCAGATTGCAGCAGGTTCTTTTTGAAATTTTGTTGACTAGTGAAGCATTTTTTGGTATACTAAAACAAAGTAATATGCCATAATAGGCAAAAAAACGGGAGGATACGTTCATGGCAGACCATAAAAACTATATTAACCAGACGCAGGACAACGGCTCCGTTATGATTTCTAAGGATGTGATTGCGTCTATTGTTGCACAGGCATTGAAGGACGTGAAAGGTGTATTTGGTGTCGGTACCAAATCCAAGCAGGATGCCGCAGCCCGTGGCGGCAAGAATTGGGGCAAGGCAGTTCGCGTTTCTGTGAATGAGAAAAATGTTACCACCATCGATGTGGATATTGTCATCACCTACGGAAAGACCGTTGTTTCTATTGCTGAGGCAGCACAGAAGGCGATTATCAATGCGGTAGAATCCATGACCGGAGTCAAGGCTTTGGTGGTCAATGTAAACGTCTGCGGCATTGTCCGTCCGTGAGGAAGCATTATGACAAGAGCAAACGCCAGAGAACTGGCGGTACATTTGATTTATTCCCAGGGCTTCACCGGTGATGAGCCTGACATTGTGGTTGCAACTCGGCTTGAGAAGGAATACTATAAGCTGTTGTCTGAGGAAAATGAAGTATATGCAGAGCGTCCCAGCCGTGCGCAGATGGCTTATATCGACTGTGTTGTGTCCGGTGTTGCCAATCGGCAGGAGTTACTGAATCAGGAAATTCAGAAATTTTCAATCGGATGGGACGTATCCCGTATTTCCCGTCTTGCTCGTTCTGTAATGCAGTTGGCTATTTTTGAGATACTCAATGTTGACGATGTTCCTGTTGGAGTGGCTGTTTCGGAAGCTGTCCGACTTGCAAAGAAGTATGACGGTGATGATACCGGTGCTTTTGTGAATGGCATTTTGGGTGCCTTTGCAAGAAGCTTGCCCTGTGACACAGAAGTGACTGAGGAAGCATAATGTATACGATTGGAATGGATACCAGCAATTACACCACTTCGATTGCTTATTTTGACGGCGTACAGGGGGAGAATTGTTCCCGTTTGCTGCCGGTTAAGCACGGTGAGCTGGGATTGCGTCAGTCTGACGCCGTATTTGCACATATTAAGAGCCTGCCGGAGCTTTCCGGCAGGCTGTTTTCCCATATTCAGGGGAAGGAGATTGGGGCGGTAGGCGTATCCACACAGCCCCGGGCTGTGGAAGGTAGCTATATGCCATGCTTCATGGTTGGCTACAGTCATGGGAAGCTGCTTTCAGACACGCTGAAGGTACCGCTTGTGACGGTATCCCATCAGCAGGGACATGTGGCAGCGGCGCTCTGGAGTGCCGGACGACTGGATCTGATGGATGAACCGCATTTAGCCTGGCATCTGTCCGGTGGCACAACGGAGCTGCTGTTGGTGGAGCCGGTTGGGAAGAATGTTCAATGCACCCGTATCGGCGGTACAACGGATATTTCTGCCGGTCAGTTGATTGACCGAACCGGAGTAATGCTTAATTTGCCTTTTCCAGCAGGAAAGCACTTGGATATGTTAAGTTCAGGCGCTGAGCTGACGGATGTATTTCAGGTAAAATGTCCTGAACTGGAGTTTTCTCTTTCGGGTGTTCAGAATAAGGTTCAGCAATTCCATGAGAAGCACCCCATTCCGGAAGAAACTGCGGCCTATGCACTTCGGTGTGTGTCAGAGGCAGTTTTCAAGGCCACCGGGAATGCACTTGCGAAATTCCCCGGATTGCCCGTTGTGTTCTCAGGCGGTGTGGCATCCAACGCAATGCTGCAGCGCCGTATGGAGACACTGAATCCGATATTCTCACAGCCACAGTATGCAACGGATAATGCTATGGGCGTTGCAATTTTGGCAAGCAGAATGGTGGAGGGATAATATGGAACAGCAAATTCTATCCATCACGCAGATCAATGAATATATCCGCACAAAAATGGATGCCGATCCGTTGCTTAGCGGTATCGCAGTACGTGGCGAGATCAGTAACTATAAGGTGTATCCCTCAGGGCATCATTATTTTACCTTGAAGGATGAGGGTGCTGCCTTAAGGTGTGTCATGTTTAAGGGTAATGCCTCCCATTTGCGTTACCGTCCGGATAACGGGATGAAAATCATTGCCATGGGCAAGATATCCGTCTTTCCAAGAGACGGTGCATATCAGCTTTACTGCACAGCCATGGCCATGGACGGTATCGGTGATTTATACGCCGCATTTGAGCAATTAAAGGCACAGTTGGATGCGCAGGGGCTTTTCGATGCATCTCATAAAAAGCAGTTGCCGAGATATCCCGGAGTGATTGGGATTGTAACCAGCTCAGCCGGGGCGGCGGTACATGATATGCTGCGCATTCTGCGCAAGCGGTATCCGCTGACCCATGTGCGGCTTTTTCCGGTGCGTGTGCAGGGCGCAGAGGCACCTGCTGAAATTGTTGGTGCGATTCGGTACGCCAACCGCTACAGGCTTGCAGATCTTCTGATCGTTGGTCGCGGCGGCGGTTCCATTGAGGATTTGTGGGCATTTAACGACGAACGGGTTGCCCGTGCGATTTATGATTCGGAAATACCCATCATTTCCGCGGTGGGTCATGAACCGGATGTAACGATTTCGGATTTTGTGGCAGATTTGCGCGCCGCAACACCTTCCAATGCCGCAGAGCTGGCAGTACCGGATCAAGAGGCGCTGCAGCAGGTTTTAGACAGCTATTCTGCCGCGATGGCAACTTCCTTGCTGCGGCAGATTAAAGCCGGCAGACAGCACCTCAAGGCGCTGATGGACAGTCCTGCCCTTTGCAGTCCCACCGGATATTTGGAGCAGCGCAGACAAAGTGTTCTGCTTCTGAAGAACCGGTTGGTTTCTGCCCAGGTGCAAGGAGTGGAACGAAAACGCAGAGTATTTGTGGAGCAGACGGCAAAGCTGGATGCTATGAGCCCACTGAAGGTGCTGACCCGTGGATATGCAATGGCGCAGAAAAAGGATGGTACAGTACTCCGCAGTGTCGGGCAGGTTGAAATAGCGGATGAGATCGCGATTACCCTTGCCGATGGCAGAGTGGCTGCCATGGTTACGGATGTAAAGGAGAATGGGAAATGAACGAGAAGAATACTACATTTGAGGCTAACATGCAGCGGCTGGAGCAAATCGTCCGCGCTATGGAGCGTGGCGATGTTGCACTTGATGAGTCACTGAAGCTGTTTCAGGAGGGGACGGAGTTGGTTCGCTCCTGCGGTAAGCTTCTGGATGATGCTCAGCTGCAAATTGAAAAAGTAGTGAAGGGTTCGGATGGGAATCCCACATTTGAGGAGTTTCAGGATGAGAATGGATGAGATAACCGGGGAATACCGCAAATACATTGATCAGATTCTGGAAAAATGGCTGTCCAATTTTGAGAACGAGCCGCAGAAGATACTTTATGACGCGATGCAATACAGCTTGCTTGCCGGTGGGAAACGACTTCGTCCGATCCTGACTTTGGAATTTTGCCGTTTGTGCGGTGGAGAGTGGAAAAAGGCGGCACACTTTGGTGCTGCGGTAGAGATGATTCACACGTACAGCCTGATCCATGACGATCTGCCGGCGATGGATAACGATGATTACCGCCGTGGCAGATTAACGAATCACAAGGTCTATGGAGAGGCGCTTGCAATCCTTGCCGGTGATGCATTGCAGACAGATGCGTTTTCCTGTGTGACCTCTGCAGATTTGCCCGGTGAGGCCATTTGCCGAGCCGTTTCGGTGCTGGCAGAACAGGCAGGCTCCCGGGGTATGGTTGGCGGACAGGTGCTGGATATTTTAAGCGAGGAACGGGAACTAACGGAACAAGAGGTTTTGGATATTCAGTCCCGCAAGACGGGTGGACTGATTCGTGCCGCATGTGCACTGGGTGTCATTGCCGGTGGCGGCAGTCCGGAGCAGCTGGATGCGGCTGACCGTTTTGCTTCCTGCCTTGGTCTGGCATTTCAAATTCGGGATGATATGCTGGACGTAATCGGCACACAGCAGGAAATGGGCAAGGGTGTTGGCACAGATGACGGAAAAAATACCTTTGTCCGCCTTTACGGATTGGAAAGGTGCGAAGAATTGGTACAGGAATATACGCAGAAGGCTGTAGAAGCTCTGCAGGTCTTTGATGATACCGAGTACATTGTAGCTATTTCCAACACCTTGACACAGCGAAAGGTTTAAAAGGAGGTTTTCTATGCGGCTGAAGAATGGGTCTAAGGTTGAATTTAAGGATTCGACTCTTTTTAGTAATGCAGGGATGAAAATTATGGAATACGCCAAAACAAGCTGTATTATTAAAATTGCTTTTGCGTTTATTATTGGTTTCCTGTATATTGTGACATCCAATGACAGGGTTGAGAGAATCATAGCCGGATTCCTGGTTATGGGTCTGGGCGCGTTTCTGTCTTGGCTGATATCATTACTCATATACGGATTTGGAAAACTTGTCTATAATTCCGATATTCGAACGCGACTAGCAATCGAGGAAGCAATAGAGCAGTAAGAATAAATCCCCCTGCGGTGATTCCGCAGGGGGATAATTGCATCTATTGAATTACAGATACTTGGCGGCAGATACCTTGACGCCGGGGCCCATGGTGGAAACCACGGTGCAGGACTTGATATACTGACCCTTTGCAGCTGCAGGCTTAGCCTTGATAACTGCGCTCATCAGTGTATCCATGTTCTCAGCCAGCTTCTCTGCACCAAAGGAAACCTTACCGATGGGGCAGTGGATGATGTTGGTCTTGTCCAAACGGTACTCAACCTTACCGGCCTTGATCTCGGTGACAGCGGCACCAACGTTGGGAGTAACAGTACCGGCCTTGGGAGAGGGCATCAAACCCTTGGGACCCAAAACCTTACCCAAACGACCGACGACACCCATCATGTCGGGGGAAGCAACGACCACGTCGAACTCAAACCAGTTCTCCTTGGTGATCTTATCAACAAGCTCCATGCCGCCAACATAGTCAGCGCCGGCAGCCAATGCTTCATCAACCTTGGCATCCTTGGTGAAAACCAACACGCGGGCAGTCTTGCCGGTGCCGTTGGGCAGAACCACGGCGCCGCGGACCTGCTGGTCAGCGTGACGGGAGTCAACACCCAATTTAATGTGCAGTTCGACAGTCTCGTCAAACTTAGCGGAAGCGCCCTTAACAACCAATGCAAGGGCCTCGCTGGGATCATACTGAACAGAGCGATCAATCAGTTTTGCGCTCTCCTTGTACTTTTTACCTCTAAACAATGTAATTATCCTCCTTATAGTGGTGATGCGGAATAATCCTCCCACATTTCCGAGGCGGTA
>SVMA01000037.1 GCA_015067635.1 Oscillospiraceae bacterium | reverse complement strand
AATCGCAAAAGGGAATAACTGCTTTTTTATAAGGGATCGTAACATTCAAACCGGTAAACTGACCGCTGCGGAGAAACTGCCCAAAGTCCTCAGGCCGTTTTTCATACAGCGTATAGCTGTAAGATGCAAGCTGATTGTGGATCTGAGGGGAATAGCTGTGTCCCAGCTTTTCGCCCAGTAAGCCGCACTTCATCATACCACCTCTGTATAGCTGCCGAGATACTTAAATTCTTCGCATAGATCATGCAGCTCGCACATCAGCTGAACGTATTCCTCGGAATAAATAGATGTTTCCAAATCGAAATAGAACATGAACTCGAAATCCCGGTCAGGAATGGGGCGGGATTCCAGTTTCGTCACATTGATCCCCAGTACAAACAGACGGGCGAGAACTTTATACAGCGCGCCGGGCTTGTGATTCAGGACCATCATGATGCTGGTTTTGTCTGAGCCGGGGTAGACCTCCAGATTCTTGCTGATGCAGATAAAACGGGTGCGGTTGTTTCCTTTATCCTGAACGGAAGCATCCAGGCATTCCAGATCGTAAAGCTGTGCGCAGGCCCGGCTGCTGAGGGCCGCCACATCGTTCCTGCCGGACTGGGCAACCATACTGGATGCCACTGCGGTATTTTCCAAAGGAATGATCCTTACGCCGGGAAACTTCTTCAGATACTCAGAACACTGATTGATGGCCTGCTCGTGGGAGTAGATCTCCTTGATGTCACAAAGCTTCGTCCCGGGATTCACCAGAAGATTGTGATCTACTTTCATTCGGAAAGTACGGACAATGGAGAAATTGTGGCGAATCATCAGATCATATACCTTTTTGACAGAGCCGGCAGTAGAGTTTTCAATGGGCAGGATGCCGTACTGACATAGGCCCTGCTCAATGGCATTGAACACGCCGTCAAAGTTCTTAAAGTAGAGAATAGATGGATTCTTGAATACTTTTTCGCATGCAATCTGAGAGTAAGCACCCTCCACTCCCTGGCAGGCGACCATGGGAGACTGCGGGAAGAGATTAGGCGTCGTATCGATGGCTTTTCTGATGGTATCATGAAGCTCAGAGGAAGTATTATTCAGCTTGCTCTGGTAGCTTCGGCTCAGCTCAAAGATCAAAGAATAAAGCACCTTGGAATAATTGGCCAGTTCAGGGCCTGCCTTTTCACCAACTTCCGCCAGGATCTGCCGCTCCCTGGCAGGGACATAGATGGGAAGGTTCCGCTGCTTTTTATACGCCGAGATTTGTGCGGACACAGCCATTCTTTTACAAAATAGTGTCACCAGTTCCTCATCAATTTGATCGATCTGATCTCTCAGTTCAGAAATATCCATATTATTTCCTCCTGGTTGTTTGTGTGTTGCCCAAAATTAAGTCGTAAATAGCGATGGCTGCCGCAGCTTCCACCACGGGTACTGCTCTGGGGACGATACAGGGGTCGTGACGGCCTTTTACCTGAATGGTGGTGATTTCGCCTGTCTTTAAATTTACACTCTGCTGGGGCTTACAAATGGACGGTGTGGGCTTGACGGAAACACGGAAGAGTACAGGCATTCCATTGGTAATGCCGCCTAGAATACCGCCACAGTGATTTGTCAGAGTCTTGACAGCACCGTTTTCAATGGTGTAGCAATCGTTGTTTGTACTTCCATTCAAACGCATTTCACCAAATTCCAATCCTTTGATTGCGGGAATTCCATATACGATCTGGGCGATTTTGCTTTCTACTCCGCCAAACATTGGTTCACCAATACCGGCGGGTATACCCGTGATCGCGCATTCTATTTCACCGCCGATGCTGTCTGCATTGGACCGCACACGGGAAATTTCCTGCTGCATTTTTTCCGCTATCATGGGATTAAGCACCGGAAATTCTGCACCTACAGAAGTAATTTCCGGTGCACATGGATCAAAACCGTCGTCGTAAATAACAGCACCGATATTATGAACATGGGCACCGATTCGGATTCCCACTTGCTCCAGCCATTGCTTACAAAGGCCACCCGCAATACAAAGAGGCGCAGTCAGCCGTCCGGAGAAGTGACCGCCGCCTGCAGCATCCTGAAAACCGCCGTATTTGATTTGGGCGGTATAATCCGCGTGACCGGGGCGGGGGATATCCTTTAACTCATCGTAATCACCGGAGCGTGTGTTTTTGTTGTAGATGACTGCGGCCAGAGGTGCGCCACAGGTATAGCCGTCAACGATACCGGAGAGGAATTCCGGCACATCCGCTTCTTTTCGGGTGGTTGACCAGTCATTTTTTCCCGGTGACCGGCGGTTCAGGAATTTCTGCAGTGCATCCATATCTACAGGCAATCCCGCGGGAATACCATCCAGAGTCATGCCGATGGCACCGCCATGAGACTGTCCGAAAATGGACAGCTTTATGTTTTCACCGTAGGTACTGCTCATATTGACCTCCCAGTTTTTTATATTCGTCCCAAAAGGTTGGATAGGATTTATTTACACATTCCGCACCAATGATCGTAACCGGATTGCTGCATACGGTAGCGGCGATGGCTGCGGACATTGCGATGCGGTGATCATTTCTGGAATCAACCGTTCCGCCGGTCAGGCCTGTGCTGGAAACCGTTAAAGTAGACGCTGTTTGTTCTGCCTTGCCGCCTAAAGCTGTGATCATAGAAATAATGGCATCGACACGGTCCGATTCTTTCAGCCGCAGACGCTGAATGTTCGTAAATACGGCACCGTGCTTTGCTGCCGCTACAACGGATAGGATGGGGATCAGGTCCGGGATATCCGCTGCGCAGATGCTGACACATTCTTCCATGCCTTGCAGAAGCTTTACCACAGCCTGATCACCTTGAACGGAATCAGCAGAAAGACCTGTTACTTCTACCGAATTTCCCAAAGACTGCGCCGCTAGGAAAAAGGCACCATTGCTCCAGTCGCCCTCCACAGCTACTACACCGGGTGAATGGAAAAAGGGCGCGTCAAATAATGCCAACGCTTTTCGGGTCATTTCTATATATGGCCTTGATTCGGTTTTTCCTGTGATTTCAAGATCACATTTCCCACGGATCAAAGGCAGCGCAAACAGCAGACCGGAAATAAACTGGCTGGAAACATTACCTGCAATGGTGTATTGCCCAGGCAGTAGTTTTCCTTGGCAGCAAATTGTATTACTGGTTGGGCGGGAGAGCGTACAGCCCATTCGCTCCATTTCCTCCCAAAGGGGTGACAGGGGACGCTGGGGGAGTCTTCCGTTCAATACAAACGTTGCATGAACACCAAGCGCCCCGACGATGGGAAGCAAAAAGCGTAAGGTAGAGCCGCTTTCCCGGCAGTTTAGTGTCGCATTCGCAGGAATATTTCGAATCGGAACAATGGAATAGCCCCAGTTTGTTCGCTGAATATCAGCACCCAAAGCGCGAAGACAATCTGCGGTTGCTTCGATATCTTGATTTGTTTCGCTGCAGCAAAGAGAAGTTTTGCTGTCTGCCAATGCCGCGCAAATAAGCATCCGATGTGCCTGGGATTTGGAGGGGATCGCGGTTATTTCACCCCGCAAAGGCCGGGGCATTATGGTAATATCCATATTAAAGACCTGCCTCAATGAAGGAGCATAGCTGCTCCACAGGGTATTTAACGATTTCACAGCAACCGATTTCTCGGGGGATGATCAGATTGACTGTAGCACCGGAGCGTTTTTTGTCAGATAATGCCACCTGCGTCAATTGAGCTGCGGAATAAGTGGTACCGACAGGAAGACGGAA
>SVMA01000019.1 GCA_015067635.1 Oscillospiraceae bacterium | reverse complement strand
CCTTAAGGGGCGGCCCGAGAAAGGAATGCGGTCGGCAAACCATTCGGGGCCCCTTTAGGGGCAATAGTCTGTAAAATGCCCTTCTAGGGCTTAATCAAGCCTCCGGCTTAGCCGGAGGTTTTGACTATTATCCTTCGGTTTCTTCTTTGGTTTCCTCGGTTTCCGGTTCGGCTTCTGCTTCGGGTTCTTCGGCTGTTTCGCACTCCGCGGTTTCCGGTTCGGCTTCCTCGGACAGCAATGCAGCCTTTTCTTCCGGGTTGATAAAGGCCATCAGCTCTTCGCCGGTGATGGATTCCTTGCTGAGCAGATAGTCAGCAATTTCATCCAGCAGTTCCCGATTCTCGGCGAGAATCCGGGTGGAATCGGCATAGCAATCATTGAGAAGCTTTTGCACCGTGGTGTCAATGGTAGCAGCCGTTGCCTGAGAGCAATCCAGCTGTGCCTGACCTTCCAAATATTGGTTGGTGATGCTAGCGGGAGCCATCAAACCCAACTCCTCACTCATGCCGTACAGAGCGACCATATTCCGCGCCAGGGCAGTGGCGCGCTGAATATCATTGGCGGCGCCGGTGGTCATGGTTCCGAATACAAGCTTTTCTGCCGCACGGCCGCCCAACAACGAGCGAAGCTGTACCAGCAGTTCTTCCTTGGTAGACAGATACTTTTCCTCTTCCGGCAGGTACAAGGTGTAACCCAGTGCACCTTCAGTATGGGGAACAATGGTGATTTTGGAAACAGGAGTGTCGTGCTTTTCCAGGGCGGAAATCAGTGCGTGACCAACCTCGTGATAAGCCACCATCCGCTTCTCGGTCTCACTGAGGACGGTATTTTTCTTTTCCGTACCGGCAATGACGGTTTCAAAGGAGACCAGCAAGTCCTCCTGATTGACCATCTGACGTCCGTTCCGGACAGCGCGCAAAGCGGCCTCGTTGACCAAATTTGCAAGGTCAGCACCCACAGCGCCAGCAGTAGCCTGAGCGATTTTCTTCAGGTCAACATCCTCAGCCAGCTTGATTTTCCGGGTGTGTACCTTCAGAGTATCCCAACGACCCTGGAGGTTGGGGCGGTCCACCACAATACGACGGTCGAAACGACCGGCACGAAGCAAAGCCTTGTCCAAAATTTCCGGACGGTTGGTGGCGGCCAAAATCACGACACCCTTGGAGGAGTCAAAGCCGTCCAACTCGCCAAGGAGCTGATTCAGTGTCTGGTCGTTATTGCCAAAGCGGGAATCTCTGGAACGGCCCACAGCGTCAATTTCATCGATAAACACAATGGAAGGTGCAACCTTCGTTGCCTGTTGAAACAGATCACGGACGCGGCTGGCACCCACACCTACAAACATTTCTTCAAAGTCAGAACCGGAGATGGAGAAGAAGGGAACACCGGCTTCTCCTGCAACAGCCTTGGCAATCAAGGTCTTGCCGGTACCGGGAGAGCCAACCAATAGAGCGCCCTTGGGCATTTTTGCACCGATATCCGTATACTTCTTGGGATTGTGGAGAAAATCAATGATTTCCTGCAGGGACTCTTTCGCCTCATCCTGACCGGCCACATCCTGGAAGGTAACACCGGTTTCTTTCTCCATATACATTCTGGCCTTACTGCGACCAAAGCCACCCATAGCACCTTCGCCACTCATACGGCGGGTGATCATCCGCATCATAAAGAACAGGACGCCGATCATCAGTGCGTAGTAAAGAATCATCATAATTGTGGAGTTATCTTCCACAATTCTGACCTTCACTTCCGTGTTGATTGCGTGTAATTCTTCTGCAAGCGCCATATGGTCACCGTAAGGCAAACCGGTAAAATAGGCTTTTTGCTCCTTGGCGTTCTTGTTGTCGTCTTCTTTGAGAAAATAAATGATGCGATCGCTGTGAAGCTCCGCTTCCGAAATCTGCGAGGTTTCCAGCTGCTTCAAAAATTCGGAGTAGCTTGTTTCCTCATACTGACTGCCGGAAATGAAATTATAAACGGTGCTGATCACGATTACAATGGCAATCGCAATAATCAAAGAAATCCAAAGGTTGCTTTTGGACCGCTTACCGGAATCCGGTTTTTTTCCGTTGGGCTGATTATTCGAATTTTGTTCCATTTTCTTGCCTCCTTGTGTGTACATTTGAACGCATTATATCATAAATCTGCTGTTTCTGCAATGAATGTTTCATAATATTGCGGTAAATTTTCTGTAAACTGCCTGAAAAAGCGTTTCCGCAAAAAAATAAGTTGTGCAATAAGGCATCTTCTGTTATAATCAAGATATCTATGACGATATGTGGAGAGGAATACCCATGAACGAAAGACGCAATGACAGACGGTTTGACAAACGCCAGACACCGGTACCGGCAGAGGAAGTGGAAGGCCAGCTGGAGGGCAGAAATGCCTTGCAGGAGGCGCTGCGCAGTGGTCGGACCATCGACAAGGTGTTTATTGCCTCCGGTGAAACAGACCGAGGCTTACAGCGGCTTGCGGCAGAGGCAAAGGAAGCCGGTGCGGTAGTCGTGCCTGTTGATCGGAGGAAGCTGGACGCCATGAGCTTTACAAAAGCCCATCAGGGCGTGATTACATTGGCTGCGGCTCATGCGTATTGTACCCTTGATGATATTCTGGAGGAGGCTGCAGCCCGTGGAGAAAATGCGCTTATCGTCATTTGCGATGAGTTGACAGATCCCCACAATCTGGGAGCAGTGATGCGTTCAGCAGAATGTGCCGGCGCACACGGAGTCATTATTCCCAAACGCAGGAGCGTGGGCCTGACAGCGACGGTTGCCAAGGCATCTGCCGGTGCGGTGGAGTATATGAAGGTAGCCAGGGTGACCAATATCAACAGCGCCATCAGTGAGCTGAAGGAAAAGGGTGTTTGGGTGTTCGGAACTGCCGCAGAGGGCTCCATTCCCATGTATCAGGCGGATTTGACCGGTCCTGCTGCCATTGTCATTGGCAATGAGGGAGACGGAATGAGTCCGCTGGTGCGGAAAAACTGTGATGTCACTGTGAGTATTCCCATGCGTGGTCGCATTTCTTCCTTGAATGCTTCTGCTGCGGCATCTATTTTATTGTATGAGGCGGTGCGTCAGCGCATCGGTTAAACGGGAGGATATTTATGAATCCACAGGATCTTGATAATGCCGAACTGAATATTGATGACATCCTGAAGGAATTTGGTCATGCTTCCGGAGACGAAGACATACAGGATACCTCTCCGGAGACCGAAACGGCGGAAGAGGATGTGGTGGTATGGGACGGAAAGCCCATCCAACGGGATAACGTTCCCCCTGCAATGCCACAGGATACGGTACGCCTCAATGATATTGCGCAGGCTGTAAAGGAGCGTGTGGCAGATTCCGGAGAAACCATAGCCTTTACACCGGTTGGAGAAGCAGAGGCGGAAACGGAAGAGCAACCGCCCTTTGTACCGGCTGCAGAACCGGAGACGGAGCCCTACTCGGAAACCTGGGAGCCGGAGTATGAACGACCGATGGGGGACTATGTCCCGGTGGAGCCCATTGTATTTCGTCCCAAATCCCGCCTGAAGGAACTGAAAAAGAAGCTGATTGCCGGTCCTGAGAAGCGGTATTATGAACTGATAGAACAGGGTCTTGGAAAACTCCAGCTTGCAATTTTGTTGTGTTTGCTTATTGCTGGTGCGTCGGTTGCTACCGCAGGAATGTACGCTGCGGGCGCAGTGTCGGAGCAAAGAATGAAGCTCTTGATTTTTGGCCAGCTTCTGGGTTTGTTGATGTCTGCGTTATTGGGCAGTTATCAGCTTATGGAGGGCGTTTCGGATTTATTCAAGCGTCGGTTTTCATTAAATACCTTGCTGCTGTTCAGCTTGGTAGCCTGCATGGCGGATGGGATTCTGTGCCTGTGGCAGGTACGTGTACCTTGCTGTGCACCCTTTAGCCTGAATGTTACCATGTCCTTGTGGAGTGCTTATCACAAGCGCAATACGGAGCTGGGGCAAATGGATACCATGCGTAAAGCTGTGCGGCTGGACAGCGTGGTGCTGGAAGAAGATTTTTATATGGAAAAGCCGGGCATTTTGCGGGGAGAAGGACAGGTAGAGGATTTCATGGATCGCTATCAAACCTCCACCGGTGCGGAAAGAACCATCAATACCTACGCACTGGTTGCCTTGTTTATCAGCCTGGGAATCGGCATCACTGCCGGTGTACTCCACGGAATTGTTGCAGGCATTCACTTTTTCAGCGGTACATTATTGGTTGCTGTGCCGTCAACGGCGTTTATCGCAACTTCCCGGCCAATGGCAATTTTGGAACGAAGACTGCACAGATTAGGTGTTGTACTTTGCGGTTGGAAGGCGGTATCCGCCCTACATACGCGCATGGTTTTCCCCTTGAGCAGTGAGGATCTGTTTCCTTCCGGTACGGTGAAATTGAACGGTGTCAAGTTTTATGGAAGCCGTAATCCGGATCAGGTAGTGGCTTACGGCACAGCGGTCATTGTGGCAGATGGCGGAGGACTTGCTCCGTTGTTTGCGCAGCTTTTGGAAAGCCGTAACGGCTACCATTATGATGTGGAGACCCTGAAGCATTATCCCAAGGGCGGCATTGGCGGAATCGTTAACGATGAGGCTGTTTTGGTTGGAACCATGTCCTTTATGCAGGAAATGGGTATCGGTATGCCGGAAGGAACAAACATTCCCCAAGCGGTATATGTGGCAGTGGATGGCGTTTTGAACGGCGTATTCGCGATTTCCTACCAGCCGACAAAAGCGGCGGCGGAAGGTCTTGCTACCTTGTGCAGCTATCGAAGTATAACGCCTGCGATGGTTTCCGGCGACTTTATGCTGGATGAAGCCTTTATTGCCGCAAAGTTCAATGTTCGTACACGGCATATGGCATTTCCCGAACGAAAGATACAAGCACAGCTGTGGGAAAGAAAGCCCGGTGAGGATTCTGAGGTGGTGGCATTGACCACACAGCAAGGGCTGTCCGGAGCCGCTTTTGCGGTGACAGGTGCCCGTTCTTTGCACAGTGCCTGTGTGGCAGGTGTGGCAGTTCAAATGATGGGGGGCATTTTGGGAATGCTCATTATGCTGGCACTGACGATCGTTGGGGCAGGGGATTTGCTTACACCCCAGAATCTCTTGCTTTACGAGCTGATTTGGATGATACCCGGTATTTTGATTACAGGGTGGACACGGCACATATAATTCCGGTCCGGCGGCAAAGATTGCCACCGGACCTTTGTTTATCCTGCTATTTTTGGCTATTTATTTTTGGGTGTTTTGCACAGAAACACAAATGTCAATTGTCATTTTGAACAATTTTGCAGTTTGACGAAAAAATACATTGAAATATAACAAGCTTTCGTGTATAATGACACTAATAGGTGCATGCACCGATTGTAAGCAGCGGAAGGGTGAACCCTTCCCGAAAGGAGATTTGATTATCATGTACACAGCGAATGCAATTAGAAACGTATGCTTGCTGGGCCATAGTGGCAGCGGCAAGACTGCCCTGGCAGAGAGCCTGCTCTTTATGACCGGCGCGATTGACCGTATGGGCAAAAACGCAGACGGCAATACCGTTTGTGACTTTGATCCGGAGGAAATTCGCCGCAATATTTCGATTTCTACCGCGGTGGTACCGCTGGAATATAAGAATACCAAGATCAACTTGCTGGATACACCGGGCGGCTTTGATTTCTCCGGTGCTGTGGTTGAAGCTCTGCGTGCAGCAGATGCTGCTATTTTGGTTTGTTCTGCTAAGGACGGCATTACTGTTGGCTTTGAAAAAGCGTGGAAGTATTGCGAAGAACGGAACAT
This sequence comes from Oscillospiraceae bacterium, assembly GCA_015067635.1. Taxonomy (GTDB): domain Bacteria; phylum Bacillota; class Clostridia; order Oscillospirales; family Oscillospiraceae; genus Faecousia. The sequence continues at coordinate 23,466 of SVMA01000019.1, read as the reverse complement.
GCCTCGTTTCGTCTATATTTCCAAGGTAGACGAGGACAATTCGGATTATAATGCAACCTTCGAAGCTCTGCGCCAGAAGTATGGCAATAAAATCGCTCCCGTGGTCGTTCCCATTTGGGACGGCAGCAAGAAGGTCACCGGCATTATCGACGTACTGAATAAGCGTGCTTATGAAATGCAGAAGCTGAAGCGCGTGGAAATTCAGACACCCGAGGATAAAATGTCCGTTATTGAGGAATTCAATGATGCATTGAAGGAATCTGTTGCAGAAACTGACGAGGCCTTGATGGATCGTTTCTTTGACGGCGGCGACTTTACCTATGCAGAAATGATCAAGGGTCTGCATCAGGGCGTTTCCGATCTGAGCCTGTTCCCGGTACTGTGCGGTTCCGGTATGACCTGCCTGGGCAGCCTGATGCTCATGGATCACATCATTGATTTGCTTCCCAACCCCGTTGAGGGCAACTGCCACAAGGCTACCCTGGCTGACGGAACCACTGAGGAATTCGTGGTTTCTCCCGGTGGTGTACCTGCTGCATTTGTATGGAAAACCGTTTCCGACCAGTACGGCAAATATTCCTTTGTCAAGGTGCTGTCCGGTGAGATTACTTCTGATACCGTTTTGGTCAACGCCCGTACCGGTGAAACCGAAAAGCTGGGTCGTTTGTATACCATGTGCGGCAAGAAGAATACCGAAGTCAAGGCACTTGCCTGCGGTGATATCGGTGCCATCGGTAAGATGGATAAGGTAAAGACCGGCGATACCCTGTGTGATCCCCGCAAGGTTGTTACCCTGAAGGGCATTCCTTATGCAGATCCCTGCTATTCCATGTCCATTGCACCCAAGACCAAAGGTCAGGAAGAAAAGGTCGGTTCCGGCTTGAACCGTTTGAACGAAGAAGATCCTTCCTTTACACTGGTTAATAATGCAGAAACCCATCAGATGGTGCTGTCCGGTGCCGGTGACCAGCAGTTGGATGTGCTGGTGGCCAAGCTGAAGAGCCGCTTTGGTGTGGATGCTGTATTGGAGCCTGCAAAGGTCGCTTACCGCGAAAAGATCAAGAAGACAGTGGAAGCCCATGGCCGTCACAAGAAGCAGACCGGTGGTTCCGGTCAGTTCGGTGATGTTTGGGTCCGCTTTGAACCCCAGGAAGAGCAGGACGAGCTGATCTTTGATGTAGCGGTCGTTGGCGGTGCAGTTCCGAAGAACTTTAACCCCGCTGTTGAAAAGGGTATTCAGGAAGCGGTTCTGAGGGGACCCTTGGCCGGTTACCCCATGGTCAACCTGAAGGCCACTCTGTACGATGGTTCTTATCACCCCGTGGACTCCAACGAAATGGCATTTAAGCTGGCCGCTATCCTGGCATACAAGGAAGCAATGCCCAATGCAATGCCCACCTTGCTGGAGCCTGTGGGTGCACTGGCTGTTACCGTTCCCGAGAGCTATGTGGGCGATGTAATGGGCGATTTGAGCAAGCGCCGCGGACGTCCCATGGGCATGAATCCTGACGCTGACGGCAATACCGTGGTGGAAGCAGAAGTTCCTATGGCAGAAATGGGCTCTTATGCAATCGACCTGCGGGCTATGACCCAGGCAAGAGGTTCCTTCACGCTGTCCTTCGTGCGCTATGAGGAAGTTCCCAAGGTGGCACAGGCTAAGATTATTGAAGAAGCCAAGAACGAAGAATAATGTATCAATGCTTTCCCGGCTGCTCATGCAGCCGGGAAAGTTTTTCTGTACGGTCGTTTTATGAAGTGTATGAATAATACAAAAATATGCCTTGGGACTTGCTACTGGGCATGAAATATTGTAAAATATTGCTATACCAGTCCAAGGAGTATCTTCTATGAAATCAGAAATAGCACGAAATTTCCAAATGGATCGAAGTTCTGGCAACAGCCAAATGCCTTCCATGCACTACCACGAGACTTATGAGCTTTATTATCTGGAAGCCGGAAGCAGGGAGCATTTTATTGAGGATAAGCTTTTTTCTGCTTCAGCCGGGGATTTTGTGTTGATTCCCCCGGAGAAGCTGCACCGGACCGGAGGGGAATACGGGGTGCGTACACTGATCAACTTTTCTGAGGAATTTTTGCGGAAGGTCTACACCCAGCAAGCGGCAGCACAGCTGCTAAGGTGCTTCGAGAAACGGATGCTGACACCGTCCAATGAGCAAAGAAAGATATGCGAATATTTGCTGAGGAAGCTGGCAGATACAGTGGATGAGGGAGAAAAGGCGATCCTGCTGGGGATGCTTCTGACAGAACTGTCGAAATGTGAAACACAGAAGATTGCAGATGGCAAGGTGAGCACCATTGTGGCATACATCAATAAAAATTACTCCACAATCCGTACCATCGACGAAATAGCGGATACCTTCTTTATCTCCAAATTCTATTTGTGCCGCATGTTTAAAAGAGGAATGAAGATAACGGTGATGGATTACCTCAACCAAATCCGTATAAAGCACGCATGTTATTTGTTGGAGCATTCTCCGAAAAACGTTGGACAAATTTCAGATATGTGCGGATTCGGTTCGGCAGCTTATTTCAGCAAGCTGTTTAAGAAGGCAATCGGTGTGCCGCCATTGGTATATCGCAAAAATCGCCAAGCCCAAAAAAGAGAGCAAGATATTACAAGAAATAGCATAAAATCGCAATTTTGACCATTGATTTTCGATAAAAATTGTATTATGATAACGATGCTGTAATCAGCACAATAAGGGAAGGAAGCGATTTACATGAAAAAATATGTTTTTGCCGGCGCAAGCTATCGTGGATACTATATGTATGCTAAGCCCTTGCTTGACGACTATTCGGATGTTGCCCAGCTTTGTGGCGTGTATGATATCAATGTTGGTCGCGCACGGACGTTTGTGGAATTATCCGGCGGTGATTTTAAGGTCTATGAGGACTTTGATGAGATGCTTCGTGCAGAAAAACCGGATTGCGTCATTGTTACAACGATGGATGCTTTCCATTCCGAGTATATCATTCGTTCTCTGGATGCCGGATGTGACGTCATTACAGAAAAGCCCATGACTACGGACGATGCCAAGTGCCGCGCCATTTTGGAAGCGGAAAAGCGCAGTGGAAAGAATGTGACGGTTACCTTTAACTACCGTTTTTCTCCCTTCATGACAAAGATCAAGGAGATCATTTCCGGTGGTATGCTGGGGGATGTTTACAGCGTTCACTTTGAGTGGCTGCTCACAAGAAATATGGATTTCGGTGCACATGGCACCAGCTATTTCCGTCGTTGGAACGCACGTATGAAGAACTCCAGCGGCTTGCTGGTACATAAGTCCACTCACCATTTTGACCTGGTCAACTGGTGGATCAATCAGAAGCCCAGAATGGTTTCCGGCTTTGGTCAGCTGCGGCTGTACGGCGCAAAGAACTATCCCTTTGAGGGCGCTTACACCAAGGGTCAGCGCTGCTCCAACTGCCCCCACGCTAAGGTGTGCGAGTTCTACTACGAGCCGGACGAGAATTACAAGCGTCTGTATGTGGAGAATGAACAGTACGACGGCTATATGTGCGACAACTGCGTCTACGCAGATGACATTGACATCTATGATACCATGGGTGTTACCGTTCAGTATGACAAGGGTGCAATTTTGACCTATGCACTTAACGCCACTACACCTTACGAGGGCTGGCGCATATCCATCAACGGCTCCAAGGGCCGTTTGGAGATTTTCAATCCTGAAAATGGCTTTGAATCTGCCTCTATTCAGAGACACATTCGTTTCTATGATTTGGATAACAATGTTACCGACTTCGCATTGACCCAGCAAAGTGAGCTTAGCCATAAGGGCGGTCACGGCGGCGGAGATGTGCGTATTCGCAACATGGTATTCCGTGGCAATGTTCCGGATCCTTTGGGACACGCTGCCGGCACTATGGACGGTGCTTACTCCATCCTGGTTGGTGTAGCTGCCAATAAGTCCATCAAGGAAGGCACAGTTGTGGATATTGAGGAGCTGCTGAAGGGCTGATTTCTTTCATAACCACCCCGGCTGCAGATGTAGCCGGGGTGTGCTTTTTTAGAAAGGAGTGAAGCGTTTATGAAAAAATATGCTTTTGCCGGTGCCAGTCAGAGGGCACTTTGGATGTACTGCAAGCCCATGCTGGAGGATTATTCGGATGTGGCGGTGCCCTGTGGGGTATTTGACGTGAATATTGGACGCGCACAGACCTTTGTTGCAGAAAGCGGGGGAAGCATCCCGGTCTATGAAGATTTTGACGAAATGCTCCGGAAGGAAAAGCCGGACAGCGTAATCATCACGACACCCGACGCCTATCACGCGGAGTATATCATCCGATCTTTGGAGGCTGGCTGTGACGCGATTACGGAAAAACCCATGACCATTAACGAAGTCATGTGCCGGGACATTCTGGCGGCAGAAAAGCGTACCGGAAAGAAGGTAACGGTGACCTTTAATTACCGCTGTACGCCCTTTGAGACCAAGGTGAAGGAACTCCTCTCTGCGGGTTTGTTGGGAGATATTTACAGCGTACATTTTGAGTGGCTTCTGACACAAAACATGGACTTGGACGGGCATGGTGCTAGTTATTTCCGCCGTTGGAACTCCCGAATGGGAAAATCCGGTGGACTTTTGGTGCACAAGAGCACCCATCATTTTGACTCAATTAACTGGTGGCTGGGTCAAAAGCCGCAAAAGGTATCGGCGTTTGGTCAGCTGCGGCTGTATGGGGCGAAGAATTATCCTTTTGCAGGGAAGCCTGCAGAGGGACAGCGCTGCTCCAACTGTCCCCATGGGGATTCCTGTCCCTTCTATTGGCAGATCAATGCCTTTGATACGAAATATTATATGGAAAATGAAAGGCACGATGGCTATATCAAGGATAACTGTGTATTTGCACAGGATATTGATATCTACGACACCATGGGTGTGACAGTTGAATACGACAAGGGTACGATTCTGACCTACGCTCTGAATGCAACCACACCGTATGAGGGCAGACACATTTCCATCAATGGCTCCAAGGGTCGGATAGAAGTGGCCTCTTATGACAATGGCTGTGATGCCAATGAGGATTTCCATATCCGCTTCTATGATCTGAATAATAATATGACGGATTATACCATCAGCAGGTCCGCAGGCGGTCATGGCGGTGGGGATGAAAGAATCCGGAATCTGCTGTTCCGCGACAATGTTCCGGATCCCCTGGGACATGCTGCCGGCACTATGGATGGTGCATATTCCATTCTGGTGGGCGTAGCGGCAAATCAATCCATCGCCACCGGCAAGGTTGTGAATATTGAAGAACTATTGAAGGGGTAGGCATAGGATTATTGCATCCCATCGGTTCGAGTCCTATCGGCCATGACCAAAAAAATCACCACCCAACGGGTGGTGATTTTTTTGGTGGACGATATAGGACTCGAACCTATGACCTTCCGCACGTCAAGCGGATGCTCTAGCCAGCTGAGCTAATCGTCCAAGCGCATGACCGATTATAGCGCAGAGGAGCGATTTTGTCAAGTCCTTTTTTGAAAAATGGGGAATAATTCCCATTACAAATTATTCGGCTTTATCAGTAAAGCGAATTTCCAAATGATTGGCTTCGCATTTAATGGGTTCTCCCTCTCTGTGGAAGCCACTCATGATGCAAAGACGGTCAGAACAGGTGGAGGTGATGACCGCAATTTCACCTTGAGATACATTGATAATGTTACTGCCATGTTCCGTCTTGACCTCAAAGGTTTGATTTTTCTTCAGACTGACGGTTTTGAACAATTTGCCATCGGAGTAAATCTGTGCGTGGGTAATTTCTCCCATGGGGCGGGGAAGCAGGAAAATTAAAGCAACGCACAGCAAAAGCGCGGCACCGATAATAATCAGCCATTTCCTGTATTTCATAATATTTTTCATGTGAATACCTCGTTTTCGGAATAATCGTCCATAGTATAGCAAAAAACCTTGGAAAAAGCAAGAAAACTTTTTGAAAAGTTATTGACTTTCTGTAAATGAAATGCTAAAATAGACCAGCCGCATTGAATGGGCTTAAGTTGGTGCGCAATCACCACGCCTTTAGAGCGAGACTACACAATATAAAGTAGGTGAAACAAATGAAAGCAGTTATCGTGACCGGTGGCAAGCAATATACCGTTTCTGAGGGTGACATTCTCTACATCGAGAAGCTGAACGCTGAGGAAGCCGCTACCGTCAACTTCGAGCAGGTTCTGGCTGTTTTGGACGGCGAGAACACCAAGATCGGTACCCCCGTTGTTGAGGGCGCTACCGTCGAGGCTAAGGTCGTTAAGAATGGCAAGGCTAAGAAGATTACCGTCTTCCGCTATAAGGCCAAGAAGAACGAAAAGAAGAAGATCGGTCATCGCCAGCCCTATACCAAGGTTGAGATCACCAAGATCGCTCTGTAAGCATTATGACAAAGTGCGAATTTTTCACCGAGGACGAAAGAATCACCGGATTCTCCGTCAGCGGTCACAGCGGTTATGCTGAAAGCGGAAGCGACATTGTTTGCGCCGCCATCTCCGCTGTTGTTACCATGGCAGAGGCTACCATAAATGAAGTTTGTGGCGCCAAGGCCAAGGTCCGTGTTAAGGACGAGGGTGCTCGCATTACCTTAACACTCCCCACATCCTGCGATGAAGAGGATGCAGTTCAGGCGGTTCTTGCCGGTATGATGCTCACTCTGTGCAATCTGCGGGATGACTATCCTGATTATATCGAAGTTTTGGAGGTGTAACACCATGTTGAAGATTGGTATTCAGTTCTTCGCTCACCACAAGGGCGGCGGTTCCACCAAGAACGGTCGTGATTCCGAGTCCAAGCGTCTGGGCGTTAAGCGCGCAGATGGTCAGTTCGTTCTGGCCGGTAACATCCTGGTTCGCCAGAGAGGTACCCACATCCATCCCGGTGTCAACGTTGGCATTGGCAAGGATGATACCTTGTTTGCTTTGGTTGACGGTACCGTCAAGTTCGAGCGCAAGGGCAAGGATCGTCGGCAGTGCTCCGTGTACGCCGAGCAGTAATTGCGTATGAGAAACGAAGGGCTGTTGCAAACTATCTGCGACAGCCCTTTTTCTTGAGAACAAGTTCCGATAATAGGAGGAACGATTATGGAAATGTTTGTAGATAAAGTCCGAATTACCGTTTGCGGCGGCAAGGGCGGTGACGGCGCGGTGGCATTCCACCGTGAAAAATATGTGGCGTCCGGCGGACCGGACGGCGGTGACGGCGGTCATGGCGGCAGTGTGATCCTGCGAGTCAATGACAATCTGTCCACGTTGCTGGATTTTCGTTACAAGCGGAAATATGTCGCCCAATCCGGGGTCAATGGCTCTACCTGCAGAATGAGTGGCAAACGGGGAGAACCGCTGGTAATACAAGTGCCCCGGGGGACGGTAGTGCGGGATGCACAGTCCAATGCCATCATTGTGGATATGTCCACCGGTGAGGATTTCGTCCTTGCCAAGGGCGGACGCGGTGGCTGGGGCAACGCCCATTATGCCACGCCTTCCCGTCAGGTTCCCAGATTTGCAAAGGCAGGCTTAAAAGGACAGGAACGGGATGTAATCCTGGAGTTGAAGCTGTTGGCGGATGTGGGTCTGGTCGGTTTTCCCAATGTAGGTAAGTCCACTTTGCTGTCCGTAACATCCAATGCCCGTCCGAAAATAGCAAATTACCATTTTACTACGCTGTTTCCCAATTTGGGAGTCATTTACGTGGACGAAGGGGTATCCTTTGTCATGGCTGACATTCCCGGCATTATTGAAGGAGCAGCTGAGGGTGCCGGTTTGGGACATGATTTCCTGCGGCATATTGACCGTTGCAGACTGCTGGTGCATGTAGTGGATGTTTCCGGCAGTGAGGGACGGGATCCTGTGGAGGATTTCAATGCCATCTGCGACGAACTAACCAATTACAGCGTGGATCTGAGTAACCGTCCCATGATTGTGGCGGCGAACAAGTGTGATTTGCTGGCACCGGAATCGGATAATTTGCAGCGATTGCGCACAGTTGTGGAAGCGGCTGGATGTGAGCTGTATGAGATCTCTGCCGGTACTACCCAAGGCACAAGAAATCTGATGCGGGTGGTGGCAGAGCGACTTCGCACGCTGCCGCCCGTGACGGTCTACGAGCCGGAGTACGTGGAGCCGACAGCGGAAGTGGGAGACCCCAACGCATTGGAGATCGAGCACTACGGCAGCACCTGGCTGGTCACCGGAACCTGGCTGGAACGGTTGGTGGAAAATATCAATTTCGATGATTATGAGGCCAGAAACTACTTTGATTTGCAGCTGCGCAAATGCGGATTATTTGCCCGTTTGGAAGAAATGGGCATACAAGATGGGGATACTGTGGATATTTACGATTTAGAATTTGAATATCAGCGATAAAGTATTTGCCATTTTCAACTTTTTTGTGTATAATAATGGGGTCACCGGTTGGTGATCCCATTCTTGTGTTTGAGGGGGTAATCCTTATGATTCAACATCTTAATCATATCAATTTTAAGGACTATGGAATTGTAGAGCCGGAACGGAACAGAAAAGCAAGTTCTGACGTGGAATACCGTACGATTGCGCTGGACGGTCAGCAGCATACGGTTTATCAGGCGGCATCAGAGACACTGATTGGTCAGGGCGGTGGAATGACTGTATTGTCTGTTTCTTTGGACGGCAAAAAATATCAGTCTTTTTATTTGGATAAGCTTGTACGGCTGAGGGAAAATGTGTATTTTTCGCTGGTGCCGTTTCGTCAGGAGAAAACAATGGTGGAGATATCCTCGGAGAGGCTGCCGGAGACTGTGGAGGAACGTACCGAGCCCATTACTGCCACGGTTGAAAATGCAATGCATGTCACCGGGGTCTATACGCTTTTCTATCACGAGAAGGAGAGAGGGTTCTTTTTTGCCGGAGAATCCCATCCTGTGCTGGAACTGACCTATGTGGATCAGGGATCTATTCACTCAGTGGCGGATGGACAGGACCTGGTGCTGGAGCAGGGAGATATGGCTTTTTACGGGGCAAATCAGTGGCACATGCAGTATGCAGATATTGACGTGGCACCTCGTTACGTGACATTGTCCTTTGAGATAGAGAACGGGAACCTGGACGCACTTTTGAATCGGAGAATCCGTCCGACCCAGGCTGCGGTGACCTTAATGCAGCAAATTCTGCGGGAGCAGGATCGGATGGATCCCTATGCACTGGATATGATCGCAGCACAGCTGACACAACTGCTGTTACTGCTTTTGCGGCATCAGGCACCGACCGCGAAGGTGAAGGCATCCAACTCCATGAATTCGGAAAATGAGATTATTCGTCGGGCGCAACAGTACATTTCTGAGCATATTCGGGAAAAATTGTCTGTGCCGTTGGTTGCGCGGATGGTGGATGTAAGCGCCAGCTATATGACAGCGCTGTTCCATAAAAATCTGCAGATTTCTCCGGGTGAGTATATTCGCAGAATCAAGATACAGGAGAGCAAGCAGATGATTCGGGAGGGCAACCTGAATTTCACAGAGATTGCAGAGGTTTTACATTACTCAACTGTTCATCATTTTTCCCGGCAATTCAAGGATAAATTTGGAATTACACCTTCTGAATATGCCAAATCCGTGCGGTAAATTCATGGAAAACAGGAGCGCATAAAACGAAAATAGGAAAGAGGTATTTGTATTGGAATGGAAGGTTTTGGCCGTTGGAGACGTGGTTGGAAACCCCGGTTTAGACCGGATCGGTCATTCTCTGCGGTATTTGAAAAGAAAATGCGATGCCGATTTTGTGATCGTTAACGGAGAAAATGCCAGTGTGGTAGGGATCACACAGGAGCAGGCGGAAGCAATTTTTGATGCCGGTGCCGATGTGATCACCATGGGTAATCACACCTGGAGCAAGCGGGAGATCGTAACCTATATGGACGATTGCAGCCGCATTTTGCGTCCGGCAAATTATGCACCTCAGGTTCCCGGACGGGGTTACGGTATCTTTGAGACAAAAGTTGGGCCGGTGGCGGTAATTGATTTGATTGGTCGCTGTAACATGGATTACGGGCCGGATAACCCCTTTTTGATGATTGAAAAGATTCTCAAAGAGATAGATGCACGACTCATATTGGTGGAAATGCATGCAGAAGCCACTTCAGAGAAGCTGGCAATGGGTTATCTGCTGGACGGTCGTGTCAGTGCCGTCTGGGGAACCCATACCCATGTTCCGACTGCGGATGCGCAGGTTTTGCCAAAGGGTACCGGATATGTGACGGATTTGGGTATGACCGGTCCGAAAAACTCGGTGTTGGGTATTCGTCCGGAGCTGTCCATTGCCAAATTCCGTGGGGATTTACCCAACCGTTACCAATGGGCAAACGGACCGACGAAAATGGAAGCAGTGCTTTTTACCATTGACACAGATACTGGATTGTGCCGAAAGGCAGAAAGGGTGGATATCAGTGATTAAAATTCTTCACAGCGCTGACTGGCACCTGGATGCGCCGCTGACAGGCCGCAACGAGGAGCAATCCCGTTTTTTGCGCCAGGAATTGCGGAAGCTTCCTGAGAAAATTTGTTCGCTGGCAAAGCGGGAGCATTGCAATATGATGCTCTTATCCGGCGACCTGTTTGACGGAGCATATACCAAGGATTCCTTCCGTGCGGTGCAGGAAGCATTGCAGGATGTTGAAATTCCTGTATTTATTGCCCCCGGAAATCATGATTTTTGCCATCCCGGTTCTGCGTATTTGGCAGAGAACTGGCCATCCAATGTGCATATTTTTACACATCCTGTGATGGAAGCAGTGGAATTGCCTCAGTTGGACTGTACTGTTTACGGTGCGGGTTATGAGGCAATGGATTGTCCTGCGTTATTGGAGAATTTTCATGCGGAGGGAAACTACCGCTGGAACATCGGTGTTCTTCATGGGGATGCTACCAATACCGCATCTGTTTACTGTCCGGTAAATTCCCGCCAACTGCGGCAGTCCGGATTGGATTATTTGGCATTGGGGCACATCCATAAGCAGGACAGCTTCCGCAGTGGGGATGCTATGTGCGCATGGCCCGGTTGTCCCATGGGACACGGTTACGATGAAACCGGCATCAAGGGCGTGCTTCTGCTGACACTGAAGGATTCTATTGAGATGGAGTTTTGTCCCTTGGATACTCCCCGGTTCTACGATGAAACAGTGACTCTGGGGGTGGATGCGGTCCAAACGCTGGCGCAGATTCTTCCCGGTGTTGAAACCAGGGACGAATATCGGATAACGTTGACCGGATATTCCGATGATTTGAATTTGGATGCCCTGGCGGCACAGTTCCCACATGTCAGAAATTTGGTGCTTCGGGATAAGACCATTCCGGAAAAGGAATTGTGGAGTGCCGTGGGAGAGGACAGCCTGGAGGGAATGTATTTTACCATTCTCCATGATGCGTTGGACACGGACAGTGAGGTGCTTCAGCAGCGGATCAAGCTGGCCGCACGCATCTCCCGTCAGATTTTGGATGGGCAGGAGGTGACTCTGCCGTGAAGATCTATTCTATGACTGCCACTTTTGGCAAGCTGGAGCATCAGACACTGACCCTGCAGCCGGGGCTGAATATTATCGAAGCACCCAATGAGTGGGGGAAGAGTACCTGGTGCGCGTTTTTGGTTGCCATGCTTTACGGCATTGATACCAAGGCCAGAACCACCCAGAGTATTCTGGCGGATAAGGAGCATTATGCGCCCTGGTCCGGTGCGCCTATGGAAGGGCGTATGGATATTTGCTGGAATGGGCGGGATATTACCCTGGAACGCCGGACAAGAGGTCGGTTGATCTTCGGAGAATTCCGCGCCTATGAAACGGAAAGCGGACTGGATGTGCCGGAGCTGACTGCCGCAAACTGTGGCATGGAATTGCTTGGAGTTGAGAGATGTGTCTTTGTCCGGGCAGGCTTTTTGAAAATGACGGATCTGCCTGTGACACAGGATGATGCCCTGCGTCGGAGACTGAATAATCTGGTAACCACCGGCGATGAAAGCGGTGCCGGGGAAAAACTGGCACAGACCTTAAAGGACCTGAAGAACAAATGCCGCTACAATCGGGGAGGTTTACTGCCTCAGGCGGAAGCAGAACGGGATAAATTGGAAGAACAGCTGCACGGGCTGCAGGAGCTGAATATTCAGGCGCAGCGTATCCGGGAGCGCCAGCAAGAGTTGGACGCATGGATGGCAAAGCTGCAAAATCACAAAATTGCACTGCAATATGCCCAGGCACAGGAGGAATTGCAACATATAAAAGAGGCGATTGCGGCGCGGGATAGCATGCGGGCGCAGGTGGAGCAACAGGCGGCAGTATGTGCCGCATTGCCTCCTGAGACCGAGGCGGAACGGGTAAGGGTCAGTCTTCAAAAGCTGCACAATGAGAGTATGTCCCTGCAAATGGAGCAGCAGATGCTTCCGGGGGCACCGGTACGTCCGGATGCGCCCAAATACTTTGAGGGAATGACTGGCGAGCAGGCAAAGGAGCAGGTCAGCAAGGATATTGTATCCGTTACGGACTCTGCGCGGAAACAGAAAAAGCATAAGACTGTGATCGGTATGGGAATTGCCATTCTGATACTGGGTGCTTTGGCAGCGGCCGGAGCATTTGTACTGGAGGCTCTGCAAATTCTGTTGCTTGCCGCCGGTGGCGGTATCGCAGTGCTTGGGCTGGTATTGCTGTTTGCAGGAAGTCATAGCAAAAAGAAACAAAACCGCGTTTTCACCGAGCTAACTGCAAAGTACGGTTCTGTAAACACGTCGGATTGGCGTGCAGCCGCAGAGGAATTTGCCACTACGCAGCTGCTTTACGAAAAGGAAGCAGCGCAATATGAGCAGGTAACTGCCCAGTTCCATCAGCGCAAGGAGGAGCTTCTCAGCCGCATTCAGACATTGACAGAGGGCGAAAATATTGCCGCGTGTCTGGAGAAATGGGAAAACATTTCTGCCCAATGGAAGGTATTAGGGGATGCACGTCGGGATTTGCAGAGGATGGAAAGTCAAATTGCGGCTCTGCAAGCCCTGACAAAGGATGTGCCGGCACCTGTGCAGCCGGATGAGCTAAGTAATACCCTCAGCGAAACGGATGCTCTGCTCAGCAGTGCGGCCTTTGAGCAAAAGCAGAATCAGCTGAGATTGGGACAGTTCCAGGGTCAGGCGGATGCGTTGGGACAGGAATCTGCCCTGCGGCTTCAGCTCAGACAGGTGCGTGCACGTATTGAAAAGCTGGAGGAAACCTATCAGGCTCTGGAAGTGGCACAGCGGGCGTTGAGCAGTGCCACCAGCGAGCTGCAGCGGAGATTTGCTCCCCGGATTTCCAGGCGTGCACAGGAGCTGTTTGGAAAGCTGACCGGTGGACGGTATCAGAAAATGACTCTGGGAGAGGACCTGAGCGTGCATATCAGTGCTCAGCAGGAGGATACCCTGCGGCCTTCTCAGTGGCGTAGTGACGGAACGGTTGATCAGCTTTATTTGGCACTGCGTCTGGCTGTGGCAGAAGAACTGACACCGGAGGCTCCGCTGATTTTGGATGATGCAATGGTGCGCTTTGACGACACTAGACTGAAAACGGCCGTGCATATTTTGGAAGAAATGGCAGAGCATAAGCAGGTGATCCTGTTTACCTGTCAGGGACGGGAAAATAGTTTGCGGGGAGAAGGACAATGAGCGAATGTAAAGGCGGCTGCGGCGGTTGCTGCGGTAATTGTGGCGGCTGTGGAAGCACTCTGGTATTAACCGCAGAGGAAATTACGATGCTGCGGCTGTTGGGACAGATTCCTTTTTTGCCGGTTGCCCGGAGGGCATCGTCCATGGATCCGGTTTATTTGGAGGAAGGGGAGCTTTCCCCGGAGGAGAGCGCATTGGCATTGCAATGCCTTGCCAAGCGTGGCCTGATCTCCATCGACTTTGACCAACCGCTGAAGGGCGCATACGGTGAGGCTTATGATGGTTACCCAATAAAGGGAAGCTTCACACTCACGGCCAGCGGTATGCAGATACTGGAAATGCTGGAGATTCAAGGCGTGGAATAAGATAAACCCGGGACGAATGTCCCGGGTTTGCTTTTTATCATTGTCAGACTTCCAAATAGCCGCAGAGCAGCTTTAATGTGTTCATGATCCCGTCCATGTGACTGCGTTCATAGCCGTGGCTGGCATAGACACCTGCGCCGATCAGACCGTGGCGGATATCTGCACCGCTGTGAAGGGTTGCTTCCACATCGGAGCCATAATAGGGATATACATCCACCGCATAGTCAGCACCGGCTTTTTTTGCTGCCGCAATCAGCTTGCCGACGACCTCATAGGAGTAAGGTCCACCGGAATCCTTTGCACAGATGGACACCTGCTTTTCGGTGCAGTTCAGTCCATCGCCCACACAGCCCATGTCCACGGAAATAGCTTCTGTCACGCCCTCAGGGATGGAGGCAGAACCGCCATGACCCACTTCCTCATACACGGTGATATGGATGTAGGTTTTGCGTTCGGGAGTAATGGAGTTATCACTTAAATACTTGGCAAAGCCAAGAAGAATACCCACACTCAGCTTGTCATCCAAAAAACGGCTCTTCAGATAGCCGCTGGGTGTACGGCGGGTTCGGGGCTCAAAACAAACAATATCCCCAACCTCAATACCCAGTGCTATGGTATCTGAAACGGAGTTCACATCCTCATCCAGCACGACCTCCATGGTGTCGAAGGAACGCTTGGTGTCGGAATAGTCCTTGTTCACATGGACGGATGCGTTGCACAGCTGACAGGTGCCGTCAATAACCTTACCGTTTCTGGTATAGACCCACACGTTTTCAGCCTCTCCGTTGTTGGCACTCATACCGCCAAGGGGAGTGAGCCGCAGACGACCGTTACCCTTGATTTCGGAAACCATGGCGCCCAAAGTATCTGTATGCGCTTCCAAAAGCAGACTGTCTGCGGTGCATTCACCGCCCAGATCCACCACTATACCGCCCTTGGCGGTAATGTCGGCAGTAAAGCCGAGACTTTCAAATTTTTCCTTTACCCATCCTGCGGCCCGCTGGGTAAAGCCGGAAGGGGAGTCAATGGACAGGAGCGTTGCTGTCATTTCCCAGGCAAATTCGGCATAGTTCTGATCAATCATATAAATTCCTCCTGACGTATGTTCGTCTTAATTGCTGTTACAGCTTGATGTAATCCCGTGGCTTGAGACCCAATAGTCGCATAATCTCCAATTCGTCCAGGGCATCCAGCAGCGCATTATGGGTTTCCCGATAGGACTGGGCACCGGAAAGGAGCTTCAGCATGGGTTCCACACCGTAGTTTCGTTTCATCCGCCCTGTGCTGCAGCATTCTGCAGAGGCGGGTATTTTGGGATTGTACTGCCGATAGGCGGCAATACGAATGATATCATGCCAGACCAGAGAAGAAAGCTCCGGCAAATGATTGCGGTCAAAAGAGGCGTTGTAGGCGTAGATGTCTGTTACACCAAAGCCGGAAAGCCAGCACAAAATGGCATTAAGCGCTTCCGCACGAGAACAGATAACGGGCATCCGATTGGGATCGGAAAACAGTTCGTTTTCATACATCCCGCCAATTTCATACTCCGGGGTAAGTACATGGTATTTCATATCCACGGGTTGGAAAGTATCACAGTCTGCGATTACAGTGCCGATGGACATGACCCGGTCGACCCAATTCGTTTCCGTGTCAATGACGGCAAAATATCCCATATCCGATACACCCTCTTTCTGTCCTTTTATTATACATCTGCTTTCGGAAAATTGCAAGGATGGCGCACAGCCGAAAAAGCCGCCCGTGTTCCCACGGGCGGCAAAGGATTTGAAGGCTCAGTCAATGGTCTCTTTTTCTACACTGATAACGATGGCGTTGTACATCCCGATTTCCAATTCATAGGAGTAGCCGTTGTAATGAAAGGATACGTCGTAATGTTTAACTCCGTTGTCGCTATCTGCCTCACATTTCAGATGAGAGACACCCTGACTTGCATTGCTGTTGATGCCTACATGCTCCAAGGCGAGGTTAATGGCAACGTTGCTAGGGATTTTACCGTCAGGGGGATCGGTGGTTGTGGTGGCATCCTTTTCGTAGTCAACATCCGCGCCCAGAATAGCACCGTCACTTAGGCGGATTTCATATTCATACCTATCTTTGCCAAAGTAGATTTCAATATCGTAGTTGGGGACAGCATCATCCAGCTCCACGTCAATCGTAAACCACACATCTGCTTCCTTCAGATTTGCATGCTTCAGAGCGATTTGAAGGGCTTCGTCCCTGCTGATACTGCCGGATGGCAGAGTGGTTGGCGGAGGACCTTCGGTATTGCCTTGGGCATCGGTGGTGGCGGAAGGAATGAAGCCGCTCTTGAATTCAGTTTCATGGTGCAATACCACTCCGGTTACGGCATCTACCCAGAATGTGATCTCGTAAACGCCAAGGCGGTATTCGAGTTCATAAGTGTACTTACCGTCTTCTGTTTCCAGCTCCCAGTTAAAGGAGCTTGAGGACGGGTCAAGCGACAGCTCATTGGCGGCAGCATATTCCTTGGAGGCTTCCATTGCGGCATCCAGTCCTACAAACCATCCATGGGCGGAGCTGGCTGCAGCATCATCCTCATACCAGGAAAGCACTTTGCCATCCGGATAGACATGGGCGATAAAATCGTTGGGCTCTGCTTCAATTTCAAATTCATAAACCAGGATATCGCCAACCAGCTGAAATTCCCAATCCCAATTCTCCGTGGAGGCAGGAGCATTTTCCATATCCGCAAGGTAGCTATTCAGCGTTTCTATTGCACGTACAACACCAAGCTCATGATCTGCTGCCGGTTGGGTGACAATGCTGTTTTGAGCAGGACCCGGAGCTCCAGCGGCGGGGTTAATGCCTGTCTTGGGAAGAAATGTTACACCAAGGATCAGTGCGACGACTGCGGCTGTGGCGGCTAAGCCTGTAAAAAGGCGAAACTGAAGATTTGTTTTAACAGGTTTCATAGGTACTCCTTTCCGATTTTTTGTTTCGGCGAGGAGGGGATGAACAGCCGACGCATCCGTACGATTTGGTGTGGCACGTTGAAAAGCCCGACGGAGTTTTTTCTCCATTTGCTTATTGGTCATGTTGTTCCTCTCCTTTTCAAAAATTTTCCTTTAGTTTTTTGATGGCCCGATGGTATTTTGAGAGAACGGTGGACAGCTTTTCATCAAGCATTTGGGCGATTTCCCGATGCTTGAAACCGGCAACGGCGTGCAGTACGACAATCTGACGCTCGTCATCGGAAAGCTGCTCCATACACGCCCAAATGACCGCCTTGTCGTCAGCGGAAATATTGGATTGCGTGTAGTTTTGCCACTCCTGAGGAGCAGTGCCCGTCCGTTGCTGCTCCTGCAGGCGCTTGTAGCAAAGATTCTTTGCAATCGTCAAAATCCATGCCATAGGCTTACCCTGGGAGCGATAGGCGGCAGCACCGTTGTAAACACGCAGGAAGGTATCCTGCAGTACATCCTCAGCATCGTGGCTGTTCTTCAAAACGGACAGAGCAAAGGCGTAGACACCGGGAGAAACTGCTTGATACAGCAGCTCTAATCCCTGAGTGTCCCCGCTAGCCATGCGGGAAATATACCCATCCAGCGTCCCGGATGCGGGAAAAGAATTACTCCACAAGGCCATCGCCTTCACCCCTTTCACCATAATAATCGGAGAAGATACCGTTTTATTGCAAGATTCTAAAAAATTTTTTATCCAAGTAAAATATCCGATACCAGCATCACACAGAAACCGATCAGCAAGGCATACGTAGCACCCCGCTGACTGCCATGGGCATGGGTTTCGGGAATCATCTCATCACTGATGACATAGAGCATGGTGCCGCCGGCAAATGCCAGCGCAAAGGGCAGAATAGCGGAGGCAACCGTGACGGCAAAATATCCCAGCAATGTACCCACAACTTCCACCAATCCGGTTGCCAGAGCACACAGGAAGGTGCGCTTTGGGGAAATTCCGGCGGCCAGCATGGGTCCGATAATCACCATACCTTCGGGGATATTCTGCAGGGCGATACCGCCGGCGATGATCAGAGCCTCTGAGGTGTTTCCGGAACCAAAGCTGACACCTGCGGCAATGCCTTCCGGCAGATTATGGATGGCAATGGCGGTGACGAACAGAAGCACCTTGCTGACATCGGCATTGCTTTTGTGATTTTCCGGATCTGCACCCACCAGCTTATGCAAATGGGGCACTGCGCGGTCTATAACATTCAGGCACAAGGCACCGGCAAAAATACCTGCCACAGTAATCAGTAGTCCGAAATGACCGCCGTATTCCACAGAAGGGAGAATCAATCCCAATACAGCGGCGGCCAGCATCACACCGGCAGCAAATGCCAACACAATATCGCTGAATTTATGAGATAAATTCTTAAACAGAAAGCCGATAATTGAACCGATAACCGTTGCACCACCAACGCCCAGTGCGGTGAGAAGTACCATATCCATAAAGGAACCTCCTTTTTTCTCCATTATAGCACAACCAAAGCCCAGTGCGCAAGAAAAAGCACCGGCTGTACGCAGACAGCCGGTGTAAAATTAACTGATTTTGATGCCGTAAACCTTTTGCCCACGTGTGCCGACTACCAGCATATCGTTAAAGACAGAAGGGGAGGCCTCCACATTGGAGCCGATGTTGATCATATCCAATACATTTCCGGTCTTGCCGTCCATCAAATGGGCGTTACCGACAGAATCGAAGATGATCAGATATGCATTGCCATCTTCGGAGTAGATCGCCACGGGGGAACTCCAGCAGTATTTCATGGTTTTTTGCCACAGAATGTTTCCGGTTTCTGCATCCATGGCCAGCATGGTTCCTTCATATTCACTGGGGGTTTTCGCAATGTGGAAGAAGATCATACCCTCATAAGGCGTACCCTTCTTGCCCAACAGAGGGGAGGAAAGAGCACCACCGGACACGTTCTTGTTGTACACCACATCACCCATGGATTTTTCCCAGATGATCTCACCGGTCACAGCGCTGAGCTTATACATATAGCTGGTATTCTTGGCATATTCCACTGAGGTTGCCAGATAGAGATAACCCTTGTTATCCTTACCCCAGTCAAAAACGGCGGTGGCATTCAGGTCGTCCTTGATCTCCTGTGCCCAGACAAGCTTCATGGTGTTCAGATCCACGCAGAAGAACAGACCCCGATTATCGCCCATATACAGATAGTTTTCCACAATGATGGGGCTGTTTTCCATGCCGAGATTGTTGCTGTAATTGTCCTTGTTCAGATCCGACATATACCGGTTCATTACAGGCATATCCGGATGGATGGAAAGCGTGCCTGCAGATTTATTATAGGAAGAGTTCAGCTTGATGGTATAAAGCAAGCCGTTCTCACCGGGCCAAATCAGCGTATCCGTTGCTGCGTGCACCAACGGAGAAGCATCAAATGCACGCCAGCTGCGGAAGTTAAACTCCTTTTCGTGACCGTATTCATACATGACAGAGCAGTCAAGGAGATTGATAATGAACATCCGCGGCTGTTTGCCTTCCCGGGTGCGGTCACCGGAGCCCACATACATAATGGGATAACCTCTGGGATCCAGAGCACCGGAGCCCTTGAAGGCCATGCCGATGGTCAAAGGATCACGGGTGTATTCGCCGGTTTCCAAATCATAGAAATAAATATTGCCGTCCAATGTGGCATAAATGACCTCAACCAGATCATTCTTGGCTTTTGCGGAGGGATAAAGATTCATGTGGGATTTGGTTTCGTTGTCCCATTCCACAATCAGGGGCTGACCGGTCCAACCGGCACCGGTCCAGGCACCGGAGCTGGCCTTGGGAAGGGCATCGATATCCCGATTCCAGACCGGGGTCAGCTTCTTTGCGGTCACATTAACAGTGCCATAGGTAGCACTGGTGCGGTAATTACCGCCACGGAAGCCAGAGATACCGGGAAGCTGAAAATAGGAATCTCCTGCGCCAAAATGGATGCTGGCAGGGCGCTGATAGCTTGTAACAATGTTTCCGTCAGCAATGGTTTCCCATTTGATGTTCCAGTTCGCGGGATTTGTTTTGTCCACCATGTGAGGCTTTACAGCAAAGGTGGGAGTGGGCTCTGTGGGAGGAACTGTCGGCTGTGTAGGAACTGTCGTTGGCTCGGTAGAGGGGGCGGTGCTGGGCTGCGTTGATCCAGAGGGGTTGGTGCTTTCGGTGGGCTGATTGATTTGCGGATTTCCGAAAGAGTTCAGCCGATTACAGGAAATAATTACCAGCACCAAAACAGAGACTGCCAGCAGATATGCCGGAATGGACAGAATGCGAAAGATTTTTCTTTCGGAGGCGCCATTACTGCGCATCCGCATAATTTCCAAAACCACGGCAATGGCCACGGTAAGCACCAACAGCACGATAAAAATGGGAATTGCGGTGCGGAAGGCCTGCTGCTGTGCCGCATTTTCGGGAACGGCACCGGTCAGCACCGGAAAATGAAACAGATTATTTAACATGGGGATCGCTCCAATTCTTTAGATTGCACTTATTATAGCACGCTGCCTGCATTTTTGCAACAGGATAGGGTAGGAGATTTGTCTAGTCCTCTGCAAGGGCCTCCATTTGACTGCGGTCGACAATTTCCACGGTGCCGCGGGTCAGCTTAACGTAGCCTTCAGTTTGAAAATACCGCAGCATTCGGGTGATTACTTCCCGCGCGGTTCCGAGATGATTAGCGATCATCTCGTGGGTCAGCTTCAAAATGTCGGAACCTTCCAGCGCACTTTCTTCCAAAAGAAAACCTGCCAATCGCTTGTCCACACTTTTCCACATAATCTGCTCAATCAGCCACATAACCTCGGTAAAGCGAGTGGCCATCAGTTCATTGGTGTAATTGGCCAACGGGGCAGATTCTTCCATAATTTTCTTAAAAATATGGGGAGGGAGGATGAAGACCTCTGATTCCTTCTCAGCACTGATCATAATCTCAAACTGTACACTTCGCATGACACAGGAAGCGGAAAAAAGACAAATATCCCGGTCCAACAGGCGGTATAAAGTGATCTCCCGACCATCCTCAGATAATATGTACGCCCGGAGCTGTCCCGACTGAATCATTACAAGCCCGGCACAGTCCATGGAGCCGTTATGCAATACAGCCCCTTTTCCCAGTGTGCGAGAAATCACAGACGCGGAAATAAGCTCCTGCTGAGATAAAGTAAGCTGATTCCAAATTGGAAACAATTGTTGAAAATCCATATTCTGCACCTCCTTGAAATTCAGTATAAAGCATGGGGAATATATTGTCAATAATGATACCGCCACAACCAAAGGGTTGCGGCGGTAGTGGATTACAACTGATAGGTTTTCATCTCGGCAGGGGCAACGGTCAAATTGACAGTTTTTCCCTGATACGTGATCTGCACGGAGATATCCATGTCATAATCTGTGTTCAGAAGGTACATTTTTCCACCCTCGTATACAGCATAACGCAGGGCACCGTTGGACTTAACCTGCACCGGACATTCCCTCGCGCTTTGGGTCATCATCTCCCGCAGGATTGTGCGGTAGAGGGGAGACAGAGCAGGATTGCCGGGGTAGTTTTCGCTGGTGACAAGGATGGCAACGCCGTTACCCACTTTGTTTTCGATCACCATGGGCAAGGTATTGGGGATGTAGTCGAAATCGTCTGCCATATCACCCACTACAAAGCCTGTGGTGACTTCACATTTCAGGTAGGAGAGATAGCCGTGGGAATAGGTGGGGTCCCAGTCTTTTTCCTTCAGTCCGGGATAGAGCAGACCGGAGGGACTGGTTTCCCAGAATTTGATTCCGTTGTTGCTCAGGACGGTCTCACCGGTGAACCGGCAGCCGAACAGCTTTTCCAGCTTTTCATTGCACAAAAGCTTCCGTTCCCCATCCCGACGGGAAGAATAGTTCAGATGAGCGCCGGTCATCAACAGTTTGCCGCCCTTTTCCACAAAGACCAAAAGCTTTTCATAAAGCTCGTCCGTCATGGTGTTCCAGCCCAGGAAGATGACATAGTCGTATTTTTGGAAGGTTTCCGCCGGTGCTTCGGAGGGGATGACGTCGTACATGCCGTAGGCAGGTGCGGCACTCAGATCCTCGTCACCGAAATTGGCGATGTCGCACCAGGAGCGTTTGGTATTTACTTCCTCCAAAAGTCTCCAGCTGAATTCTGCTTCACCGTGACCCCATTCGGGGCGGTCAAACTGATTCCACGCAGAGCTGCCGCCCCAGCTACCCCAGGCATCGTGATTGCCCTGTACGATGGCAACTTTGACCTTAGGACCGCCTGCAGGACGGGCATCTTCCCGAATAAACCGGGAAAGCTTTGTCAGTTCCTCTCTGTATTCCCGGCAAACGATATGATCACCGGGCAGGGAATGACCAAAGCTGCTGATGGACTCGTCACCGCTTTCCAGACAGAAGGCCTGAGAACCGGACAGGTAGGCATATTTATAAGCCATAGACATTCTCTTGCGCTTAAGCATATCCAGATGGCGGGTACCGCCATACCATTCATGGGCCAGATAAGTACCCCACATTTTGGCGTTGGTGGCACGTGCCACACCGCGCAGGGCAGATACCAGTATTTCAGGATGGCCGCACATCAGCTCAAGCATGGGGATCTCCACACCGGCTTCGGCGTTGTATTTATTCAGATTTGTGGCTTCCACGGAAACAATAGCCGGGGCACCCAAACGCCGTTCTGCTTCGATAAAGCTGCCAACGTATTCAATATACTTTTTGTGGGCGGTTTCCATATCCGGCAGGGTTGTTTCCGGAACAAATCCGTCTTCCTTCAAAAGACCGTCGAAATAACCGGGCCATTTACAGGCAAAGGTGCTTCCAACCTCACCGATCATGTTGCCAACGTAATATTGTCCGGCAATGCGCTTCATTTCTGCGATGGTTTCTGCAGTAATGTGACTCTCACAGCCGGCAGGAGAGTGCTGCACGTTGTACAGAAAAATGAAAAAGATCTTATTCTGTGCCAAATATTCAGCCCATTGGATATAGCATTCCTGAGGAACGGCTCTTCCAGCGGGAGGACGGATGGTGACAAAGTTGTGACCGCAGTCAATACAGCGCTCTTTGATTTCTGCAATGATCGCATCCGGCTCAAAGGAATGTTCTCCAATATGTACACCGGCAATGATGGTGTCTCTTTCCATAAATCTGCTCCTTTATTCCAATATTATCTAACGCTTATCATATCACAGAAAAGGCACCTGCGTCAAGGCGAAAGCCATCTTTCAGCAGGTGCAGCGGAAAATATGTTATTGGCACCCCAGAGAGGACTCTAACCTCCGACCTTCCGCTTAGGAGAAACGATTATCCTGTTTTTCTAATAATAATCGTTCCAAACAGTATCAGATAGTACAAAATCCGGGGGAAATTCCAAACTTTTTAATCCAGGTCGTGTTAGCAGATATCAGCCATTTT
>SVMA01000002.1 GCA_015067635.1 Oscillospiraceae bacterium | reverse complement strand
TGCTGCCAACTCTATTCCCGTGGACGCTCCACCACCACCGGCAAAGTTATCCACGATGATCTCGTCAAACAGATCAACCTGTGATTCGTTATGTATTTCTATTGGCTGTGCCTGGTGCTGGCCTGTTGATTGGAATGGGTCCGGTCTATGGTCTCTGGCATCACATTCTAACATCTCGCACAAATCTTCCAGCTCGGCCCATTCTTCGTTGTTAAGGCTGCTCTGATTATTCACCAGATACTGCAATCGTTTCCGTTCTTTTAGTGTCATAGTAATACCTTCAAATTCCTACTTGCCACAAAAGGAACTGTATGCTATAATGGTCATACAGTCCTTGTGGCTGTGTTTGTTGATAGTGCGTTGCCTTAACTTTGGTCGGTTGGGGGCAGCGCACTTTTTTATTCCTTAACCCAGGAGATCT
Organism: Oscillospiraceae bacterium; assembly: GCA_015067635.1. Taxonomy (GTDB): domain Bacteria; phylum Bacillota; class Clostridia; order Oscillospirales; family Oscillospiraceae; genus Faecousia. The sequence continues at coordinate 126,710 of SVMA01000002.1, read as the reverse complement.
TCTCCATGTGTTCCAGATAGGTCTTGTCCGATTCCTTGGCAACCCGCAGGATCCACAACTTACTGTCATCATCCTCGGCATAGATGCCCTCGCCCACCTTGTGGACCTCCTTGGTCTTGTCGATCATGGCGGCGTACCTGGGATCGATCAGGAAGATATCCCGGGTGCACTCTGCCTGCCACACCCGGCAGCCATCATATGTAAGGTTGGTCTTTTGCATCACCACCGGCACTGCATCCTCAAACGCTACATCCCGCCGTTCGTACATCTTTTTCACCGTGCCCATGGCCTCCTCCAGGATACGCTTCTGTACGATGGCGCCATCCTTGCCTTTGGTCACCTTGTAGGCGTCGCCAGACTTGGGAACATCCCGGATGTGCTCGCCAAACATGCCAAGGATCTTATCGGGTACATTGTCCACATCGATCTCCGCCAGCCAGAAGCCGTTTGTCAGATACATGCGGTCATCCTGTGCCGCCACGGTGTAGCCGTAACTGTTGTAGGCATTCTTCATCTGCGTAACAAGTGCTTTTTCATTTATGACCATTTCACATCAGTCCTCCAATTTCCCCAGGGTCTCAACCCCCGGACAATCATTATGTCATCCCCGGTCTTGTGGCGCCGGATGACAAGGGTATTTTCATCGCCGCTGATCACCGCAGCATTTTCCGGATCCACGCCATTTCTGCGCATGATCTCCGTTTCATGCTCCGTTGGAGCTCTCAGTTTAACCGTAGCCATGTTAAACCCGCCACGCTTGACCGTTCTTCGCTGCGCCCCAGGCCATCAGCCACAGCAGCCTACCCAGGCTCAATGCCACGGCAACCTGCGCCACCCAGCCTGCGATCTGATGGGTCACGCCCAACACCAGCGCCGCCAGAATCACGCTCAAATAAAAGATCAATGTGACAAGCACCTTCCGCATTCCGGAATTCTTATAATTTGTTTTCATATGTAACCTTCCTTTCTGAATCGTTTAGGATTTCATGCTGTCTCCGATTTGGGCATTTTTGATTGGATAAACGCTTCTACATCGCAGCGCCAGATCTCAAAGCTTCTGCGCTGAGCCCCTCTGCGGATGACTCTTCCAATTGGATAGATGCCAGCCTCAATTTCATCTGCCAGGCGGCTGACTTCCATTGGTATACCATAGCTGCGGAACAGCTTGCAGACCTCTTCCAAGGTCATTGTTAATTTGGGCTTAGGCATAATAGCCTCCTTCCTTACTTGTTGATCAGCCGGAACTCTTCGCCGACCATTCTCTTGATGATTAAACTGTGCGGAAAATCCTTGATTACCACCCAACGCGCAGGGTCTAATCCATTCTCTCTGATAACCCGCGCCTGCTCCTTCGTCGGTGTCGCATTCTTCTGCGCCATATACATTCCTCCGTATGTTTAATGCGTTAAACACTCATGGTAAAAAAAATTGGTCTACAGTGGTACCCAGTGCAGACGCGATCTTAAGCAGGGTCTTTGTCGTCGTCGCTCTATCGGTACCATTTTCTAATCCGGAAATAATTGTACGGCTAACACCGCTTTTTTCCGCAAGCTGTTCCTGGGTCAGACCCAAAGACTCTCGAATATCTTTAATTTTATAGCCCATATTGCCCCTCCTTCCCACAATAATGCGCGTTGGTTTGGTTTATGTTTAATGGATTACACAGCCATATTACATCACTTTTTCTTGTTTGTCAAGTACGTTAAACATTTTTTGTTTAATAAATTTTACATTTTTTCATTGACTTTCACGCATGCGCAATGTACAATATATTAAACAAAGGAGGATTAACCAATGAAACTCGGAGATTTACTTCGTTCCTATCGTAATTCGCATGATTTATCCCAGCGTCAATTTGCCTTGCGTTGCGATCTTTCCAATGGATATATCTCTATTCTTGAAAAAGGAATTAACCCTAACACGCAGCGCCCTGTCACTCCTACCATCCCCCAACTCAAAAAATTGGCTGACGGCATGGATATGTCTCTTTCTGAACTTTTCGAGAGAGTGGATGACATGCCCATCGACTTTGGAAGTAACATTATCCCCCTCCCCGAAATGCGCAAAATTCCCCTGCTCGGAAAGATCGCCTGCGGCGCACCCATCCTTGCAGAGGATCACATTGAGGAGTATATCAACATTCCGAAGCACATCCACGCAGACTTTGCCCTCACCTGCCAGGGCGACAGCATGATCAACGCCCGGATCTTTGATGGCGACATTGTATATATCCGTCAGCAGGATACCGTGGACTCTGGGGAGATTGCCGCCGTCCTGATCGACAATGATGCCACTTTGAAACGCATCCGGATCTTCGATGATCACATCTCCCTGGAGCCGGAGAACCCCCAGTACCGTCCCATCGTCCTGTGGGGAGAAGATATGAACACCGTCCGCATCCTGGGCAAGGCCATCGCCTTCACCAGCGCTGTACGATAAAGTACAGGTGTTTTGTGTGAAAGTATCTTTTTGAATTGGAGGCTTGCATGGATACTATAGTATCTTCTGTCATATGTGTTGCGCTCGCTGTTGTGGGGGTTATAATTTTCAGTATCAAGGACAAGGAGAACCCATTGGAAAACCTTATCGCTTTTTTTAGTGAGTGGTGGGAATATATACGCGCTGCCCTTTGGTTTTGCGGTCTTCTTCTATTGCTAGCTCTTATTTTCAGCTAAAAATCAATCACCTTCCAAAGCACGAAAAGGAGGTTTCTTATGCCATACATTATTGCGATTATCATTTTGGTCATCATTCTTATTTCCAACAACCGAGATAGAGAGAAAGCCTGGGATGCTGAAGCGAAAAGTCGCGAGTGGGCATTCTCCCTCAAGCACGAAAAAGAAAAGCTGGCCAAGGAATTGGAGCAACTACGCAAAAGTAGTTCCCAGACCATTAACCAACTCAACGCAGAGAACAGCGACCTGCGACGGCGTCTCGCTAAATACGAAGAGGGTGATGAGTGTCTTTCTGCCACAAAAGAAGAAACAGAAGATATCATTTACGATGACGACATTCTTCCATTCTGATCACCCTATAAAACAAAAAAGCCGCCACCGGAGTTCGCACCTCCGATAGCGGCATGTATAGAAGATCACCCACTCGTACCACCAAGGGGGTAGTCTACCCTCTTAGGGTAACACACCCAGAAAGGAATGTCAAATGATTTGCTCAAAATGTAATACAGAGTTGCCTGACAATGCTGTCTGTTGCTGGGCCTGTGGGAAGAAGGTTATCACAGAACGCAAACACCGGAAGCGCAGCAACGGTACCGGGAGCATAACAAAATTGTCCGGCAATCGGGCAAAGCCATGGATCGCGCGAAAGAATGATGTGTATATCGGTTCTTATGCCACCAGAGTTGATGCGCAAAAGGCATTGGAGCGGCTGACTGATATTGATATCAACGAGAAATTTAACTACACCTTTAAGCAGGTGCATGATCTGTGGCTCCCGGAGCACGAGCGAACCATCGGCGAGCATGGCAAAGGCAATTATAAAACTGCACTCAACAACTGCCAGGAACTGCATGATCTTCGTTTTCGCAGTCTGCGGACATCTGACTTCCAAAAGGTAATTATCCGGCTGGAGGAAAAGGGGCTGTCCAAGTCCAGCTGTGAAAAGGTACTGCAACTGTTTGGCCAACTCTCCGACTGGGCAATCCGTGAAGGAATATGCCAGACCAATTACGCCCGGTTCTGCACGATCACAGCAGAACAGAAATCCAAAGGGCAGGTTTTTCCACCGGAAGCAATCGCCGCTATCAAGGAATCAAAACTGGAAGCCGCCAAGGTTGTTCTTGTTTTGCTTGCTACCGGCTGTCGAGGGAACGAACTGTTTACAGTGCCGCTCAGCAACTGCTTCAGCCGTTATTTTATCGGCGGCAGTAAAACGAGCTCTGGTAAGAATCGCGTCATACCTGTGGCAGCCGATGGCCTGATGGCGTATCAAGCCATTTTGACTGAAGCAAAGTCGAGGGGTGGCAAACTCTTTATTGATGGCTACAACGGCAATAAGACCTATGCCAACTTTGCCAAGCGGGAATTCAAAGAGCTGATGAACGAGATCGGCCTTGAGGGATATACCCCATACGATTGCCGGCACACCTTCACAACACAAGCGATTCGCGCCGGCATTGATAAGCAGACACTGCGCAGAATTTTAGGCCACGCAGACCTCTCAACTACAGATAAATATTACACACATTTGGATCTGGACGACATTTTGAATGCGGTTGATTACTTAGACCTAAATTCCGCGGTTAGTAACAAATTAGTAACACAGTCAGCAATCGCGAAAATAATTTAACCAAAAATGTTCGTAAAACGCAGAAAAACACCCCTAAAACCTAGGTTTTAGGGGTGTTTTTGGTGGAGACTACGGGACTCGAACCTGTGACCTCATGCGTGTGAAGCATGCGCTCTAACCAGCTGAGCTAAGCCTCCATCGGGAACAGGTAAGATTATAGCACACTTTTCCCATTTGTCAAGTGCCCTTTTCACTTATAAGGCAAAAATACCCCTTCCCTTTTTGCACTTTATATGCTATGATATAAAAAGACAAAATTTGACAAGGAGTCATGTTATGAAACAATCTTTTAAGCGCATCAGCACCCTGTTTTTAGTCTTGATGCTGATTTTCTCGTTCTTGCCGACTTTCGTTACTGCCTCTCCGGCAAGCAACAAAATCTATACCACTCCCACCGGCTACACCACTGCTTCAGATGTGGATTATGTCAAGAGTGGAAATATCATCGCCAACTGGGGCGCACGCGGTGAGGACTGTGTGTTCCTTTCCACTTATGCCGAAGACTTTTACACAGGAGAACACGACTTTGAGTCCCTCTCCACCCTCTCCGGCGGTAACGGTCAGAGCAACGTATCTTCCAGTGCGCTTTTCCTCGAATTGCAGGAGCTGATGGAATCCTCACACTCTTTCTATACATACTATGACGGAAACAAGAATGTCCGTTCTTACTACAAGTATACCGACTGTGTAAGCAGCGACACTTCCAAAGTTGCCCTGCTCTATCGCGGTGGTTTGGAAAGCAGTACCTGGAACAGCGGTAAAATCTGGAATCAGGAGCATGTATGGCCTCAGAGCAAACTGGCCAATTCCCAACAGATTGGCGACATTATGCATCTGCGCCCCTCCAATCCCTCAGAAAACAGTTCCCGCGGCAACACCCCCTACGGTGAAAGCTCCGGATACTATAATCCCGGTGTCTCTGTCCGTGGTGACTGCGCCCGTATGGTTCTTTATATGTACGTCCGTTGGGGCCGCACCAATGTCTGGGGCAAAAGTGGCGTAATGGAGAGTATGGATGTTCTTCTGGACTGGATGGCAGAAGATCCGGTAGACACCTGGGAAATGGGACGCAACGATGCTGTTGAATCCATCACCGGTACCCGGAATGTCTTTGTTGACTACCCCGAGTTTGCCTGGCTACTCTTCGGTGAGGATGTTCCCTCTGATTTGGTATCTCCCTCTAACGGAGAACACGTCGGCACCAACCCCAACCCAAAGCCTACTAATCCCACCACACAGCCTACCACAAAGCCTACCACAGCACCCACAACTCCGACGGTTGCTCCCACTACCGTGCCCACGCAACCCGTTGAGCAGCAACCTACAAATCCCAGCACTCCTGCTCCTATGCCCACAGCTCCTGTGGTGCCTCCCACGTTCAATGAACCGCCTCAGGATAACACCCTGCTGATCGTTATCATCGTTCTGCTTGTGTTGGCAGTCGGCGGTGGTGTTGCAATTACCGTTATTCTGTTGCGTAAGAAAAAGAAATAATTTCCTTTCACAGACATAAAAATGCGACTTCCCAAGGGAAGTCGCATTTTTGTTATCTTTTCAGCATCCGCTTGATGCGGACAAACAGGGCAATCAGTTCCCTGCGATTAAATAGCAAGCCAATCACAAGTCCGATGACAAAGTTTACAGCCGCCAGGACACAGGCATACAGGAAGAAGGATACATATCCGTTAATCGGCAGTGCCAACTTCAATTCCGCCCAGCAAACCGCCACACCCGCCACAGCCAGGGGCAGCACCAGTTTTGCCAGGGATAAAAGCTTTGCGCCAAAGAACCGCGTATGCACGTAACCCATTTCCAGAATCGCCAACAAAAGGTCTACCACGATCAACGCTCCCAGCATACCGTACATTCCCCACAGGAAACCGCCTATGGCTAATCCAACCAAAAGCACTCCGCAGGAAATGATCTGAATATTGCGGCTGATACGGAATTCCCCCGCCATGTTGATCAGATGATTGCTGGGAATGTGCATAAGCTCCAGCACCGCAACGATAACCATCATGATCGCAATTCCTTTGTCATAATAGTTGGCATCGTTGACATCAGCGGTATAAATACCCACGAAGGGAAGAATCAGCGCACAGGTCGTGGTAAGCAAGACAAAAATCGCCGAAAAAATCAGAAATTCATACTGCGCAAACGCCGACCATACCCCTTCCCTTTTGCGCTGAGTCAGCATCTGTCCGAAGCTGAGACGCGGTGCGTCGATCACACTGCGCAAAAGGCTTTTCAGGATAATGAACACGTTGTTGTATACTGCGTATACGCTGGCCATAACCGTACCGCCGGACTGGGATACGGAAAGGAAAATCATCGGTGCCGAATCATAAATAACACTGGTGATCCGCTGCGCCATGACGTCGTTAGTTCCCTTGATCAGCTCCGGTCTTTGGAGCTCCGTCAGATCAATAAATCGGTTTTTCTTTCTGGTATAGGCAATGATAAACAGGTAACTGATCAAAGAGAATGTCATCGTATTAACCCGTACCATCCACATAGGACCGCCATTGGTAATCATAATAATGTTACACAAATGCCCTAACCCAATGGTTACCGTGGTCGTAAAGCTGACAACATACTCTTTCTGCTGTGCCTGCAGCAAAACCCGATAGGTACTGGCAAAAAGGAGATTAAACGCAGGCGGAATCATCGTCATCATGATCACGGTTGCGATAAACTCCCGTTCCATGCTGCTGTTGGCAAGTAGCGCATAGCCTACAGACACCGCTGTGCCCACCAAGAAAAAGAGCAAGCCGATTTTATGGAATTTTTTCCGGGTAGCCGACAGAATTCCGTTGACTGTGCGGTAGTCGTTCTTTTCATAGGGGGCAAAAACTGCCACATTGGAAGCAGTAATAAAGCCGCCCTCAATAATCATCAAGACATGTACAACCTGGTTGGCTGTAGAATTCAGCCCATTAAAATCCGACCCGTAATAGCTTAAAATCAGTCCCGTGACCACAAAGCCCATCAATCCGTTGACCAAGGTCAGGGAAATTGCCGAGATCGCATTCAGCAAGCTGTATATGTTCCTGTTATTCTTTCCTAACATTTATGAATCCTTTCCGGACTTCAGTAATCTGATGAGCTTTTTGGGCTCGCGCTCCTGCACAGGCAGAAGTAATTCTCCGTAATACGTAACAGCCACCACAAATATCGGACAGACCAGCGTGTTAAACACCGAGGGCTGTACCATTCCAAAGGCAAAGAAGTATATGGTGACCATGGGAATATACAGCCAAACTCTCCAATTTTTCAGACTTCCCTTCCGGAAAAGTCCGCATTGTCTGAAAATGGCCAGCAGCAACAAGGCAATCATTGCCGTGCCCACAAGACCGTAGCAGACGATGCTCTCAATCAGGAAATTGTGGGCAGTTTGCTCCATGGTTTTATAGCCCAGGTCATAGGTATAGTAAAGGTCGCCGGTACCAAAAATCGGGTTTTTCCAGACCTCTGCCAGACCGGTTTTCATCAAATCCGAACGCATGGTGTCGCTGCGATTGATCTGCTCCAGAGCATCCGAAGGATCCAACGGACGATCCTCGCCGGGAACGGTAGCGGTTGCATCCTCCAAGGAAATAACTGCAGAAAGGCTGTTAAATTCCCGCACAAGAGAATAACGCACAACGCCTACATTCAGTACCGTCATCACTACTACTATCACCAGTGCAGCACTTACGCCTACCAGCACCCGCTTCACCACTAACCAATTCTTTATATACAACAAAAACAGTCCTGCCAAAACTGCCAAGCCCAACAGAACAACTGCACGGGAGCTGCAAACAAGCATCATTACCACAGTCAAGGACAGCATCACGCAGCTTACTTTGGTTCTTCTCGTGTTCCCATGCCGCATTGTGTCAATGAGAAATGGCAGCAGAATGACCAGCAGACTGGTACTGTACAGATTGTTGACGGGAGGATTTCCAATCAGCCGTCCTTCAATAAAGGTAAAAATCACCTTGATTGCAACAAAATAGCTTACGATTATCAAAAGATTTTTCCGGAACATATCGTGGTCCAGTTTGAGCTTTTGTTCTGTAATCAGTGCATAAAGCGCAAGCACACCAAAAAGCACCACAGAATAGTAAAAACCTTCCTTCACTTCTGCACCGGTACCAAAACGGTATGCCGTTAAGAGAACATAATATGCCCCAAACAGGTAATACAGAATATTAAAGCCGGTCACACGGAAACACTTCAAATCGGAAGCGATTTTCCATAGAATCAGCAGCAAGAAGGGCAGATACAGCATAATTGCAAATATTTGCAATGCCCGGTCGGGAAACTTCAACTGTTCATCCAGCGACGTGGAGCCCAATGCTACAAAAACCGAAATGTAGATAAACAAAATCGACAAAGTATACTTTTTCAAACGCTGTCCCATATCCTCACCTCAACTCATTATCTCCGGAATCGCCTGTCATTCCGATTTTTGTTGCTTCATACTGCCCATCATGCGGCGGTATGCTTCCTCCAAGCCCACCTTTGGTTCCCAGCCCAGGGAGCGCAGCTTCTGTGCAGACAGCCACAGCTTTGTGTCCTGCGCATAGCCAAAGGTATTGCCTTGCGGAATATCAAAAACCACCCGAATGGGTTTGGATGCCAGCTTTTCCGCCACCATCTGCGCCATCTGCCCGATGGTTGTGTGGGTTTCCTCATTCACCACATTATAGGCATGCCCGTTTTCGCCTGAAATCAGTATATACATCAAGCCGGTAATCACGTCGGATGTATAGCAGTAATTTCCATGGGACAGCCCCTTCGTATGCAGAACGATATCTGTCCCTTCCATGGCACTGCGCGCAAACTGGGCAAATACCCGATTCTCACCCGGCAAAATACCGGCACCGAAGGTCTGGGCAAGACGGGCAATTTTGATATTCAAGCCGTATTCCTGAGAATAGGCCACACACATATTCTCACACATCCGCTTGCTTGCGGGATAATTGCTCCGAATCGCCAATGGGTCTAAATAACCCGACATTTCCTCCGTAACCGGCGCGTCTCCGTTTTCCACAGCTCCGTACATCTCCATAGAGGAAACATAGACCACCGATTTGGCATTACACGTCCTGGCAAATTCCAGGATATTGCGTGTGCCGTCCAGTGCCGTAAAAATCGTCTCTACCGGATGGGTAACCATCATTTTGGATGCCGTTACGCTTGCGCAGTGGACGATATAATCCACAGGTCTTGAAATCGAAAGTCTTTGGGTCACATCTCCGATAATCAACGAGATCTCTTCCCGCTTCAGCAATTCACCAAACACAGCCTCCGCTTTTTCCTTTGACCGCACAAGCAGCAAAATCTGCACACCCGCACAGTTGAGCCGATTATGACAGAGCAGGGTTTTGGCAAGGAGCGAACCCACCAAACCGGTTGCCCCGGTAATCAGCACTGAAGTATTTCGCAATGCAGAAAACTGCAAAAGCTCCCTGGCATTTCTTTCCAGATCCTCTTGTAAAAAAACATCTCTGGGGCTTTCCATATCTCTATCGCCCCTCCTTAATCCATGCCGTAGATCTGGGCATTTTCCTTTGCTTCCAGAATTGCACGCATGGTATAAAAATCATCCGGTGTGGTAATTTTAATGTTCTCATAGGGCCCATCCACCAAATAAAGGGGCTTGCCGTAATACTGCATCATTGTACAGGAATCGATAAAATTCGTCTTTCCCTCGCTCATTGCACGTTGATGGGCGAAAAGGATATCCTTCAGGAAGAAGCTTTGCGGTGCCTTGGCTACACGGGATTTTGCCCGGTCCGTGACATAGTCAATGGACTGATCCTCACCCACCACCAAAATCGTTTCCTTCACCACCGCGGTGGTGACCGCTGAGCCATGGCTTTTCACGGATGCAATGTTGTCAGAAATGGTTTGAGCATTAATCAGAGGACGAACACCGTCGTGGATCAGCACGATGGCTTCCTCATCCCCGGCTACTTCCTTAGCCGCCTGCAGTCCGTTATAAATGGAAAGCTGACCGGTGGCACCACCGGGAACGATTTTACGAACCTTCTCCAGCCGGAACCGATAGAGCAGCTCCTCCAGATAAGGAATCCACCCCTCCACACAGGAAATTACGATGGCATCGATATCCTCACTGCGCTCAAAAACATCCAGCGTATGAATGATAATGGGCTTATTGTAAAGCTCCAAAAATTGCTTGGGTCGGTCCTTACTGTTCATTCTGGCGCCCACACCGCCTGCAAAAATCACCGCAATGTTCATAAAATCACTCCTAACGTGTCAAAAATCCGAGATTTACTGACACTTTTCGTAAATTCGCTGGCAAACCAGCTTGGTTGCCTCTCCGGTTTCACTGCCGCCCAGTGCCTGATAGTGCCGGTCACAGGCAGCTTTGTATGCTTCCGCATCAAAATTCAATATGTTGGATTCCAGCCGGTCATTATCTACCGCCTGAGGAAACGGCCATTCAGCAACCGGTGTATACACCTGCGTGGTAGCAATATAATGCTCCAAGTCCACCGCAAACAAAAAGCTGGGGCGACCGGTCATCATGAAATCCCACATGGAAGAGGAAAAATCATTGATCATCGCATCTGCCGCACACAGCAGCTCCTGCATATCCGGATAATCCGACAAATCCATACAGTTGCCGCCCGGGAGCTCCTCCCGATTGGTCACACAGGGATGGAAGCGGAATGCGAATTTCCATTTGCCGCCAAACCGCTTTTCCATAGCCGCAACCACACGGTCCACATCTACGCCATAGGAAATGGCAATGGATTCCTTAAAGTAGTTATCCTCTGGCTTGCGGTACGTAGGCGCAAAGAGAATCAATTTCTCATCCTCTTTCAGGCCGAGCTTTTCACGAACGGCACTACGCAACCCCGTATCCGTATGCACCAGACAGTCATTTCTGGGCATACCCACCTCCCAGAACACATCCCGGGGAACCAGCATGGATTCGGATACCACGTCGGAAAAACGGGTACAGCTGGACACAAACAGACTGGTTTGATTGGCAGACAGCTTCAAATCCTTGCGGAAATAGGGCGTATCCACATACATATAGATTCCGCACTTTTTGTAAGCTCCACCGCCATGCCAGGTGTTGATCACATACTGCTTCTTTTTCCGCAGCGGCAGATAGGAAAATCCTCCGCTGTTGGTCAGCAGCACACGGGACGTCATAGCCTTTACAAAGTATTGCAGGGAATTTCGCCCGACAAATTGGATATTCTTCGCCAGCTCCGGATCTGCGGGTGCTTTGCCGCCGAAAACGATTTCAAACGTCCCCGGGTAATTCTTTTCCAGATATTCTGCCACAAATTTCGGGTTATCCGAATAGTTGTACGCCAAATCATTGATCAAAAAAACGCGGTTTTTCTTCACAGGAAGAATGCGTAACGGAAACAGCATGGCCCGCATAGCGAGCTTTTTGCTGTATCGTTTCAAATCGTCCACGGTGTATCACCTCTTATATATCCTTTTTGCAACCGGCTTCTCAATCAATTTTTGAGAAAGCCATGCAAAGAACCGGAAAACATCCGGTATATTTTCGCTGTAATTTTTATGTCAATACTTTCAAAAAGGGTTGCAGGTCAGCTCTTTCTCCAAACCATTTTATTAACCACTCCGGTGTAGGATTGAATCAGCTTTACCACCTTTGTGGATACATTTTCTTCCACATAATCCGGCACCGGAATGCCGTGATTGCCATCCAGATTCATCTGCACTGCTGTATCCACAGCCTGCAGCAGGCTCTTTTCATCAATACCTGCCAAAATGAAGTCTGCCTTGTCCAAAGCCTCCGGACGCTCCGTAGAGGTGCGGATGCAAACCGCCGGGAAGGGACTTCCCACAGAAGTAAAGAAGCTGCTCTCCTCGGGCAGTGTCCCGGAATCGGATACACAGCAGAATGCATTCATCTGCAGGCAGTTGTAATCATGGAAGCCCAAAGGCTCATTTTGAATAACCCGCTTGTCCAGCCGGAAGCCGGTAGCCTCCAAACGTTTTCTGGAACGGGGATGGCAGGAATACAAAATGGGCATGTCGTACTTTTCTGCCATTTTATTGATGGCAGTAAACAGGGACAGAAAATTCTTTTCCGTATCGATATTTTCCTCACGATGGGCAGACAGCAGAATGTACTTACCCTTCTCCAGACCCAGACGCTTGTGCACGTCGGATGCCTTGATCTGCTCCAGGTTATTACGCAGAACCTCCGCCATGGGAGAGCCGGTGACATAGACCCGTTCCTTAGGCAGACCGCATTCATGCAAATACTTTCTGGCGTGCTCAGAGTAGGCAAGATTTACATCGGAAATAATATCCACAATGCGGCGATTGGTCTCCTCCGGCAGACACTCATCCTTGCACCGGTTGCCTGCTTCCATATGGAAAATGGGAATGTGCAGACGCTTTGCCGCGATGGCGGACAGGCAGGAATTGGTGTCGCCCAAAATGAGCAATGCATCCGGCTTGATTTGATTCATCAGCTTATAGGAGCAGTTGATGATGTTGCCTACGGTGGCACCCAGATCGTCGCCCACCGCATCCATATACACCTCCGGATCCTTCAGCTTCAGATCCTTGAAGAAAACACCGTTGAGGTTATAGTCATAGTTCTGACCGGTGTGCGCAAGGACGCAGTCAAAATACTGCCGGCACTTGTTGATCACAGCCGCCAGACGGATGATCTCCGGACGGGTGCCTACAATCACCAACAGCTTCAGCTTGCCGTTATTGGCAAATTGGATGTCCTGATAATCCAGTTTCATAGAGATGTCTCCTTTTCCGTGCCCCGTCGGCACATGCGTAAATTCCATAAATAGATGATCGCAAAACCAAAAACCGCACCGGTATAGTCCAGTACCACATCCGTTACCGCACTGCCACGATTTGCAAAAAATTGGATATACTCATCGGACACAGCTGTCCCTAACGTCAGCAGCAGCGGAAGTGTAATATATCTTCTGCCTTTCAGTTTTCCCAGCTGCACACTGTAACTGCTCCAGCATAGCCCTAAAACTGCAAATTCCGTAAAATGCCCCGTTTTTCGCAAATAATGGTGGAAAGCTTCCTCAGAAACACGGTTGTAAGGATCCAGCAAGGGCTTTAGCCATTGCACAATACCGCCGCTGAGAGCTCCGGATTGTTCTTTGTCTTTTAGGGACAGGAAGAAAATGAATGCCGTTACTCCCAAAGCCAAAGCGAAAAGCATCCAACACCGGCGCCTGATTTTTTCGTTAGACTGTTTCATAAAACGTATCCGGTTTGGTGGGATCAAATTGCTCATTTGCCCACATAAGTGTTACCATGTCTTCCGTTTCGCTGAGATTGATAATATTGTGGGTATAACCGGGCAGCATGTGCACCGCCTCGATTTTCTCGCCGGAAACCTCAAAATTCAGAACCTCGTCGCTACCGATTTTCCGCATTTGAATCAATCCCCGTCCGGAAACCACAATGAAAAACTCCCACTTTGTGTGATGCCAATGCTGTCCCTTTGTGATACCGGGCTTGGAGATGTTTACGCTGAACTGACCGCATTTTTCGGTTTTCAGCAGTTCCGTAAAGCTCCCACGGGCGTCCACATTCATTTTCAGTGGGAAGCACACCTTCTCCCGGGGCAGGTAGGACAGATAGGTGGAATACAGTTTTTTGGCAAAGCTACCATCGGGGATTTCCGGCATCACCAGAGTTTGCGTCTGGGCACGAAAAGCTTCCAGCAAGGACACGATTTCCCCCAGAGTCACACAATGGGACACCGGTGCCGCACAGTAGCGGCCATCTTCCCGTAAAACGGTTTTAATGCCCTCAAATTCACAGCGATGCTCCCGGTTTTCCAATGCGTCAAGCATTTCCTCCACCAAATCATCGATATAGAGCAGCTCCAACTCCACAGCCGGGTCATTGACCGTAATGGGCAAATCATTTGCTATATTGTTGCAGAAGGTTGCTACTGCGCTGTTGTAATTGGGGCGGCACCATTTGCCGAACAGATTGGGAAAGCGATATACCAGCACCTTGGCACCGGTCTCCTCCCCATAGGCAAACATCAAGTCCTCCCCTGCCTTCTTGCTTCGGCCGTAGTCACTGTCGTAGCGACCGATACAGGTGGCCTGAATGGAAGAAGAAATCATCACCGGACAGGTATTGCCATACTTCTTGAGAGTATTGAGCAAAGTAGATGCAAAGCCAAAATTGCCCTGCATAAACTCCTCTTGATTCTGCGGACGGTTAACCCCCGCCAGATTGAATACGAAATCCGCCTTTTGGCAGGCTTCTTCCAACAATTCTGCCGGAGAATCAATGTCGTACAGGTAAAGTTCCCCTACTTCCAGCCCGGGGTGGGTCTTATCCTTCCCATCCCGGATGGATTTTAAGGCCTCTGTTAAGTTTTTTCCGACAAAACCGGCCGCACCGGTGATGAGAATGTTCATACCTTACTTTGCCTCCCAGGCTTTCAGGGCTTCCTGCACATAATCCGTTGTCAAAATCTTTTTGACCGTACCCTCCACATCCAAGCGGTTGGTGTTGTGGCTGGTATAGCTTTCATCGGCCATTGTCTGCACATCGCCCTTGACCATAAATTTGTCATAGTTCAAATCCCGATTGTCAGCCGCCACACGGTAATAATCGCCCATATCCTCACTGCGCAGACGCTCTTCCCGTGTCATCAGGGTTTCATACAGCTTTTCGCCGTGGCGTGTGCCGATAATATTGGTGCCGGTGTCGCCAAACAGCTTCTGCACCGCCTTTGCCAGATCGCCAATGGTAGAAGCATCCGCCTTTTGGATGAACAGGTCACCGGGATTGGCATGCTGAAATGCGAACATAACCAAGGCCACAGCCTCGTCCAAATTCATCAGGAAGCGGGTCATGTTGGGATCGGTGATGGTAATGGGATTGCCCGCCTTGATTTGGTCAATGAACAGCGGAATGACACTGCCGCGACTGCACATCACGTTGCCGTACCGGGTACAGCAGATGGTAGTATTGCCCCGGTCTGCCGCCACACGGGCGTTGGCATAGATGACATGCTCCATCATCGCTTTGGAAATACCCATGGCATTGATGGGATAAGCGGCCTTATCGGTAGACAGACACACTACCCGATCCACCTTGGCTTCGATAGCAGCGTGGAGCACATTGTCCGTGCCCTCCACATTGGTGCGCACCGCCTCCATGGGGAAGAACTCACAGGAAGGCACCTGCTTCAAAGCAGCGGCATGGAAAATATAGTCCACTCCCCACATGGCATCCTGCACAGAACGGAAATTGCGCACATCACCAATATGGAATTTTACCTTGTGCGCCAAATCGGGGTGCTTGGCCTGCAATTCGTGGCGCATATCATCCTGCTTTTTCTCGTCACGGGAGAAAATGCGGATCTCCTTCAAATCGGAGTCCAGAAAATGCTTCAGCACCGTAGAGCCGAAGGAACCGGTACCACCGGTGATCATTAAAGTTTTGTTATCAAAGGCAGACATGATTCAATCATCCTTTATCTATTGTTTTTGCTGCCGGGAAACATCAGCTCTTCCAGCTGATCCAGCAGATTGTCCTTATTAAAATGCTTCTGGGAATACTTTCGCGCGGATGCGCCCATTTCCTGCCGCTGGGCAGGAGAAAGCACCATCAGCTGCCGTACCGCCGCCACCAAAGCATCCCGTTCCGGCGGAACAGCTATGCCGCATTGCGCCTGCGCCACCATTTCTGCCGTTTCTCCGCCGGCCGCCGCCAAAACAGGAGCACCGCAGCTGAGATAGGTTTGGAGCTTTGCCGGTACGATTATATTAAACAAGGGGTTATTCTTGAAAGACAGGTACGCACAGTCTGCATAATGGACATAGACATTTGCCTCGTCCTCTGTCACGCGACCGGTAAAGATCACCAGATCGGTCAACCCCTGGGCCTGCACCTGCGCTTCAATACGCTCTCTAGCCCGGCCATCGCCCACCAGATACCAGCGAACCTTCTCATCCCTCAGCTCCTTGGCAGCTTCCACCGCCAGATCCAGCCCCTGCGCATCACCGATATTTCCGGTAAAGACGATATTGAAGGAATCTTCCTTGTAAACCGCTGGTTTTTCTTTTCCCGCCACAGAGGGCTCTGCACAGAACTGGGGCCAGTAGACCAGTTTTTCCTTCTCTACGCCCTTGCCCTCCAAACAGCGGATCACACCGTTGGATGTGCAGAGAATCTTGTCGCTGTTTTTGTAGATTTTGTTGGTGATCCGGTTGATCAGCCAGGTCAGCGGCGGAAAACGAATGCCCAGAACCTCATGGACACTCTCGGGCCACAGGTCCTGTAAATAGAAATACACAGGTGTGCCGAATTTCTTCTTGTATGCAACCGCGGGCAAGCCCACCGTCACCGGAGAGGTTTCAAACACAAATACTGCATCGAACTTTTCATCACACCGCTTGACCCATTTTTTTGCTGACGAAACATAGCTAGTGCAATTACGCAAAAGCGAAAAGGGATTACTGCCCCGCGGGTAGGTTTTCACCCGATGGATTTTCACCCCGTGATAATCCGTTT
This sequence comes from Oscillospiraceae bacterium, assembly GCA_015067635.1. Classification (GTDB taxonomy): domain Bacteria; phylum Bacillota; class Clostridia; order Oscillospirales; family Oscillospiraceae; genus Faecousia. The sequence continues at coordinate 109,868 of SVMA01000002.1, read as the reverse complement.
CGTAGGGAATGTCAAAGCCGTAGCCGTCATAAATCCTGCCAATGGGATACTGGGGATAGGCTGTCAGCACTGTAACCTCATAGCCTCGTTCCACCAATTCCCGACTGATGGTATTGATCCGGAAATTCTCAGGATAAAAATATTGGGATACGATAAGTATTTTCATCCAATAACTCCTTTGTTGTTCTGCGTTTTTGAAAACAGCCGCAAATCCTTCTAACAAGAACCCATAGCTTTTTGTATTATACCATTTATTTCGCCACTTTTCAACCCTAAAAACATTTCCCCGGTACGCCTTGTGTTTTCTTCCGGATTATGCTAAAATGACCTCATTCCTGAAGAAAGAACGTGATAAAATGATATCCTTTGAAAGTGATTATATTACAGGCGCACATCCCAAGCTGCTGCAGAGACTTCTGGAAACCAACGAGGAGGCGCTTACAGGCTACGGTTTTGACACGTACTGCGTCTCAGCTGCAGAAAAAATCAAGGCAGCCTGTGAATGTCCTGATGCGGATGTGTTTTTTCTCACCGGAGGTACCCAAACCAATGCCATCGTGGTCACTACCATGCTGGAAGAATATCAGGGTGTCATTTCCGCCACCACAGGTCATATCCATGCCCACGAAGCAGCCGCTGTGGAATACGGCAGCCGAAAGATCCTGCCCATGCCGCACAATCAGGGAAAGCTGAATCCCGCTTCCATCCGTACTTACCTGGAAGGTCTGTATGCGGACGAGGCCATTGAGCACATGGTATACCCCGGCATGGTCTATATCTCCCACCCCACAGAATATGGCACACTTTACACCAAGCAGGAATTAACAGAGCTTTCTGCCCTGTGCCGGGAATACAAGATGCACCTGTTTTTGGACGGTGCACGGCTGGCGTACGGACTGATGAGCCAGCAAACCGACGTGACGCTGGCAGATATCGCGCGGCTGTGCGACGTGTTCTATATCGGCGGCACCAAGGCCGGTGCGCTGTGCGGCGAAGCTGTTGTGTTTACCCACGGAAATGCTCCTGCCCATTTTGTCAACCGCATCAAGAAACGGGGTGCGCTGCTGGCAAAGGGTCGGTTGCTGGGTGTGCAGTTTGACACTCTGTTTACAGATGGCCTGTATTTTGATATCGGCCGTCATGCCATTGACATGGCAGAAAAGCTGGAGGCTGTTTTTGCAGAAAAGGGCTATGCTTTTCACATTCCCTCCCCCACCAATCAGAAATTTGTGATCCTCACGAAGGAAGCCTTGGAGCGTCTGCGTCAGCACGTCGCCGTAACCGTTTGGGAGTGGTTGGACGAGAATCGGGTGGTTGTCCGTTTGGCAACGACCTGGTCCACCAGGGAAGAAGATATTGAGACATTGAAAGCGCTGCTGTAAAGAAAAGAGGAATGGTCCTGAGACCATTCCTCTTTTATGTTATTTTGTGCCGTCAGTTGACCATGGACTTGAGCCCTGAGCCTACGGTTTTAGAGGCGGAAAAGAGCACGGGAAAAGCCCTTGATTTGCAAGGCTTTTTTGCTTTCTAGCCGCATTTGCCACAAAATCTGCCACAAATTTTCCGTAAAACTCAATATGGTCCTCTGCCCACACCCATACCGGGTGCGTTCAGATGACCATGGACTTTCCCACGGGCTAAAAATTGCTTGCCAGCTCTCAATTTTTGCACCAGTCTGCGGACTGGTACCGCCCTTTCAAGTCCGTACCTGCCAAAAAAGACCACACCTTTCGGTGTGGTCTTTTTTGGCAGGGGCACAAGGACTTGAACCCTGAGCCTACGGTTTTGGAGACCGCCGCTCTACCAATTGAGCTATACCCCTATATATAAACGGCATTGCCGATGCTTTGTGGTGGGCCTTCAGGGATTCGAACCCGGGACGATCCGGTTATGAGCCGGAGGCTCTAACCAACTGAGCTAAAGGCCCATATATCGTTTGGGTGTGCTCTGCACCACCGCCTGCATATTCTATCACCCAAATCCCCTTCTGTCAAGGATTATTTTTACGGTCCATCCCCTTTTGGAGGTGGACCGTTTTAATTATTCCGCTTCTTCTTTCTTTTCTGTGACAGCGCCCTGCCCCTCCCGGATTTCCCGGCTGGCTGCACGGCGGCGACGACGGCGGACTGTGCCGCGCTGTTCCTCCGGATCTGCCTTTTCCGCACGGCGTGCATACGCTGCCGCTGCCTCAGACGTGGCCTCGTAAGTCAGCCGACTGACACGGGTCAACCCGTCAGGCTGTTGGGACAGACGAATCCGAATTAAGAACTTTCCATGCTCAGGACAGGTAGCCAAATCCATATACCGATGTCCCGGTTGGGCAAACCAACGGGAGCTGAGCATCTGCCGACCGCAGGTGGGACACAGATTCTCTTCCCCGGACATAGCCGCCAGAGCAACGCGCTTATCCGCGTAGTCATAGAATACCTTCCGCGCAATGCAACCCGGAAGCTCTGCCCCATGGAAGCCGTTGTCATGGCTTTTCAGTGCCTGCCCATAACTCTCCACGCCCTTGCGCAAATCCAGCATTGCACAAATCAGCGCCGTGTGATAGGCATCCCCCAACGCATCGTGGGCAGGACGGGACGGCTCGATCTCAAACATTTCCATGGCGGTTTTCAGCGCCTTTTGGGAAGAGGAACCGTCTGTTTGCGCATTGAAAATCATCTGTGCGTTGAACCAACGCTCCGTCCAGCCTTCTTCCAGGCGGAAAAGGCGCAGATTTTCCCGCAAAATGCTGATATCATCAAAACCCCATGTGAGGAAAATGATATCCTCCCCGCACCATTGCCGGAACTTCGCAATCGCCTCCGGAAACGGAATCCCCTCTTCGCGCAGACGCGCTTCCTTAATACCTGTCAGCTTACTGACGCGGCGGTTCAAATGCCGATATACCTTTGGCTGAATCAACACCTGAAATTCATCCGCCACCAACTGATCCTCGGTCACGCGAACTGCACCGATTTGAATGATTTCCCCCCGTATCTGAACCGGAAGCACTTTCTTGGCAGATGGCGAACCGGGCCAGGGCTGATTCCATTCCATATCCAAAACAATATAATCCATTGCCATAACCTCTGTTTTGCAGTTATCCTAAATGATATCATATCACAGATTATCCCCATCTGTAAACATTAAGTTTAAAAAGCATGCGTTTTTTCATATTTTTCGCCCTTTTGGACAAACTGTTTTCGGAGGGATGGAATATGACGGAAAAGGAATACGGAAAACTGGTACAATCTCTGAGCCCGCGATCACCAATCAAAAAGGATTGCTTTCATGCGTTTTGGATCGGCGGGCTGATTTGCGTCCTTGGACAGCTGGCAATGAACGGCTATTTGGCCTTGGGTTTAGAGAAAACCGACGCATCCACCGCCACCTGTATGAGTTTGATCGCGCTGTCTGCCTTTTTGACAGGTCTCAGTCTTTACGATAATATTGCCAAACATGCAGGTGCAGGTACTTTGGTGCCCATCACCGGCTTTGCCAACGCTGTGGTCGCACCGGCCATAGAGTTTAAGACAGAAGGATTCATTCTCGGTGTCGGCGCGAAAATGTTCACAATCGCAGGGCCTGTTATAGTCTACGGCGTGGTGGCAAGTGTGGTTTACGGGGTTGTTTATTGGATAACGACTTTATTATAACAAAAAAGGCTTGACCAAATCGGTCAAGCCTTTTTAGCTATTCTTGATAGGGTATAAATTGGGGTGTATTATCTTCGCACTCAATATGTCCTTTAACGCCAATAACAGTATAAGAAAGATTTGCCAAGTTATTATCTTCAATATTGATTTTTACGGACAATACAGAGTAGTATAGTTTTTCGTCAATTTCAGGATCATCAGTAAAAATATTGGCAGTTGACTGCGCAACAATCAAATCTGTATCTGGCGTGTCGGTGGTTGAGGTGTCATAGAGAATCGTAGATTCCTTAGAAACGGAATTGAACACAGAAATTATAGAACGGTGCATACCGGATCCCCAAGAAGAAGCGACAAATAGATCCTTGTTGCCGTCATTATCAAAGTCACAAGGGATAGCGTTGACAAATCCATAACCGCCAAAGTACTCGCAAAGAGGATAAATTTCGTTGTCTAACATTACAAAAGAAGCGCAAGAATCCGAAAACTTAAAAATTTTCATATCCGTTTCAGAGGCAACTTGTTGCGGTGTAACATTATAGCAGTTTTTTTCATTAATTTCATAACCGCTGATTAGTTCGCTGGGCTCAAATTTTTCCATCAAAGACATAAACTCTTTGACGGAATCTTTTGTGATAGAGGTCTTCATTGATTCATATTCATTTGCTTGATGAGCGTTGTCATCTTTGCAAGAGCAAAAACAAAAAAGCATCGTCAAAACACAAAATATACAGAGAATCTTTTTCATAAATCCCACCTCGCTTTATTTCATTATACCACACCGCCGTCCTAATGTAAATATATTTTAAAAAAAGGTGTGTCCTATATTGACAGCAGCAGAGGGGTGGGTGTTAGGCGTTGGCGCTAAAATATTCACAATAGCAGGCCCTGTTATAGCCTACGGCACACTTGCGAGTGTGGTTTATGGGGTTATTTATTGGGTAACAACATTGTTCTAATACAAAAGGCTTGACCGAATCGGTCAAGCCTTTTTTTGTTTAACGAGGTTTTATATGCTTAAAATTGCCATAGGTTTCGTTGACTATTTCAAAGTAGGAAAAGGTATTGTCGTATTTCGAAACGATTTTTTGAAAATCGTTCAGTTGATGCTTGTTTATAATACAGATCAAAACTGATTTTTTGGTGCCTGTATATGTTCCGACGGCGTCTATTTGTGTGCAACCGTGATGTAGCTTTTGCGTAATTTCTTTAATGAATTCGTCCTCATGGGTGGTAATGATGGTGAATTTATACGCTGTTTTGGTGGTTTTTAGTAACAGGTTGCCGACAAATGTGGATATGAAGCAGTATAGAATACATAATGCCATCGGCTTATAATTAAGCGAGTTATCGGCATATACAAAAACAGAAGAAACAGCAACAATTCCATTTAGGGTAAAGGTTACAACAAAGAAATTGGTGTCAGGTCTTACCTTATTTATATAGCGAGAGACCACATCGGTACCACCTGTAGAGGCGTTATTTCTAAAGCAAACGCCGTAAACAACACCGCTTATTACACCGCTTAGAATAACCGGATAAATGGTATCGTGACCTTGAGAATTATACTGTATATATGTTAAATTGGAATTTTGTAAAACTAAAAACGAAATAGAATATACTAATGAAAACAGCAATGTTTTTACAGCGAATTGTTTTTGTACTAAAAAATATGCTACTATGGACAAGGGGATATTGATAAGTAACGACATGTAACTGATGCTAAAGCCGGTTTTATACTGAATCATAGTTGCAATTCCGTTTAGTCCCGCAGGCGCGAAATTATTGGTTACAATAAAGATATAATAATTAAAGGCTAATAATACTGCCGCCAAAAAGATACTTAAATATCCTAAGATTTTCATCATCTTTATATCCCCCTTTTTGCAAGATAATTATATACCTGCAATAAATTAAAATCAAGTATTTTTTAAACTAATGGGTCCTACTTGACCACAAGCAGAAGGCTTCATTTTGGGTGTTGGTGCAAAGATGTTTACAATCGCAGGACCAGTAATCGTGTATGGTTTTTCTGCAAGTGTGGTGTATGGCTTGATTTATTGGATAACCACATTGTTTTAAGGGGCGACCACAGGTCGCCCTTACGCATTCTGTCATACATTACCGTAGAGGGATCTGTGATCGCCCGCAAAATGGCATAATCGATCATATGACAGTTGCAACATTGCTTTCTTTCCTGTACAATAGACTGCAGGAGGCGATGACAATGAATGATATCCTAAAAAAACTGGATTCTCCTTTGTTTGAAGGCATCCAGCCGGAGGACCGCATGGCGATGCTGGGTTGTACCGGTTATCATATCGGCTCATTTCATAAAGGGGATATTGTCGCATTTGAGGATGAAAATATCAAGCACATAGGCATTGTTATTTCCGGCGCTGTGGACATGATTAAAGAAGATATCTGGGGCAATAAGACCATGCTGGTACGTACTTGTATGAATGAAGTGTTTGGGGAGACCTTTGCCTGCGGATCGGATAATTTGTCTGTTGTGACTTTTCAGGCTTCGGAGGATTCACAAATTTTGTTTATGCCATTTGACCGGGTGATGCACAGCTGTACTATGGCATGTCAATTCCATCAACGGCTGATTGAAAATATGGTACGTGTGATTGCCAATAAGAATCGTGATCTGATGCGGAAAGTGGAAGTGGTTTCCAAGCGCACCATTCGGGAAAAACTGTTGACCTATCTTTCTGTTCAGGCGCAGGTCCAGGAATCTCGCTACTTGGAGATTCCCTTTGGCAGAGTGGAGCTGGCAGAATACCTCTGTGTGGACCGAAGCGCTCTGACAAGAGAACTGGCAAAAATGAAAGTGGAGGGGCTGATCGACTTCGACAGAAACTGTTTCCGCATGTTATAATGAAATCAAGCACCGGCTGATGTGATATTTGCAACATCAACCGGTGCTTTTTTATCCTAACATATAGGTAAAGGAGGGATCACTATGCTGGATGGATGTCAAGGAAAACCCCGTACGCCAACGATCATCGAAAAGGTCTGCCCCCAATGCGGTGAACTGATCGAACTGTTTTCCATCGACACGCAGATGGCCTGCGAGAAGTGCGGCTTCATCGCCTATAACGATACCCTAAGCTGTGTGCAGTGGTGCCAGTATGCCAGAAAATGTGTGGGCGACGAGATGTACGAACACATGATGGAGATCGCCGCCATGCAGAAGGCACGAGAATAAAAAGGAGGGATACTATGATCCGAAGAATTATTACCATCGACGAAGAAAAATGCAATAGCTGCGGTCTGTGCGCCGATGCCTGTCATGAAGGTGCCATCGGCATCGTAGAAGGCAAGGCAAAGCTGCTCCGGGAGGACTACTGCGACGGCCTTGGCGATTGCCTGCCCGCTTGTCCTATGAATGCCATTTCCTTTGAAGAACGGGAAGCGCCTGCATACAACGAAGCAGCTGTACTGGCTGCAAAGAAGGCAAAGGAAGCACCTCGGCCTTGCGGTTGCCCCGGCTCTGCCTGCCAGAGCATTTCCCATTCCGTTCCCGCTGGAGATGTATATGTTCCCAGTCAGCTGACTAATTTCCCTGTGCAGATCAAGCTGGTGCCACCCAACGCACCTTATTTTGACGGCGCGGATCTGCTGATCGCTGCTGACTGCACCGCCTATTCTTACGGCAACTTCCACCACGATTTCATGCAGGGCAAAGTGGCAATGATCGGTTGTCCCAAGCTGGATGCTGTGGACTATTCCGAGAAACTGACCCAGATTCTGAAATTCAATGATATCCGTTCCGTCACTGTCGCCCGTATGACCGTGCCCTGCTGCGGTGGCCTCAGCTATGCAGTCAAGACCGCAATCCAAAACAGCGACAAAGACATTCCGATACACATCGTAACCATCAGTCCTGACGGACAAATCATCAGATAAAGGAAAATCGACTATGTTTTGTTTTCAATGTGAGCAGATCGCTGTTCCGACTTGCTTTGAAAAATTTTGAGTCATTTCCACGAAAAACACTGGGTCCTAACTGGACACAAGCAGAAGGTTTCATTTTAGGCGTCGGTGCTAAGATTTTCACCATTGCAGGTCCTGTAATCGTGTATGGTGTGGTGGCAAGTGTGATTTATGGGCTTATTTATTGGATAACAACTTTGTTTTAACGAAAAATGCTTGACCATTTGGTCAAGCATTTTGAGCATACAGCTTAAATGCCGATTGGTTTGTCAGTATACAAGGCTTCCTTATAAGTGGTTTTTTCAGTAATTCCAAGAGCGGGAACTACATAAGATAAAACTTGATCTGCAAAAGCTTTTGTGCCCACAGTAGTATAATAGTGTACAGGATCAGAGTGCGCTTCCTCAGGAAGAGTTGTTGAGACAGCATATAAGTCATTAATTTCATATCCGTATTTTTTGACCACATCAACGGCAGCTTTGTTATATGCTTCGATTTCTTCGTTATAGCGTTTGAAATTCTTGTCCATTTTTTCCGATAACACAGCGGTAGAAGTCGCAAAAATAACCTTAGCTTCTGGAAAAACGTTCTTAATACGTACACAAATACGATCAATATAATAGGTATACACCTCAACCGGCGTATGCGGTTCTTCTTCAAACAGACGTAAGCAATCCCAAAGTCCAGCATTCCAATGAAGCACATCAACCTTACCGTCTTTTACAAGCGCTTTGTACTCGTGAAGATAGCGTAAAACATAGGATGCAAATCGGCAATTTTCAGCAGGGAAATAAACGGAAGCATACGGCTCTAACGATTTTTGAACAGCCTTGTCGTAACCCATTCGGATGGAGTCACCAATCAATAATACATTTTTCATAATAGTCACCTCGATTTTTTATTATATCACACCGCCTACTTAATGTAAATATTTTTGCATATTACTGTGTCCTATATTGACAGCAGCAGAAGGCTTCATTTTGGGTGTTGGTGCAAAGATGTTTACAATCGCAGGACCAGTAATCGTGTATGGTGTTTCTGCAAGTGTGGTGTATGGCTTGATTTATTGGATAACGACATTGTTTTAATGAAAAAAGGCTTGACCAAAACGGTCAAGCCTTTTATTGATCTCTACGGCAATTAATTAACAGGTAGGGGTTGCTATTTTAGAGGCAATGGGTTAAAATTGTTATGCGCAGGTAAACCTATAAATTACGATCGGCGGCTGTGCTGGCACTGCTTTTTGCTCTGCAGGCACAGTTGATTGTGTGGGTGCTACGGAAACCATTAAATAATAGAAAGGTTTATATTATATGGAACTGTATGACTTGATCGTTATTGGCGGTGGCCCGGGAGGATACTTAGCAGCTGAGCGTGCTGCCAACGTGGGTTTAAGGACCTTGCTTTTTGAGAAGAATTCTCTGGGTGGTGTGTGCTTAAATGAGGGATGTATCCCGTCTAAAGCACTCTTGAACTCTGCAAAGACCTATTTGCATGCCAAACACGCAGCAATGTATGGCGTCAATACCGAGAATGTAACCGTAAATCAGGCAAAGGTCATTGAGCGTAAGCGTAAAGTTGTCAAGACTCTGGTAGCCGGTGTTGGCGCGAAAATGAGACAGCACAAAGTTACCGTTGTAAAAGAAGAGGCGACGATTGATGGTAAGTGTGCCGATGGATTCAAGGTCAAATCTGCTTCTGGAACATACATGGGCAAGAAGCTGATTATCGCCACCGGATCTTCTGCTGCTGTGCCCCCCATTCCCGGCTTGAAGGAAAATCTGGGTGATTTTGTATGCACCAACCGTGAAGTGCTTGAACTCACTCAGATTCCCGAGAAGTTCACCGTGATCGGCGGTGGCGTTATCGGTCTTGAGATGGCTGCTTACTATGCTGCTGTAGGATCCAAGGTTACTGTGGTGGAAATGCTGGACCATATTGCCGGTGCTACTGACCGTGAGATCAGCACCCGGTTGCAGAAGGAACTGGAAGCCATGGGCATTACCTTCCTGTTGGGTCACGCTTGTGAGAAGGTTGAACCTGGTAAGGTATATGTAAAAGCACTCGACGGAACGCAAAAGATTATTGAGACAAACAAGGTGCTGCTGTCTATTGGCCGCCGTGCCAACTATATGAACATCGGCTTGGAAACCATTGGTGTCAAGACGGATCGGCCCGGTATTGTTACGGATGCTATGTGCCGGACCAATGTACCCGATGTGTATGCTATCGGCGATGTAAACGGCCACCACATGCTGGCTCACACTGCATACCGTGAGGCAGAGGTTGCTGTCAATACCATCCTTGGCAAGAAGGATTATATGCGTTACCATGCAAACCCCTCTGTGATCTACACCATGCCTGAAGTTGCATCTGTGGGCAAGACAGAAGAGGAGTGCAAGGACAAGAATATTCCGTACGAAGTCAAGAAGCTGTCTATGATGTATTCCGGCCGCTTTGTAGCTGAAAACGAAGGTGCAGATGGCTTGTGCAAGATTCTTGTGCATAAAGAGAACCGCACCATCTTGGGCATTCATTTGATTGGTGCCTATGCAGGTGAAATAATCTGGGGTGGCGCGCAGATGCTGGAAACCCAGTTTCGTGTTACCGATGGTCGACAGATCATATTCCCCCACCCGACAGTCAGCGAGATTATCCGTGAGGTCCTCTGGGAGTTCCCGGATCAATAATAAGGCCAACTTTTTAACGAACTTACCGCCAACAGAAACAACTATGGTTATAGAAAACAAGGGTTATGACGCATATTGGTCATAACCCTTATTTTTACGATAAACTCTAGTCAAAAGATTAACAATGCGGTTTCAAAATCATCAGGATAGAATTATCCCTGATACCGCAGAATCGGCTCTCTGGCCGCCTTGACTTCGTCGGGACGGGCAATCTGAGCATTGTGAGGCGCACTGTGCATACGCTCAGGATCCTTGTAACCCAATTCGTACAGGTTGCGGAAAACCTGGGCTGCCCAATCCAGGGTGTCCCGGGATTCAGTCTCGGTGGGCTCCAGCATCAGCGCTTCATGGACAATCAGGGGGAAGTACATCGTAGGCGGATGCATCCCGTTATCGATCAGACTCTTGGCCACATCCAGAGCAGAAACTCCGGTCTCCTTCTTAAACTTGGACAGATCCAAAACAAATTCATGCATACAGATCCGGTCAAATGCAGGCTCAAAGGTTCCCTTGATCTTGGTCTGCAGGTAGTTGGCATTGAGCACCGCATTTTTTGCGGCCTCGGGGATGCCATACTTGCCCAAGGTCAGGATATAGGTCATGGCCTTTACCACAACCAGGAAGTTGCCTGCGAAGGCCTTGACCTGGATGTGACCGGCACCGTCCATCATGGCAGACTGGGGCAGATACTGGGCCAAATGGGCCTTACAGCCAACGGCACCGCTTCCGGGACCGCCACCACCATGCGGGGTAGCAAAGGTTTTATGCAGATTCAGGTGAATACAGTCAAAACCCATATCACCGGGGCGGACAACGCCCATAACCGCGTTCAGATTTGCACCGTCATAGTAGCACAGGCCGCCTGCCTCATGCACAAGGCGGGTGATCTCCAGAATGTTCTCATCAAAAATACCTACGGTGTTGGGGTTGGTCAGCATAAGACCGGCGGTATCGTCACCCAAGGCCTGCTTCAAGGCTTCCAGATCCACACAGCCGTTGGGTGCCGAGGGGATGTTGACTACGGTATAGCCGCACATGGTGGCAGTGGCAGGGTTGGTTCCGTGGGCGGAATCGGGAACGATGATCTTGGTACGCTTGCTGTCGCCCCGTGCATCGTGATACTGCTTGATCAGCAGAACACCGGTGAACTCACCGTGGGCACCGGCAGCGGGCTGGAAGGTCATATCGTCCATGCCGGTGATCTCGCACAGCAGTGTGCCGGTAGTATCCAGCACTTCCCGGCAACCGGCTGTGGTATGCTCGGGCGCCAGAGGATGGATGCCGGTAAAACCGGAAAGGGCCGCCATTTCCTCGTCGATGCGGGGATTATACTTCATTGTGCAAGAGCCAAGAGGATAGAAGCCGGAGTTTACACCGTGAACACGCTTGTTCAGTTCTGTGTAGTGGCGGCTCAGATCAGTTTCGCTGATCTCGGGCAGCTTCGGTGCTTCGCTACGGATGAGGTGTGTAGGCAGTGCCACTTCTTCCACATCACAAAGGGGCAGATACTGCATCCCACGACCGGCAACGCTCTTTTCAAAAATCACCTTCATACACCAAGCACCTCCTTCACAATGGCAACAGCTCTATCCAACTGTGCTTTGGAAACTTTCTCTGTGGCGCACCATAGCAGGCCGCCATCCACCATCAAGCCACCCAGAATGTCTGCCTTTTCCAAAGCATCCAGAACTTCCTTTGCTTTGGGCATAACGGTGACGAATTCATGGAAGTATTCGCCGGTATGGGCCATGGTCACCCCGGGAAGTTTGCACAACTCCCGAGCCAGATAGTGGGTCTTCGCCATAGACTGTCTGGCGGCCTCAGCAAGGCCATTGGGACCCATCGCAGACAGGTACAGGCCCGCGGTCAGCGCACACAGTGCCTGATTGGAGCAGATGTTGGAGCTGGCCTTCTCCCGACGGATATGCTGTTCCCGTGCTTGCAGGGACAGAACGAAAGCACGCTCGCCCTTTGCATCAACGGTCTGACCCACGATGCGGCCGGGCAGTTTGCGCATATACTTACCGGTCACAGCCATATAGCCCAAGTAAGGTCCACCGTAGCTCAGGGGCATGCCCAGAGGCTGGGCTTCGCCCACGGCAATGTCCGCACCCATTTCTCTGGGCGTCTTCATAATGCCAAGGGCGATGGGGTTGCAACCCAGGATATAGGCAGAACCGTTGGCGTGTACAGCATCGGCAATTGCTTCAGTCTCTTCAAACTGACCGTAGAAGTTGGGTTGCTGGACGTAAACGGAGGCAACTTCAGCGTTTAGCTGTTCCTTCAGCGCGTCCATATCGGTCTTTCCGTCTCTGACAGGAATAACCACCAGTTTGTCGCCGGTACCGTAGCAATAGGTGCGTACGGTGTTGATCACATCGGGATGGGCAGTGCCGGAGATCAGCGTCACTCTGCGATTCCGGTCGCGGCACATCGCGACGGCTTCCGCGGCAGCGGTGGCACCGTCATAGACAGAGGCGTTGGACACATCCATGCCGGTCAGCTCGCAGATGCAGGTTTGGTACTCAAAAATGGACTGCAAAATGCCCTGGCTCATTTCGGCCTGATAGGGCGTGTAGGCAGTCAAAAACTCTTCCTTGGTGGGAATGTACTTGACGATGCTGGGAATGTAATGGTCGTAGGCACCAGCACCGCGCAGGACGGTGGTGAACACATGGTTCTTTGCTGCCATGGCACTAACTGCCCGGCTGACCTCCATCTCACTCAAGCCCTCGGGAATGTTCAGCTTGCCGTCCTCCAGATACATTTCATCGGGAACATCCTTATAAAGATCGCGGTAATCGGTCAGGCCTACGGCCTTGAGCATCTCTAGCCGTTCCTCCAAAGTGGAAGGGATGAAGCTGGCCATAGATTATTCCTCCTCAGCACAAAATGCTTCGTATGCGGCAGCGTCCAAGAGTTCTTCTTCTGCGGTGACATTCTCCACTTTGATGATCCATGCACTATAAGGATCTTCATTCAACAGCTCGGGAGCGTTATCCAGTTCGTCGTTGACAGCGCAGATCACACCGGAAACAGGGCAGATCAGGTCGGAAACCGCCTTGACGGATTCAACGTCACCGAAGCTCTCACCGGCAGTAACCTGGGTGCCCACAGTGGGCAGACCCACATATACAACATCGCCCAGAGCGCTCTGTGCAAAGTCAGAAATGCCGATAACAGCGATGCCGTCTTCGTGCTTGACCCATTCGTGGGACTTGGCATACTTCAAATTAGTGGGATTGTTCATAATAGTTTCCTCCAAATAATAAAAATTTTATAAGTATTTCGTTCCCGTAACACGGGGAAATTATATAGAGACATCCGCTTTGCCGTAGGGCGGTTCGTTTTGGATCATGTGTCTGGTGACGGGCTTTGCCTTCAGTCGTTTGCCCCGAACATCGATCTCGATAACATCGTCCATGGAAACGGCACTATCAATATAGGCAAAGCCGATGGAGCGCTTGCCGGTAGTGTCAAGAATTTGTCCGTTTTCGTCAAAATTGTAGTAAGGAACCATGGTGCCGGAGGTGACCCAGCCGATATGCCGGTCGTCTTTGTAGATGTCCATACCGGCACGCATAACACCGCGGTCAATCAATGCGATGGGTACCACCTTTTTGGCAGTGCCGTTTTCCTTCTGTGCTTTCAGAATGTCCTTCGCGATAAAGTCTGCCTTCTCCTCCGCGAAGCTGACAGCAAATTTGGCAAGGGATACGGCAAAAATCGGCATCTCCGCACCGCTGGCATCGGCGCCCATTTCATGGCCGTACAGAGGAAGTCCGGCTTCCAGACGCAGTGTATCACGGGCACCCAATGCTATGGGCTGAGCACCCAGTTCAATCAGTCGGTGCCACAGCCAGTTGACTTCCGCAGCATCGGTGAACAGCTCCCAGCCGATGGGATCGCCGGTGTAGCCGGTCTTGGAAACGCGAACGGTGCGACCCTCCATGTTCAGCTCATTCAAATCATTCTTTCTGGGACCGGAGATCTCAACGCCACCGGAGAGGACCTTCAGGATTTTTTCGGCATCAGGACCCTGAACAGCTATGGAAGAATAGGTATCTGTAATGTTGGTGATGGTGCAATCATAATGAGGCAGGTATTTGGCGAAATGTTCCAGATCCTTATCTGTGTTGGATGCGTTGACAATCAGCATGTAGCGGTCTTCTTCATACATATACAGGTAAGCGTCATCAACAGCACCACCGGTCTCAGTGGGGATGATACAGTACTGAGCCCGACCGGGTACCAGTGCTGCAACATTGCTGGACAGGACCTTCTGCAGGAATGCCACGCGCTCCGGACCTTCTACGATCAGGCGCCCCATGTGGGATACATCGAAGATACCACAGTGCTTACGGTCATACAGATGTTCGCTGACGATGCCGGTGGGATACTGAATTGGCATTTCCCAACCGCCAAAGTCCACCATAGTCGCACCTGCGGCAACGTGGGCATCATAAAGAGGTGTTCGCTTCAGTTCGCTCATAGTTGTTCGCTCCTTTGAAAATAAATATTAAATTGATACCTTTTTATTGATAAAAAAGCGCAAAAAGAGGCACAAAATGCATAAAAGCATTTTGTGCCTCTGCTAAAATCACCTGAGAGATTCCCGGAAGTATCCGGTTGCACCTTCGGCGTGGGCAAGCCCACTCTACAGAGTATCGTCATGACCCAGTCCTTTTGCCTGAGAGTTTCTGCTTTCCCCTTCGGCGCCGTTCCCGATCTCTCCTGAGTCAATCAAGCGATGTATACTGTTTTTATTTTTTTTACTGTACCATCTTTTACACATTTTGTCAATGACGGAATATTACCGCTTGTATACGCCCTCATTCAGGTACAGCAGCAAATCTTCCTTGCTCATATTGTCAATGCCAAGATAAGCCAGATTATATCTGCTTTCTTCAAAGAAGCTCTTTTTATGCATCGCACCGGCCAGAATGATCATGGAATCAATGATCGGTGTCGGAACACCGTATTGCACGCCCAGATCATGATAGATCTTACAGCCAATGGGTACATCCTCGGTCATATAACGGTGGTGAATGGTGTTCGGACCGGTATTGCCTTCATTGGAAGGCTGATCCAGCGGGAATACCACATTGTCATTGCCGCACTGTTACAGGAGAATATGGCCTTGTCTTTTCTGCCGGAATACTGCGTAAAGAAACTGTTGACGGACGGAACCCTTGCGCAGGTTGATGTGGCATTGGAGCCGCAGGTATATTACAGTCAGATTCTCACCCACAAAAACCGTTGGATATCTCCTTTTATGGCAGGTTTAATTGAAGAAATAAAAACAGCTTATCCGAGCGCTGAAAAAACGGCAGACACTTTCGTGTCTGCCGTTTTGGGAGTATGGGAAGCAGGAGCAGAAATGCTCACTTCAGATTGGGCTCGTCCCATAGCCTTTAGACTTTCTCCCGACAGCGTATTCAGCTCCCGGAATACAATTTCGCGAGACCGCCTTCAGAGGTCTCCCGATAAAGATGGGACAGATCCTTGCCGGTTTGATACATTGTCTCAACAACAATATCAAAAGAAACCTTTCGGCTTCCGTAAAGGAAATTGGATAGACTGAGTGCATTTATCGAGCGCATTGCCGCCACCGCGTTGCGTTCTATACAGGGAATCTGCACCAGACCGCAAACAGGGTCGCAGGTAAGTCCCAGATGATGCTCCATCGCAACTTCCGCTGCATATTCAATTTGGTCAATGCCCATTTCAAAAAGCTCACAGAGAGCCGCAGATGCCATACTGCAGGCTGTTCCTACCTCTGCCTGACAGCCACATTCCGCACCGCTTATCGAGGCATTCGTGCTTACAATATTTCCCACAAGTCCTGCTACCGCAAGGGCACGGATTATGTCATCATCGGAAAAATTGTTCTTTTCCTGCATGTACTTCAACACCGCAGGCACGACACCGCAGGAGCCACATGTCGGTGCAGTAACAATCACTCCACAGTCTGCGTTTTGCTCACTGACTGCAAATGCGTAAGCACAAACAAGCCGGTTTTCCTTTGTCTGTGGGCTCTCATCAATATGCCTTTGGTTGTATAGGAACTGCGCCTTGCGTTCTACTCCCAAACCGCCGGGAAGAATGCCTGTTTTACTGAGACCTTCGAAGATCGAATTTTGCATTGCTTTCCAGGTATTCAGCAAAAAAGGCTTGATATCGTCACTTTCATGGGCAAATACATAATCCGAAAGACGAATATTTTTCGATTTGCAATATTGAGCAATTTCACTGAAGCTTTTGGCTTCGTATATCTCCTCCCAGGAAATGGCTTCGTCATTGTCCACACGGATCTCGCCGCCGCCAATGCTGTAATACCGCTTCCTGCCGAGCTCGGCATTTTGTTTGTAGGCAATAAAATCAACCGTATTGGGATGCTTTGGCGTTTGCGTTTCGGTATCAAAAACAATTTCTGTCTTAACCGCTTTGAGTGCCTCCGTTATCGCTCTGTCCGTGCCGTGCCCCCTTCCGGTTTTGGCAAGAGAGCCGTAAAGAATCACTTTTATGCAGTCACATTGCGGAAATTCACTTATGAAACGGGTTGCCGCATAGGAAGGTCCCATGGTGTGTGAACTGGAAGGACCATACCCCGTCTTGAAAATAGTTTTAATCGATTTCATAATCTGCCTCGCTGTACTTTTTTCTGCATTATATCATATCCGTCGTTTCTTGTAAATGCCTTTCCCCCAAAGCAAAAGGCTTACCGTTAGGCAAGCCTTTTGGGTAATTCGGTTGTGCGGTATTTTATGTAATCGCAACCATAGCGAGCGTGGGCACATGATCCCAGATCACTTTAGCGCACAAATAGTAAGGCTCATCGGTCCAGCATCTACCGGTGAATATGATCAGGCTTCCGGGTTTTAGCCAATCATTTTCCAATAATTTTTACGTCCTTTCAGAAAATGTAGTATTTACTTTACTAAAAATCATAAATATGTAGGAATTGTCTCTCAACAATCTAAACACATTGCAGAAAAATATAATGAAATATAGTAAAATTTACATTGACAGAAGGAGGCTTGCGCTCTATCATTAGAGTACTATAATGCAGTGTCTGTGCGCTGTCCCAACACTGCGCTGCAGCGAATGAAACAAACAGAAGAACTGTTCTTACACAGCGAAATATTGGATAATTAAGAGGCTTATTTATGAAAAAAAGAAATATGATCAAGGGCTACGTGCTGGTAATTTTAAGTGCCTTTCTCTATGGCTGTATGCCCTTGGTCACCAACTATATTTATGCCGAGGGCATCAATCGGGAGAGTGTAGTGTTCCTGCGGAATCTGCTGGCACTGCCGGTGCTTGCGGCCCTCACCTGGCACCAGAACCGTTCTCTTCGAATTTCCGCAAAATCCCTGCCGGTTATTAGCTTAATCGCTTTGCTGGGATGCTGTATTACCCCTCTGCTGCTTTATGGCTCCTATCAGCATATCGCTTCCGGCACGGCGACAGTGTTCCACTTTGTATATCCGGCTATTGTGGTACTGATCGGAACTGTATTCCTGCGTAAAAAACTAAATAGCGGTATGGTTATTGCAATTTTTCTTTGTGTTGGCGGAGTTTGCCTGTTTTACAATCCCGCTGAACCTCTGGACTGGACCGGCTGTGTCCTTGCACTTTCATCCGGTGTTGTTTACGCTGTTTACGTGGTTCTGCTTTCCGTGTTTCAGCGAAAGGAGCTGTCCGGTTTTCAGTTAAGCTTTTATATTGCCATCGTATGCTCCTGCGTAATGCTGGCAGTTTGCCTGCTGGGCAACCGTCTCACACTGCCCTCCACCGCAACCGGCTGGCTTCTGTGTATTCTGCTTTCTCTTATGGTCAGCGCAGGTGCAGTGGTTATGTTCCAAAAAGGAACCTTTTTGATTGGCGGCGAACGCGCTTCCATTTTGAGCACCGTAGAACCGCTGACCGGTGTGGCTATGGGCGTTCTCGTTTTCCACGAAAATATCTCTGTGGGCATGGGCATTGGCTGTGTTTTGGTCATTGCGGCCTGCATCCTCATTGCGGTTTTTGACAAAAAGAATACTCCAACGCCGGAACAGAAAAGCATCGATGTCTGAACTTTCTCTTCTCTGCCACGCAAAAAAGGCTTGCCGTTTGGCAAGCCTTTTTCAAAAATAAGCAGCTTCACAAGCTTTCTTCTTCAGCGGAATATGCCCGTTTACAGCTGAGCAAAAGAGTACACATATCGGTCAGCGGCCGCCTTCATCTCTTCTGCAAAATCCTCAGAGGATGCATCATAAACGCCAATCGCCTGCATTCCGGCCTGTTTCGCCGTAGTAACCGCGCCCAGATTATCATCTACGAAGATACATTCTTCCACTGCTTTTCCCAGTTTCTGTGCCGCTTCCCGATATATCTCCACCTCTGCCTTCGTCCGATGGAAATCCTCACAGCTCCAGATGTTGTCAAACAGTCTGGCAACGCCCAATCTTTCCAGGCATGCATCCAACACAAAGTGGGGGCTGGCTGTCAAAACATTCAGGCTGTGCCCGTTTGCTTTCAGCAGCTGCAGCTTTTCCCGGACATGCTCTTTTAAGGGGATATTGTGATGATACTCAAAGGTATTATATTCCAATGCCTTTTCCACAAATTCCTCTGCACGCATTTGGATGCCCTGCTTGATGGCATATTCTGCGGTTCCCTTATAGCCCAGGGGCGTGATAATTTTGATAAAATTCTCCGGCAGAGGCAGGTTATTCTCCTCAAAAATCCGAATCATGGTTGTCCCAAAAACGGGCATGGAATCCACCAGGGTTCCGTCAAAATCAAAAATATATGTCATTGCTCTCCGTTCTTAAAAGTTCTGCTATCAGTATAGTAAATTACCGCGCCTTGTCAAGCACTTTACAAAAAAATCCGCCCGCTTGGGCGGATTTTTTGAAAGCATTATGCGTCCTTTACCAATTTATCCCGTTCCAGTGCCGAACGCAGCGCCAGATAGAGAAGTGTTGCCGCGGCAACCGCGATCACAGCATTGACCAGTGTTGTAAGTGCACCGATCTTCATCCAAATTAACGCCGCATCCTGGGGAACACCCATAATACAGGTTTTGTAGAAATAACCGACTATGGGATCTGCAACCACATTAAATAGCATACCCGCAGAACAGCTCACCGCCGCTGCCACAGGCAGAGGAATCTTTCTGTCAGCCTTGCGGCTGATCTTGAATATCTTGTGAGCAACCCAGCCCACAATCAGTCCAATGCACAGTTTCAGCAAAAAGGTTTTCGGTGCAGAGGTAACATAGGCCGTCGTCAAATCTGCAATGGTCATGCCTACTGCTCCGGCCATTCCACCCCAAAGTCCGCCCAACAGCAATGCCGCCAGCACGCAAAAAACATTGCCCAAATGAAATGCAGTCTTCTCGGTGCCTACCGGGATATCAATTTTAAAGAAGGTGAAACCGATATAGCAAAGTGCGGCAAACATGGATGCCAACACCAGCGTCTTGGTGGAAACCTTCTCCCGCTTGGGAAGAAACGGGATTACCACGCCGATAATGCCAAGAATTACACAAATCAGCGATAAGGCATACAGTATTTTCGCCACGTTGCCTGCATTCGCCGCAATTGCAAAATGGCGGGTAATCACAGCACCCACGATGCCCACGCCGGTTCCGATTGCTCCGGGAATTGCTTTTTCGAATTTCATGAAATCCCCCTCCTTTTATGTAATAGCATTATAGCATAATCTGGCAATAAATATAGTGCCAAATTATACGTTATTTTTAATGCCAGTTTATATTGGTGGTAAAATGCATTTTGTTTTTATCTAAATGAACTGTATTTCGTCAATTTACTGTACAAAAAGGAATTAAAATGCTAGTATAAAAACAAATCAACACCAAAGGAGTGCTTAGTATGCGTTTGATTCGTGCAAAAGATTATCAGGATGCCAGCCGCAAGGTGGCAAATATTATTTCCGCACAGGTAATTCTGAAACCCGACTGTGTTTTGGGTCTGGCAACCGGCAGCAGTCCATTGGGTGCTTACAGCCAGCTGATCAAATGGTGCGAAAGAGGCGACGTGGACTTCTCCAAGACCAAAACCGTCAACCTTGACGAGTATGTGGGTCTTTCTGCTGACCACGATCAAAGCTATTCTTATTTCATGCATCATAACTTCTTCGACCATATTAACATTGATCCCAGCAACACCAATCTCCCCAACGGCCTGGAAATGGACGATGCCAAGGAATGTGCCCGATACGACAAGGTGATTCGTGATCTGGGCGGCGTGGATCTGCAGTTGTTGGGTATCGGTGCCAACGGTCATATCGGCTTTAACGAGCCCACTGTTGAATTTGTTACCGGCACACATCGTGTGGATCTGACCGCATCCACCATTGCCGCGAACTCCCGCTTCTTTGAAAACGAGAGTATGGTCCCCCGTCAGGCGTATACCATGGGTATGCTGGATATCATGCAGGCACGGCGCGTCGTCATGATTGCCACCGGTGCCAATAAGGCACAGGCAGTTTATGATGCGTTCTGCGGACCTGTTACTCCTCAGATGCCTGCTTCCATTATGCAGTTACATCCCGATTTTGTGTTGGTGGCAGATGAGGCCGCACTGTCTCTGGTAGGCGATAAGCTGTAATTTCAAAATTTTAGACCTGCTGCACCGCAGCAGGTCTTATTTTATGCAATAAGGCTGGAAGTTTAATTTGTCTGCAGACAGAAGCCGGAATGTGATTCCATCCCACACGCCTTCTTGTGCAAGACCGTGGCTGGCGCCATGAAGATGTCCATAAAAACAGGTTCGCACCTCGTATTTCTTCAGCAGTTCCAGAATCTCCGGGCACTGGTAGCCTTTATATCTGGGCGGATAATGAAGAAATACCGTTTTCGGCAAATCTCCCGCGGATTGCAGGGATGCTTCCAATCGCAAAAGCTCCCGCTTGAATACTTTTTCATCGTGCTGACCACTGCGTTCCTCTTCAAAGAACCAACCGCGGGTACCGCAAATAGCCATACCTTCGTACTCAAAATGGTTGTTGTGAAGCATGTGGAAATTTTTAAAGCCGTTTTCCGAACAAAACACCTGAAACTTCTTTACCGTACTCCACCAGTAATCGTGGTTACCCTTCAGGATGATTTTTCGTCCTGGAATCTCATTCATCCAGGCAAAATCCGCTTTTGCATCAGATAGCGCCAGCGCCCAGCTCAAGTCCCCCATCAAAACCAGGGTATCCTCCGGTTTCACCACGGCCATTCCCTGCTGCAGCTTTTCCATATATCCCACCCAGGCGCCGCCGAAAATATCCATCGGCTTTGGCGCACCAAGGCATAAATGTAAGTCACCAATGGCGTAAAGTGCCATTTTTTCACACTCCCAATTTTTCTCGCAATTCCTGCTCTGTCATTTCAACGGCATTTGCAATCTGCTTTCCATCCATCGCCGGACAGCGGTCGGACATCACCAAGGCCAGTCGGTTTTCCCCCGTCTTGGCGCGATAATCCTGCAGGCCGCCGTAGGCCATTGCCGTTTGCGGTCCCATAAAATAGCCCGCCATGCGATACACGCTGGGAATCAAGCTTTGCACCCGATCTTCACTGATCACTGCGGCATACATTCCTTTTTTCAGCGATTCCAAGCCCTCCGGCTTCAAAGAGTAGGTTCTCTTTTTCTCACAGGTCTCGCAGTAGCGCAGATTCTCCTCCACGCCCAAGGTTCCGCTTACCAAACGCTCCAGATTCTCCGGCATGCCGTTATCCGTGCGCACCTGTCCGTGATGGATCAGGTCCCAGACAGAGGAATCACCATGACTGCAGATAATATTCCCCGCCGGCAGACCCATTTCCCGGGCATACCACACTGCCATAGGCGCCACAAAATCACCGGAAGCAACCGCAATATCCACCACGCCCTCGGGACGGACCGCTTCTGCCGCCAGCAATTCCCCATAAATGCCAAACAAAACTGCAATACGAATGGCAATATCCAGCCACGAGGTCGGTTTTTGTGCACCGTCTTCTTTGCCGCAAATACGGCCGGCCAACCGACACTCCATCTGTGCAAAATCCAGGTCATGATTGTGCCAGGTTTCCGCCAGCAAAATGCGATGGCTCATAGGTACCAACTTGACAGGATTCTTACCTCCTGCCAGTTCCACATCCCACGCCGTTAATTGGGTTCCGAAAAACAGATTCAGTATCTGCGCAACACTTTGGCAGAGCGTCTGCTCCTTCAGAGCAAGCAGTTCCTCTTTTCCCAGTATGGGCAAACGGAATGGCAAATACAGTCCCCCGTCCGGCCCCCGATCGGATTGGTTGGCACGATGAACGGTATAGGTATCAAATTTGTCACGTGTTGTCACATACAGCATTTTTCAAACACTCCTAACCCATTATTCCAGAAAATATCGTATACTTCCGATTCCTGCAAGCCTCTGGCCAACAAGCATTCCGCCAGCTTGGGATAATCCTGAATCCCTGCAAAGCCCTTCGGCAAAGCTTCACACCCGTCCAGATCTCCACCCAGAGCAATATGCTTTGCACCCTCCAGCTCCATCCAATGGAGAATATGGTCGCAAGCTGTATCCAAGGTCGGGTTTTCTCCCAAAAACTCCGTATATAGATTCAGTCCCGCCACACCACCGGTTTGGCAAATTGCCCGGAACATTTCATCCGTCAGATTGCGGCTGTTATCGCATACGGCTCTGGCATTAGAATGGCTGGCAATAACCGGCCCGTTGGTGATGTCCATGATGTCCCAAAAAGCTTCATCACTGATATGGCTCACATCAATGAGCATCCCCAGCCGCTGAGCCTCAAACACATATTCCCGACCCAGCTCCGTCAATCCGCCGCCGGTTTTATGAGAACCGCAAAGCACATTCTTCTCGTTCCAGCCCAATGTGGTGATCCGGAAGCCGATTTTATACAAATCCTCCAGAAGTGCCGGATCAAATCCAAATCCGGCAGGTCCTTCAATGGTCAATATGGCGGACATTTTTCCATTTTTTAGGTTTTCCTGAATTTCGCAGGGAGAATAGGTCAGGGAAATGAGCTCCTGATTTCGCTCCACTTCCCGCAAAACCGTTACCATTTCCCGTTCAAAAAGCTGATCGACTGTCGTCCCCTCAGGCAGCTTTTCCCATGTGGTTGTAAAGCAGGCAAAGCATTGGGCATAGCCCGGCAGAGTTTTGGCACGCTCCAAATCAATGTGTCCCTCATTTTTGCGCAGGGAACCGGCGCGGCACAGATCCTCCCCCAACAGCGCCAAGGCGGTATCGCAGTGTAGATCAAAAACCGGAAAATTCATTGAAACGCGTCCTCCAAGTGTATAATTTCAGGTGTTTCCGTCAATGTGCCCTGGGGTGCATAGATCTCCACCACATCGAAACGCGGCTGCAAACGGGTGGGCTTCTGGGACAAATACATGGATGCGGTCATTCGGATCCGATCCTGTTTCCCGCGGTTTACATACTCCCGTGCCGCAGCAAAATTCTCACTCTTGCGCAGCTTCACCTCTACAAAGACCAGGAATTTTTTATCCTGTACGATGAGGTCAATTTCTCCAAACCGACAGCGGTATCCTACCGCAACCAACTTATAATGCTTTTTGCGCAGATACTCTGCCGCAAGCGCCTCACCCCAGGCTCCGCTTAGCTTACTTGTCGCCATAAAATTTCTTCAGGAAGGTCACTCGATGCAAATCGCAGTGTCCGTAAGTACGCAGAGCATCGTAATGCGCCTTGGTGCCGTAGCCTTTGTGGATTTCAAAGCCGTATTGCGGATACTGCTTCGCCATTTCCTCCATATAATCATCCCGGCTGACCTTTGCCAAAACCGATGCGGCCGCAATATTGGCACTGCGGCTGTCGCCTTTTACCACCGTCATCACAGGCAGACCGAAATCTTTTTCCCGATTTCCGTCAATGAGGGCAAACTCCGCCTTCCCTTCCAGCTGGGAAATGGCTCGCTCCATAGCCAGGAAGGTTGCCTGCAGAATATTGATTTCATCAATTTCCTTTTCCGTAGCAAAGCCGATACCATAGGCAACCGCCTGCTCCTTTATGATGGGCATCAGTTCCCGACGGCGTTTATCTGTCAGCTTCTTGCTGTCGTCCAGACCCGGTATTTCCAGATGCGCCGGCAAAATCACCGCCGCTGCGTAAACAGGACCTGCCAAAGGACCACGCCCCGCCTCGTCCACGCCGCAAATCACACCCACGCCCTTTTGGAGCAGCGCATCTTCAATTTCCCACATATTTTTCTCAGCCATTACTATCCTCCACGGGCTCTTCAAAGGTAATCCGCCCCAGCTTGCCGCTGCGGTACTCATCCAACAGCACCTTCGCCATTCTCTCTGTATTGATTTCACCACCGGAAATCAGATAGCCCCGTTTCCGTCCCGCCATTTCCAAAAGCTCGTAGCTGGGTGTCCCCTGCTCTGCTTCCAGACCGTAGCGGTCCTTAAGTGCCTGCGGATAGCGCTGATGCAGTACACCGATCAGGTGACATGCAAGCTCCTCCACATCTAAAATGCCATCCTTGACTGCCCCGGTATAGGCCAGCATCATGCCAACCTCCGGATCCTCAAATTTCGGCCACAAAATACCGGGGGTATCCAGCAGCAGCAGACCGCTGTCCACCGTCACCCACTGTTTTCCGCGGGTAACTCCCGGACGGTTCTCTGCCTTTGCACCCTTTCGGCCGGAGATCTGATTAATCAGGGTGGATTTCCCCACATTGGGGATTCCTACCACCATCACCCGCAACGGGCGATTCATTCCCCGGGCAGCATTGCGTTCAATTTTCTCCTTTAGCACAGAGCGTACTGCCGGCTGGAAATCGCTGATCCCGCGACGGCTCTTGCAATCTGTCGGTACTGCCGCCATGCCTTTGCTTTTGAAATAAGCGACCCAGCGACGGGTTGCTTCCGGATCTGCCAAATCCATACGGTTGAGAACTACGATACGGGGCTTGTCCCCGCAAATATCGTCAATATCCGGATTTCGGCTGGCAAACGGAATTCGGGCATCTACAATTTCACAGACTGCATCCACCTGCTTCAAATCCGCCTCGATTTGCCGGCGGGTTTTGGTCATGTGACCGGGATACCACTGAATATTCATTTGCTGCGCATCCATCAGTTCACCACTCCGATTCGGTCAAAATTCTTTTCCTGCGTATTATTGTCGACACCCGGATAGAACAGGAAGAATACCTTGCCCAAGACTTCCCGTTTATCTACCAACCCGATGCTGTCATCCCGACTATCCTGGGAAACTTCTCTGTTATCTCCCATTACGAACAGACATCCCTGAGAAACCTCCAACGGATTTTCCGGTGTGTGTTCTCCAAAATCCTCCGGTCTTAACGTCGGTGTAAGGGTATAGCCTTCTTCCAACGGCTTCAGGGTATCCTTGGTGTCTCCTACATAGACAATGCCCATTTCAAAATCAATTCCGATCCATTGCCCTTCGGTTGCAATAACGCGCTTGACAATGGGCTCACCGTCCCGAAAGCCTTCCTTGCTCACCACAATTACGTCACCGTACTGCGGATTCTGATAGAAGGTATTGCCCAGCAGCAGAAGGTAATCTCCCTCCAGCAACGTGTCATTCATAGACGATCCGGATACTACAACCACCCGGAACAAAAGCAAAAAGACCAAAATCAGTCCCGCCAGCAAATAGACCAGGTCATGCAGATACGTCAGCAACGTACTCTGCCAGCCACGCTTTTCCTCCCGGTTTTTTTGCTTGGCTTTTCTCGTCGGAGTCGGTTTCGGCTTCTCCGCCTCCGGTTCCTCCGGCTGTTTATACAAAATATCGTAAAGGTCCTCGTTCAAAATATCATCCAAGGTTAGTTCCTCAGCGTATTTCTCAGTCCGTTCCTGATTGTCCAAAAAACTCACTCCCATTTATTTCAACAAACGGTTTTTCCCATTTGCGTATACTCTGTTACCATTATAAACCAAAAGGCAACAAAAAAAAAGAGGGCAAGCCCTCTTTTTTTCTGATTTTTCTGTTAAACCTTCTCTTTGATCTTGGCAGCCTTGCCCATACGATCCCGGAGATAGTACAGCTTTGCACGACGAACCTTACCATGACGGACGGTTTCGATCATTGCAACATTGGGGGAATGGAGAGGAAACACCTTCTCACAGCCAATGCCGTAGCTGATACGACGGACAGTGATGGTCTCACCGATACCACCATGCTTCCGGGCAATCACGGTGCCTTCAAACACCTGGATACGCTCGCGGGAGCCTTCCTTGATGCGCACATGCACACGAACGGTGTCACCGACCTGAACCTCAGGCAGCTGCTCCTTCATGTACTGGCTAGACAGAGCCTTTACCAAATCCATAATTTTGTCCTCCTTAAATATTAGGCGTTCTTACGGCGCATTTTGGCCCGCAGAGGACTCACCTTGATTTCAGACTTGGGTATTATATCACGGTAAAATTGAAAAATCAAGCATTATTTTTCAAAAAACTCTCTTTTTTCGGAACTCTTTCCCGAAAAGGTTCTATTTTCGGATGCCAGACAGCACCGCTTCTCCAATTAACAGCAGGGAGATCACGCCGCCAATAGGTGAAAAGCTCAGCAGCAACGGCAACACGGAAGCACCGGCCGCCACAACAGATAGGATAAAAATCGCCTTTTGCAGCTTCCTGCCACCGACAAACAGAAAAATTTCCGCCAACAGAATCAACACAACTGTCAGGCACCCTGTCAGCATTGGTCCAAAATTGGCATAGCCCACAGGCAGCATATCAAAGTAAGAGCAGTATTGCAAAAACGGCGCGCCGGGCGCAGTGGCAAATTTCATAATCACACTGCCGGGCAGTAATTCCAGTACCACTGCAAGAATGGGTATCGGGAATAAAAACAGTCGTTTTTTCATTTTCTCCCCTCCCTATTCAATCGCCTTCATTGCCTCTGCCATGTTAATATGCTTAATTTTGGGAATCAAAGCCAAATCCACAATCATGGTAAAGAGCATTGTCATCACGAAGGCCCATACATAGCTCATAGGCGCAAGGCGGCAGCCAAAATAAAACCCGTCCACCTTGATTTGTTCCATGGCAAACTGCAGCAGTGCAATTCCCATGGGAATGCCGCAAACCGAGCTTATGACGGTAAGAATAATGTTCTCCCGAAATACATAGGATCTCTGTTCCTTGCCGCGGAAGCCCAACACCTTCAGGGTTGCAATTTCTCTTGTGCGTTCCGTGATGGTAATGTTCGTCAAGTTATACAGCACGATAAACGCAAGCGCACCGGCACAGAAGATAACGATCAGGATAATCAGGTCCAGACTGTCGAGCATACTGTCCACCATGTCCTTCATATCACCGATGATAGTTACTGCGGCAACATTTTCCATTCCCAGGATCTCTGCACCTGCCCGGTGAGCATCCACTCCTTCAGCGTACCGGAAATAGGCTGTATTGATTTCTGCCTCTTTGCCAAAGCCGGATGCATAGGTATCTGCCGACAGATAGAGCACATCTCCAATATAATTTTCATAGATTCCGGAAACCTTCACGGACATCTCCTGAAAATCGTGGCTTCGGAGTTGAATCGTATCCCCCACCGACAGCTTCAGTTTTTCTGCAACGCCGTTGTTTATCACAACTTCTCCGGCACCCGGCCATGCAACCGCATTGCCGCCCCAGTGCAGTTTGACAAGATTTGCCATTCCCTCTTCATAGGCAACAAACTCCACAGCTTCCGTACCCGTTTCCAGAACGATGTCGAAGCTTCCGGAAGAGGCCAATGCTATTTCCGAGGACAAATCCTTCATTTCACGCAAAAATTCATCGCGTTCTTCCTGCGTTGGCTCATGCAAAAAGCTCGCCGTGGCATGGTAGAGGGTAATTTCTCCATACTGGTGATCCAAAATCGGCTGAATGGTATCCCGTACGCCAAAGCCCGTAAGCAGCAGCGCAAAAGAGCCGCCAATGCCGATGATCATCATGAACATCCGTTTCTTATACCGCAGAATGTTCCGGATGGATACCTTGTGCAGGAATTTCAGCGGCTTCCAGAGGAATCCGATCCGTTCCAGGAGTATCCGCTTTCCGGCGTTGGGTGCTTCCGGACGCATCAATGCCGCAGCACTGCTGCTGAGATCCTTCCGGCACACAAAATAAGTCACGCCCAGCATACATGCCAAATAAAGCACTCCGCACAGTCCAAGCAGCTGCCAGTCCAATACAAATTCCGCCGGACGGTCAATGGCGTACATGATATGGTATACTTCCCACATGATATCCGGCAAAAACTTGGAACCCAGCATAAAACCAAAAACACATCCCAAAACGGAAGCACTGCCTGCGTAGATAAGGTATTGAGAAGCCACCGCAAAATTGCCATAGCCCATTGCCTTTAAAACACCGTTTTGGGTGCGCTGCTCCCCTACCATACGGGTCATGGTGGTAATACACACCAAGGCCGCAACCAGGAAGAAAAATACCGGGAAAACCCGTGCCACACCGGACACAATGCCAATATCACTTTCAAAACTGGCGTAACCGAAATTTGCGGTACGGTCCAGCGCATAGACAACAGGCTCTTCCAGCTCCTGGATTTCCTTCTGTGCATCCGCAATTTCTTTTTCTGCTTTTTCAATTTCCGGTTTTGCTTCTTCGATCTTCTTCTGCGCATCCGCCAGATCTTTCTCCGCCTTTTCCAGCTCCGGTTTCGCCTCATCTATTTGCTTCTGCGCATCCTTCAATTCCTTTTCAGCCGCTGCGAATCCCGCTGCAGCATCTTCCACACCTTTTTCATAAGCGGCAAGCCCGGCAAGATATTCTGCCTCTCCCTGCTGAAGCAAGGCCTCCTGTGCGGCGATCTGCGCCTGTACCTGAGGAATGCTTGCATAAGGTCCCTTCTTCGCCTCTGCAATGGCTTCCCAGCCTTTATCCAGTTCCTCCCGGCTGCTGTCCAGCATTGCCTTGCTGTCCTTCAGCTTGGCTTCCGCTTCTGCGCGTTCCTTACGATACTTTACCCAGCCGTCGTCGATCTCCTTTTGACCGTCCGCCAGCTCTGCTTTCTTCTCCTGCAGAGTTACCCAGCCATCGTCAATTTCTTTTTGACCGTCTGCCAGCTCCGCCTTTTTCTCATCCAGAGTCGCTATGGCGTCGTTGATCTCTGCCATAGCATCGTCATATATTCCCTGAAAGCGCAGATCTGCACGCTGCTCCAGCATGCTCTCCACAGCATCACGCACATTCTCTGTTGCCTGCTCATATTCCGGAGAATACAGTTCAAATTCCCCCGGCAGACGCAGGAAAATCTCCGTAAAACAATCCGTTGAAAAGCCCTCCGGCAGGAGATAGGTATAGCCGACTACCCTGCCGCTGGACAAGGCCGTCGTGCCTCGCTGAAAGTTGATATACTCCGAGGCATTTACCAAGCCCACAACGGTATATTCCTCATAGGCAAAGGTGTCAAAGGTTTCTTCCGAGTTGTTTTCTGAAAGCCGGATGGCAGTGCCTAATACATCCTCTGTAACATAGAGCACATCCATCAAACACTCGTTGGGTTTTTCCGGCATTCGGCCCTGCAAAATATCCAGGCCGTTGATGCCCTCCAGCAAAGTATGCCCGTGCAGAACCGCATCCGAGCCATCCTCTTGCTTGACGATCACATCCGCGCTTACGGAGCCGTAGACACCTTCAATGCCGGAAAGCTCCCGAAACGCATCCACATCCCCCTGGGTCAGGCCCAATGTGCTGATAAGTCGGTAGTCATACAGCTTTTTTTCGTTCAGATACCGATCCGCTGTGGCCAGCATGGAGGTCTCCGTGACACGAAGTCCCGCAAAAAAGCCCACACCCAAGGCGATGATGGAAAAAATCGCCAGATAACGGCCCAATGACTTTTTAATTGTACGAAAAATTGATTTTCTTAGCATGTTTACCACTCGATTTCTTCCACGGGAACGATTTGGTCGTTCTTGTACTGCTCCACAACTGTGCCGTTCTTGACACGGATCACCCGGTCTGCCATGGCAGTCAGTGCGCTGTTGTGGGTAATAATCACCACTGTCATGCCTGTTTTCCGGGAGGTATCCTGCAAGAGCTTTAATATCTGTTTTCCGGTGACGTAGTCCAGCGCACCTGTGGGCTCATCGCACAAAAGCAGCTTGGGATTCTTGGCCAGAGCCCGTGCGATGGAAACGCGCTGCTGCTCACCGCCGGAAAGCTGTGAGGGGAAATTCAAGGAACGCTCCTGTAAACCCACCTGCTCCAGCATATCCATGGGATCCAGCGGTTTTTTGCAGATCTGTGTGGCCATTTCCACGTTTTCCAAGGCAGTCAGATTCTGTATCAGATTGTAAAACTGAAAAACGAAGCCCACATCATAACGTCGATAATCGGTTAGCTCCCGTTCGGAATAGGCAGAGATATCCATTCCGTCCACCGTGACCTTGCCGTCTGTCAAGCTGTCCATTCCGCCCAGAATATTCAGAAGCGTTGTCTTGCCGGCACCGGAAGGTCCTACAATGACGCAAATTTCACCTTTTTCTATCTGAAAGGAAGTCCCATGCAGTGCATTGATCTTCACTTCTCCCATCGTATAAACCTTGCTGACATTTTCAAATTCCACAAAATGTGCCATAATGTCCTCCTTTATGTGCAAAAGCCCCGCCAAACGGCAGGGCTTTAAATCAGATCTTGGCTGCCATTCGGTATGACCAACACAATGCAGCGTTGTCTTCTATTATAGCAGAACGCCCCAAAAAAGCAAGAATAATCTGTTTTATGGAAAGTATGCTGCACGGTCGGTGTCCGTACCGGGTCAAAAATCCCTCCTTAGGATTTTCCCACGGCCTAAAAACTGTCCACCGGACAGTTTTCTTCACGGCCTTTCAAATCCCTCCTTCTAAATACCATGCCAAACAAAAACACCACCCGTTGGGTGGTGGCCTTTGGCGGTTTATGGAAGCCGTTTCACAGTCCTGCAGACTGCGCTCCGCCTTCCATGGGATTTTCCCACGGCCTAAAAACTGTCCACCGGACAGTTTTCTTCACGGCCTTTCAAATCCCTCCTTCTAAATACCATGCCAAACAAAAACACCACCCGTTGGGTGGTGTTTTTGTTTGGCGGAGAAGGAGGGATTTGAACCCTCGATACCCTTTTGGGGTATACACGATTTCCAATCGTGCGCGCTCGGCCAGCTACGCGACTTCTCCAAGTTTTGCAATCAGCTTGCATATAATACTACATCCCATCAATTTTGTCAACCCCCAATTTGCGCAAAACGGGGCAATTTGCCCCGTTTTTCTTATACCAGCGCAAACTGGCTCTGATACAATTCCGCATAGAATCCGTTTTTCTTCAAAAGCTCACTGTGACTTCCCTGCTCCACAATTTTTCCGTCCCGCATAACCAAAATCACATCCGCTTCCTGAACGGTAGATAACCGGTGCGCCACCACAAATGAGGTCCGCCCTTCCATCATAGACTGGAATGCTTTTTGAATCTTGATTTCGGTACGGGTATCAATGGAGGATGTTGCCTCATCCAATATCAGCATCGGCGGCAGGCACAGCATCACCCGGGCAATACACAGCAGCTGTTTCTGTCCCTGAGACAGATTGCCCCCGGATTCACCGATCAGCGTATCGTACCCCTTGGGTAAGCGCTTGATAAAGCTATGGGCATGGGCTCTCTTCGCTGCCTCTACCACCTCTTCCTCTGTGGCATCCGGCTTGCCCATGGCGATATTCTCCCGAACTGTTCCGGCTTTCAGCCAGGTATCCTGCAGTACCATGCCAATACAGCTGCGCAGTTGTCCCCTATGCATATCTGCCGTATCCACGCCATCCAACCGGATCTCTCCGTTCAGCGGCTCGTAAAACCGCATCAGCAGATTGATAAAGGTTGTTTTTCCGCAGCCTGTGGGACCTACGATCGCAATTCTCTGTCCCGGTCGAACCGAAAGATTAAAGTCCGTAATCAACGGTTTTTCCGGCACATAGGAAAACTCCAGATTTTGAATTTCCACCGCGCCCAGGATTTTCTGCGGCATTTGGGAATGTTCCGGCTCCGGACTTTGTGCAGGTGCTTCGATCAGTTCAAAGACCCTTTGGGCACAGGCAAGTGCATTTTGCAACTCTGCCACCACGCCGGATATCTCATTGAAGGGCTTGGTATACTGGTTCGTATAGTTCAAAAGGCTGGTCAGGTGACCGATGGAAATACCACCGGAAATGGCCGTCATTGCTCCGACCAAACCCACACCGGCATAAACCATTGCATATACAAATCTGGTGGTCGGATTGGTCAGGCTGGAGAAAAATATCGCTCTGAGAGACGCTTTTTCCAGTTCCCCGTTGACTTTGTCAAATTGCTCCAGGGCTTCCTTTTCATGTCCGAAAGCCTGCACAACCTTCAATTGACCGATCGTTTCATCGATCATCGCTGTCTGTTCTCCGCGTATTTTTACCTGAAGCATGAACATGGAATGTGTTCTGCCGGCGATAAATGTGGCTACCACCAAAGATAGTGGTGTTAGCACAACTACCACCAAGGCAATTTTCCAGTTGATCGTCAGCATAAATACCAATGTGCCTGCAATGGTCAGTACACCGGTAAACAACTGGGTAAAGCCCATCAAAAGTCCGTCTGCAAAGGTATCCACATCCGCAATCACCCGGCTGACCGTATCTCCCTGAGGATGACTGTCCAGATATCCCAGGGGCAGTACCTGTAAACGGCAAAACGCCTCATTTCGTATGTCCCTGCTGACACCGTAGGTAATGCGGTTGTTGATCTGCGTCATCAGCCAATGGGCAAAGGCTCCTATGCCGGCACAAAGGGCAATGCGAAGCAGATATCCTGCCATCGCAGCAAAATCAACCTTCCCCTGTTCAATGATACAGTCTATGGCGCGTCCCACCAAAATGGGGATGTATAGGCTCGCGGCCACGTAGACAGCCGCCATGAGCAAAGAGCCCGCTACCGCAGGGATATATCGGCGCATCCGGTGCAGCACCTGTCCAATAATTTGGCGCTTATCCTTCATGGTGCACCACCTCCCCCGGAAATTGGGAATAGTATATTTCCTGATAAACTGCACAGCTTTTCAGCAACTGCTCGTGACTTCCCTGTCCCACCAGCAGACCGTCCTCCAACACCAAAATGCTGTCGGCATGGCGCACGGATGCTGCCCGCTGGGACACGATAAAGGTAGTAGGCGGATTTTCCATATTGTGGATTGACGCGCGCAGAGCCGCATCCGTTGCGTAGTCCAGCGCAGAAGCACTGTCGTCCAAAATCAGTACCGCCGGCTTCCGAACCAATGCACGGGCGATGGTCAGACGTTGCCGCTGTCCTCCGGAGAAATTTCCCCCGCCTTGGGTCACCGGCTCATCCAGACCGCCTGCCTTATCCTTTACAAACTGTGCTGCCTGGGCAGTTTCCAACGCCTGCCACAGCTCTTCATCCGTAGCATCCTCTCTGCCCCACAACAGATTATCGCGGATGGTTCCCCGGAACAGCTCCGCCTTTTGGGGAACGACCCCGATCTGTCCGCGCAGAGCCTTTTGATTCCACGCCTGCACGTCTATTCCATCCAGCAATACCGCACCGGCGGATGCCGGATACAGGTTGGGAATCAACTGAATCAATGTGGTTTTGCCGGAACCGGTGCCACCGATAATTCCCACTGTCTGCCCCGGCATGGCAGTGAAGCTGATATGCTCCAGAGATGCCTCGGAAGCGCCCTCGTAGGTTGCCGATACGTCCCGAAATTCCACCCGACCGGTGCACTCCGTCTGTCTTCCGCCATCAAATGTCTCACACCGGATTTCCAGCATAGCTTCAATCCTCCTGGCACCCGCAGCCGCTTTGGTCATGGTAATAATGAGGTTTGCCATTTTGATGAGCTCCACCAAAATTTGGGACATATAGTTGTAAAGTGCAATCACCAAACCCTGCGTCAGGACGCCGCTGTATACCTTCACGCCACCGACCTGTATCAGTGCAACCACCGCCAGGTTGATCACCACGAAGGTAATTGGATTCATCAAACCGGAAATCCGTCCCGCCATTCGCTGACGCCGTGTCAGCACCCAGGTATTTTCTGCAAAGGACTCTGTTTCTTCCGCTTCCTTGCGGAATGCGCGAATGACCCGCACTCCCGACAAATTCTGCCGTGTGGCCGCAGTAACACTGTCCAAGCCCTCCTGCACCTTGCGGTACATGGGCATGGTAATCAGCATGATCCCAAATACCACCACACACAGCAGTGGAATCACCTCGGCAAACACCAACGCCCCCTGAAAATCAATGGTAAAGGCCATAACCATTGCACCAAATACAACAAAGGGTGAGCGCAGCAACAGACGCAACGCCAGATTGACACCGTTTTGAACCTGGTTTACATCGGACGTCATCCGCGTGATCATGGTAGAAGTTCCAAGGGCGTCCATTTGACTGTAACGCAGGCCCAAAATATGTGCCATAAGACGATGACGCAGCTTCGCTGCAACTCCCACTGCCGCCCGGGCAGCATAGTATTGAGCAACCACGGAACACACCAGTCCCACAATTCCCAGCGCAACCATCACAAGGCACATTCTTACAATATATCCCTGGTCCCGGTTGCCAATGCCGTTATCAATAATCGCCGCCACGACCAAAGGAATCAGCAGTTCAAAGGTTGCTTCCAGCATCTTGAAAAGCGGTGCCAGAACAGCCTCTTTGCCGTAGCCTTTCAGTAAACGAAATAGTGTTTTCAACGAAGCATCCCCTTAATACACAGTTTTATCCTGAATACTTTGATATTCCTCGAATAATTCCAGGCAGAGCTCCCTGCCGGTTTGCTCCAAAATGTCCTGCTTATTGTTTAAATGTTGATAAAAGACGTTGTCCCGAAAGCCGATGGCATCAATGTCCAAGCTGGTGCCCCCGTAGTAAATACGTCCCAAATTGGCCCACAGGCAGGCGCCCAGACACATGGGGCAGGGTTCTCCGGTGGTGTAAATATCACAGCCACTCAAATCAAAGGTTCCCAACTCCCGGCAGGCATTGCGGATGGCGGACACCTCCCCGTGGCAGGTGGGATCGTTATTGGCCACCACCATATTATGACCGCTGGCAATCACCTTTCCGTCCCGAACAATGACAGACCCAAAGGGGCCGCCATGTCCCGCACGGATTCCCTTTCGGGCTTCTTCCACCGCCAGACTCATAAAATATTCATGGGTTAATTTTTCATTTTGTTTCATAATTCTTCGCTCCTAAGCTTTACATAGCAGTTTAGTATATCACATTTTCTGCCAATAAGCAATAAAAAGCATCCGGTAACCGGATGCTTTTTGTATCTATTGCGTCACAAGTCCGTTTTTTTGCAAGCGGGAAGATGTTCTTCTGATAATCATGTACACACCCCAAAGCACACAGGCAAGGACACAGAAAGCCAGCAATGTCCAGAAAACAGCGGACCAACCCTTCCTGTCTGCTATGAAGCCCAAACCGTAAGAACTGATGGTGCTTCCCAGATAACAGAAGCCGTTGATCACGCCGGCCATCATTCCCGAGTTGACAAAATTACGCATAAACATTGGGAAAATACTGGTTACCAGACTGTTGAGGCTGGAAACCAACAGGCTGGATAGTGCCAATCCTCCCAGCATGACCGCCACTTGCCTGCTATTCAAACTCCACAGGATTCCCATCACAATGCAACCGGTTATTGCAAAGGTTCCCGCACACTGAGACACATAGTCCGGTATCCTCTTGTGAACGCGCAATGCAAATGCGTTGCCGCAAATTGCAATCATAGGCAAGCACAACGTCAGCAAAATGGATATGGATGCCGGTAGTCCGTATGCTTCCTTCAAAACAGAGGGCACCCATGTATTCAATCCGTCTTTTATCAGATTGATGCCTACGGCAAAAACACAAAGGAATGCAACGAGCGTACGAATCATACGGAGATTGCCGATTTCCTCCACCGTTTGTGCCTTGGCATTGCTTTGAATGGCTTCTGTGTACTCCTGCGCTTTAAGCTGTCTGGCACCGCTTACAGCTTTGTCGTAAGTAAACAGCCATACCATTGCCACAGCAAAATCCGCTGCAGCCGCCGTATAAAAAGAAAGCTTAAAGACATTGAACACGGCATAAAGCGCACTCAAACCATAAATCACCAGTGTGCCAGAAGCAACCGTTGTGCCGATCGCAATACTTGACCGTGTCAAATCTCTTTTTGCCAGGGACTCGGAACAAAGTCTGATGAGCGATGGCCACAGCACAGACAGGGAAAATCCGTTGATCAGCCAAAGCCATTTTACAATTCCAAAATGAGGGCTGACTGCAATAATTCCGTTGAGCAATGCTGAGGTAAACTCCCAAATACAACCAACCTGATATTATACCGCTTGCAAAACAGCCCATTTACCACCTGTCCGATACCATAGGCGAAAAAGAACAACGTCGGTGCCAGACCGGCATCCGCTTTGCTCACCTTGTAGAAATCCACAATTTGGGTAATATTGGCAGAGTAATTCACTTTTCCAAGATACGAGGTAGCATAAACCAACCAGACCAGAAATATCAGATAGCTGGATTTGCGCCTAAAGATCTGCATACATACCACCTTAATTTGGGATTATAGCACTGCATATAGAGTAATGCAAGACACAAAAGAAAATCTCCGGGATTTTTGTTGGCGAAGCCACCTCGTTTGCGGATTTGCCGCAAACGATGTTGTGTCCTTGCGGACACAAACACAAAAAAAGAGAACTGTTAAAACAGTTCTCTTTTTTTGGAGCTAGTGACCTGACTCGAACAGGCGACCTTCTCATTACGAGTGAGATGCACTACCGACTGTGCTACACTAGCAAGCCCGCTTATTATATCGGTTTTCTGCAAAATTGTCAACTCTTTTTCTTATACGCAAGCGTTGCAATGCAGCTTTTGAATCTTATCCCGCAGGGAAAGCAGGTCCTCAAAGGTTTCCGGGCGCTTTGTCACATCCCGCAGCAGTGCCGAAGGGTGATAAATCGCAGTCATCCACACGCCGTCCTTTTCCACCCACTGCCCATGCTCCTTTGTGATCCGGTAATCCTCCCGAATCAATCGCATTGCGGCAATCCTGCCAAGACAAACAATAATCTTCGGCTGTATCAGCTCAATTTGATTGTATAAGTACTCCACGCAGGCGTCCTGCTCAATCTCCAAAGGATCCCGATTGTGGGGCGGACGGCATTTCACAATATTGGCAATATAGCAATTTTTCTTTCTGTCCAAATCAATAATGCTGAGCATGTCATCCAGCAGCTGTCCGGCAGGACCGACAAAGGGCTCCCCTTTCAGATCCTCCTGCTCGCCCGGTCCTTCCCCCACGAACATCACGTCCGTTTTTGGATTTCCCACGCCGAACACAACGTTCTTTCTCGTGGCGCACAGACCGCAGCGATTACACTCTCTGCACGCCTGCTCCAAATCTCTCCAGTCCATCATCTTCTGCGGCTCCTTCTGCGTTTTTGTCTCTGCCGGAATTGCATGATCCGCACGGTGCGGATAGCAAATACGCCTCCAAAGAACAGCACCGCAGCACCAAGCAGCACCCAGACAACTACCATCCAGCTGCCGCCGGATCCGCCTGCCGGCCTTGACGGCACCACAGGCGCCTGTTTCACTTCCACCGCATTCATGGCAACCATATCTGTCTGTGCCAGGCACTTATTCCCGTACCAAACCTCCACTGCACCCAGCTTTTGACCCTTGGATACAGGGGCTGTGAATCCGTTTCCCGCAGGTTGGTAAACCCATTTGAGTTGGGATTCGTCCAATTCCCGGGGTACGATTGTGGAAATCGTGCTGTTTGTCTGCGTTACAACGTCATTTGCGCCGTTTGCCACCGGATACTGGGCAAGGGACTGTCCGCTGAAAAACACTTGACGGTATGCAAAATTATCAAAGGCATAATCCATCAGAACTTTGCTTTCTTCGAAGCTTCCAAAGGCGGACAGTGTTCCATCCTCTGCCACTGTGGGTGTCGCACCCATGAGAACACACAGAAGCTCCATGCCGTCTTTTTCAGCCGTCATGGTCAGGCATCTTCCGCCTTCATCCGTTGCACCGGTTTTACCCCCAGTGACCAAAGGATCATAGTATCGGAGATTTCTCTCGTTCATCATGTGATTGGTGGTGGTGATATTTTTGCCTTCTGGCGACTTGTTGGTAGGCGCAACCGTATACTTCACAGTGCGGAACATGGTGCGGAAGGTTTCATTTTGCAGACCCGCCTCCGTGATCCGGCAGATATCCCGCGCGGTGGTATAAGTCTGCTCATCATGCAGACCGTGTACGTTGCTGTACTGGGTGTCCCGGCATCCCAGCTCTGCCGCTTTGGCATTCATCAGCTCCACAAATGCCTCCGCGCTGCCGGCAATGTGATTGGCAACCACCACGGAAGCATCATTGGCAGATTCCACCATGATGCAGTAAAGCAAATCCCGCATGGTTATCTTCTCGCCGACTTTGAGCTCTGCACTTACCGTACCTATGGGAACCTGATCCAATACCTTTCGGGTGACGGTCACCTCTTCCTCTAAATCCGCATTCTCCAGCGCCACCAGGGCGGTCATAAGCTTTACCATACTGGTGGGATATATTCTTCCATCCGGATTCCAAGTATACAGCATCGTGCCGCTGTTGCGTTCGTAAAGCACAATCGCTTTGGCTGTTTCCGTCAGTTGCTCTTCCATACTGAGGGTCATGGCCGCATCCACTCCATGACAGCCCTGTGTTGTTGCAATATCTGTCCCCAACACTTTCAGGCAAAGACCGGATATTGCCATAAAAACTGCCGTAATCAGACATAAAAACCGCATTTTTTTCATAATTCTACCCCTATATTTAACACCGGACTTGTCCGGCAGTAAAAAATCGTGTATAATAATTGTGTTAATTATATCAGCTTTTGGATTATTAGTCAATGCAAGAGGAAATGAACTGATGAAAACAACACCGACTTCTATTCTGGCTTGTGTCTGTTTGGTAATCTCCGCCTTTCTTTTTGGAATGTATTTTGGACGCAACTGCAGCGGCGGCAATATTTATATTGAGATCTTTCCCACCACTGCTGTCAGCCATACCTCTAAAACCCCCTCTGCGCCTACCGTTCCAATCAATACTGTGGGCAGGAAGATCAACATTAACACCGCAGACCTGCAAACTCTAATGACCTTGGAAGGAATCGGTGAGACCTATGCCCAGCGCATCATTGATTACCGCAATGCCAACGGACCTTTTCAGTCGGTCAACGACCTGACCAATGTGGAGGGCATTGGCCCCAAACGGCTGGAAGCGATTTTAGATCAAATCACCACAGGAGGTTAAGCATGAAAATTTTGGTTGTTGACGACGAAGAATTGTTGGTAAAGGGCATTCGCTTCAATCTGCAGAATGAAGGCTACGAGGTCATTACCGGCTCTAACGGTGTACAGGCTGTCACCCTTGCCCAATCTCAAAATCCGGATCTGATTATTCTCGATGTGATGATGCCGGAGATGGACGGCTTGACTGCCTGCTCCAAAATTCGCAGTTTCTCCAACGTGCCCATTATTTTGCTCACCGCCAAGGCAGAGGATATGGACAAGCTCATCGGTTTTGACAACGGTGCTGATGATTATCTTACAAAGCCTTTTAATATCCTGGAACTCAAGGCGCGTATCCGCGCATTGCTCCGGCGCAGTGGCGCCGCAGAACCGAAGGAAAGCGAAAAGCTTTTAACCATCGGCAATATCAGCCTGGATCCGGACAGCAGAAACGCCTATCGCTCCGGCGAATTGGTGGATCTGACCGCCAAGGAATTCGATGTGATAGAGTTTTTAATGCGCAATGCCAATCGAGTCTATTCCCGGGAAGCCTTGCTCGATACCATCTGGACCTATGAATACCGAAGCGATATTCGAACGGTGGATGTGCATATTCGCCGTTTGCGGGAAAAGCTGGAAAACAATCCGGCAGAACCCAATTATATTATGACGAAGTGGGGCGTTGGTTATTACTTCCGCAAGCAATGAAAAAAGGAAGCGTTTACGCGGCAATATGCAGTTTCGCTATGCGATGGTGTATGTTTGCGTTACCTTTGTAGTGCTTTTATTTCTGAATATCTATTGCTCCGGCACCAGCCAGAT
The DNA here is from genome assembly GCA_015067635.1 of Oscillospiraceae bacterium. GTDB lineage: Bacteria > Bacillota > Clostridia > Oscillospirales > Oscillospiraceae > Faecousia. Next base: position 69,449 of record SVMA01000002.1, on the reverse strand, counting down.
GCTTTTCTACCACAGCAAGGAAGCCTCCATGGTAGAAAAGTGTCAGCTTACTGCTGCCGAAATTGCCTCGCTGGAAGCCCTCAATACCTCCAATATCTCTGAGGCTGTCGGCAAAATGGAGAGTCTGCGGGCAACCCGGCTGCTGATCACAGACCCGGGCGGTATGGTTCTCTACGATTCCTATTCTGCTGACTCCTCTTTGGGAAGCTACGCGCTGCTGCCGGAGATCGTACAGGCTTTGGAGGGTGTCAGCGGAAACGATGTTTTCTCCTGGCAATACCAAGACGGTGTTATGCAGTCCAGAGTCGCCACACCCATTGTAGCTTATGGCAACATCATTGGCTGTCTTTACATGATGGAATACGACGCGGAGCAAGGCGGCGTTATTCGTTCCCTGCAGCTGAATATCTTTACCATCACCCTCATTCTGGAAATTGCCGTTATTGTTTTTTCCGTTATGTTCGCCACAGCCTTTTCCACCCGTCTGCGTCGGGTCTTGGCTTCCATCCGTATTATCCGAAGCGGCGATTACTCCCATCGGGTCGCCATGGGCGGCAACGATGAGCTGACTGTGCTGGGAGATGAATTCAACCAGCTGACCGAACGGTTGCAAATCTCCGAGAACAAACGCAGACAGTTTGTATCGGATGCCTCCCACGAGTTAAAAACTCCGTTGGCTTCCATAAAGCTGCTTACCGACTCCATTTTGCAAAACGATATGGATCAAGCCACCGTGCGGGAATTCGTATCCGATATCGGCAATGAAGCCGACAGACTGAACCGCATGACCCAAAAGCTGCTCTCCCTTTCCCATATTGAGAGTCAGGAGGACGGCGATTGTGAAATTATCTACATGCGTCCCACCATTGATAAGGTCGTGCGCATGCTGACCGGTCTGGCAAACCAGAATGAAATTACAATCACTGCTGACTGTCAGCAGGATTGTCCCATTCTGATTTTAGAGGACGATCTGTACCAAATTATTTTCAATTTGGTGGAGAACGGCATCAAATATAATGTTCCCGGCGGTAAATTGACGATTCGCACCTTCCGGGAAGAGGACAATGCCGTTTTGCAGGTATCGGATACCGGCATGGGCATTCCCGAAGATGCACAGCCTCACGTTTTTGAGCGATTCTATCGGGTGGATAAGGCCCGTTCCCGTTCCTCCGGAGGTAGCGGTTTGGGACTTGCAATCGTACGGAGCATGGTGGAGCGAAATCAAGGCAGTATTACCTTGGCCAGCGTTCCCGGGCAGGGTACCACTTTCCTGGTTACCTTCCCGGTTTTCGACCCAGAGGAGGATGTGCAATGAAAAGAGTTGTATGCTTTTTCTTCGTGTGTCTTCTGACACTTTCTCTGTTCGGTTGTAATCAGGGAAATCATCCGCCTGAGAACACTGTCGCCGTTTATTGCAAACGTGCCGTACCGACCTACGGGACAGCGGACAGCATCATTGCCGCCACCTATTTGGAAACTGACGGTCATTCCGATAATTATTCCTACCTGTTGGGCAAATATCTTCAAATTGCTCCCTCGGAGGAATTTGTTTCTCCCTTCCCCACAGGCACTTCCCTGATCCAGTTCCGGTTGGAGGGATTGACGGCTAAAATCGTCCTTTCCGACCAATTTGCCGCGTTGTCCGGCATGGATTTGACCATCGCCTGTACCTGCCTGGCGCAAACCGTTATGTCTCTGGCTGACTGCCAGGAAGTGATCATCAGCGCGAACACTTCCCAGTTGGACGGTCGCAACTTTATTACGCTGAACCGTGACAGCTATTTGCTGTTAGACCGCAGTGGCATATCAAATTCACAATAAAAGGGGGATTCCCATGCGTTTTCTTTCCTGGAACGTCAACGGCCTGCGTGCCTGCATACAAAAAGGATTTCAGACCTTTTTTGATGAAATGGATGCGGATTTTTTCTGCCTGCAGGAAACCAAATTACAGCCCGGTCAGCTGGAGCTGACCCTTCCCGGATATCATCAGTATTGGTGCTATGCAGAAAAGAAGGGCTATTCCGGCACTGCTGTATTTACAAAGCATGTGCCCCTGTCCGTTGCATACGGCATCGGCATTCCCGAACTGGATAACGAGGGACGGGTCATCACCCTGGAATACCCCAATTTCTATCTGGTTACCTGCTACACCCCCAATGCGCAGCGGGAATTGGCCCGTCTGGAATATCGGATGCATTGGGAGGATGCTTTTCGCGCCTATCTTACAAAATTGGATGGGCAAAAACCGGTCATTCTCTGCGGCGATCTGAATGTGGCACATCAGGAGATTGACCTGAAAAATCCTGCCTCCAACCGTGGCAGTGCCGGTTTCTCCGATGAGGAACGGGCGGCCTTTACCAAACTGCTGGAAGCAGGCTTTACAGACTCTTTCCGTTATTTATACCCCACCAAAGCCGAGGCCTACACCTGGTGGAGCTATATGTTCAAGGCAAGAGAGCGCAATACCGGCTGGCGGATCGACTATTTTGTGATCTCCAACCGTTTGCAGTCCCTCGTGGAAGATGCGGTCATCCATGCAGACGTGCTTGGCTCTGACCACTGTCCGGTGGCGCTTCAGCTGCGGCTTCTTCCCGAATAAGAATCCCCATTTGATCGTCCCGGCGTTCCATAACGGCATCTTCCAATTTTTCGATGTATGCAAAGGGCATTTCCGGTGCAATGGGCACCCACAGTCCCTCACTCCGGGGATATCTGGGCACTGCCCGAAAGACGGGTGTTTCCCCTGAAAAATGGCTGACCGGAATACGGATCCTCAGATAAAAGGCATCCCCTTCCGGCACCGGAATGCCGAGATTTTCGCTTTTCTCACCGCAGGTGACTACCAGGCGATGTATCTCCTGTCCCTCAAGATTACAGCAGCACCGAAAACGGTAATACAGTCCCTCTTTGCATACCTCTGCTTTACCGATTTTGTCCGTACCAAGATAGATATCATAAATACCGTCCAATACAATTCCCCCTTTGCCACAGCCTATGCGGCAAAGGGGGATTTATTCATGTAGAACCGCTAAAACGCAAACCCAGGCTGACCGCAATGGCATCATCCACCATCGCCATGTGGCTGTCATCCAGATGCCCCATGTGCTCCCGCAGGCGGCGCTTATCAATGGTGCGTACCTGTTCCAGTAATATCACCGAGTCCTTGCTTAATCCAACGCTTCCACCGGCAATGTTGATATGGGTAGGCAGTCTTGCCTTTCCTGTTTGACTGGTGATAGCTGCGGCGATCACCGTGGGCGAATGTCGGTTTCCGGTATCATTTTGAACGATCAGCACCGGCCGGGTCCCACCCTGTTCGCTGCCTACTACCGGTGACAAATCCGCATAGAAAATATCCCCTCGTTTGACCGTGGTATCCATCTGCTTCACTCTCCGAAGAATTCATTTCCAGCGCTACCGAAATTTCTATGTAACGCGGCTGTTAGTATTTTCCCACGCTCCCAAGAAATTTATACGGTAGCACCACCGAAATATCCTATGGAGAAAATCTTGTATAAGTTACAAAAAAGTGAAGTTTTTGACCTGCATCGACAGCACACGCCGCCCTTGCCAGATGATTTCTGCTCTTTGGATCGAATCCTGACTGTCCAGCCAAATATCCAGGTGCAAAGCGTTCTTTTCATAGCTGTCATCGATGGCCAAACGCAGCAATTCTCCTTCCTGATTGCAGGAAGTCAAATAGCCGCTGCGCAGTGTTTCCAAAAGCACCCACGGACCACTCACCGGGGAGATCAGCCCATCCGCCAGGATATCAAATGCCAGCACCTGATCGTCAAAGCTCAGCTTGCCGCTGCCTTGAGAAACCGTACCGGAGATTCCGGCAATGGTCTGCGGCTCCGTCACTGTAAATTTCAGGTTGCCGGTTTTATCCCCCTGACATTTCATGGAGAAGGTGTAAATCTTATCTCCGTAATCTGCGGTCAGTTCTGTGTCGAAGGACACATCCTTTTGCTGCACCTTCCCCCGCAGAGCAATCGCTCTGTCCATTTGCGCGGAATCTGCCGCACAGCCGGAAAGCAGTATGATCACCATCAGAAAGACCATGATACGCCTCATGTTCATCCCGCCTTTATGCCTTGATGGTATCATCATATACACCCCCGGGCAGAATATACCCGGGGGTGTGAACTTTATTTTAGAAACAGATGCAGATGCTCCAGTATATCACTGGGCAGCGTGGCATACTGTCCCATTTTTTCAGCACAGGCATCTCCTGCGGCTCCGTGAAGCCATGCGCCGCAGGCTGCCGCCTCTATGGGAGAGATCCCCTGTCCCAGCAAGCCCAGAATGATCCCCGCCAGCACGTCTCCGCTGCCGCCTACCGCCATGCCGGGATTTCCCGTGGGATTGACGTAGGTGCGTACACCGTCCGTGATCACCGTATTGTGTCCCTTGCGCACCATAATGCAGTTCAGCCGCTTTACCGATTGTATGGCGCCTTCCAATTTTGTTTCCTGCTGTGCAATTTTCAGCCGCAAAAACTCCCCGTCGTGGGGTGTTAAAATGGTAGGTGCCTTCCTTTTTTGCACCAAATGCGGAGCTTCCGCCAACATGGTAATGGCGTCAGCATCTGCAACCACAGGGCCTGTAAATTCTTCCATGATTGTACGAAGGACTTCTCTGGTGCCATCAGACTGCCCCAGACCGCAGCCAATCAAAACTGCGTCCATTTCCTTCAGATACTTACGGATAACGGCTGCCGCGTCCGCAGAAAGCTTCCCGTCCTTTTCCGGCAAGGGAAACACGATTGCTTCCGTCAGCTTCACCGCTTCTATGGCATAAATACTCTCCGGAACACCCAGATAAACCAAACCTGCGCCACTGCGCAAAGCTCCCATGGCGGCCAGAGCCGCAGCTCCGGTATAACCGCGGCTGCCGCACAAAAGCAGCAGCTTCCCATAATTCCCTTTATGACCGTCCACGTTTCGGTCAGGAAGAATGGAGAGCACCTTTTCATGGGTCAATTCCATACGATCACATCCTTTTTGTTTCTACGGTAAACATAGCACGGACTGCTTCCTTCGTCAAGTACGAAAAAGCCCTGTGACCTAACGGTCACAGGGCGTATTCCTTTTAAGCACAGTTAATTGGCTTCACAAGCATTCTGCCGGCAGCTTTGTTTCCTTTTTTTCATCTGTCTCACGATAAAATGCACCAGCAACACGCAGCCAAATCCAATCAGCGCGCCCAGAAAGTCCAGCACAATATCTCCTGTCGAGCTTGTCCGGTCCGAAAAGCTTTGAATATACTCGTCCGCTACTGCCACCGCCAGAACGTAAAAGAGTGCCAGCCCATAGACTGATCTTTGGAATCGGCTTCTCTCAAACAGCACCAGTCCGATTACCGCAATGCCCAAAACTGCAAATTCAATCAGATGGGCCGCTTTCCTTACCAGTATCTCTCTGCTGACCATGTCCGCACCATCTCCTGATGGGATAACTTGCGCGATCATGCCGCTGGACTGATAGGATACTGTGGTATTCTCACAGGAATTGATAAAGATTCCCAAGGTAATGACCGTGATTATCACGAGCATTACCGTTCTTTGCCACAAGCTTTGAGAAAATTTCATTGCCAGAACTCCATTTTACAATTCAAAGGATGACTTTTCCGGAAAAATCTGTTCAAATGCTTCCACGATCATCTTCTTGTGCGCTTCAAAATCTGTTTCTTCCTCGCTGTCATTCAAACAGATCACTTTCCCCTTTTGCTTGCGAAGATACTCGATCGCTTCGTTATTATAGGACATGGACGCCGTGTGGAAGGATTTTCCGATGGGCTTCTTGGGATAGAACTCCCCGGAAAAGATTTGCCAGTCGCGGACGCAGTAGGATGTAACAACGTTTTTGTCACGGAGCTTACTCAGGCAGGTTTCGTGAATCTTCTCATACTCCGCTTCCCACAAAATATCGTAGGTGCTTTTCTTGTACGAAAGCTGAATGTGTGGGCTGATGCTATTGGGAATCAGGTCCCGGTTCCCGTACAGAGCCAGTTTTAACAGTCCGCCCAACGACTGATGCTTTACCCATTTTTTCCAGTTGCCGCGAATGCTCTTTTTCAAAGAAAAATGCCGGTTTATCAATTCAATATTATTGAACAGAATATGCGCAAAAAATCCATTTGGATATAATAGTCCCAAACGCGGAAGGTCACAAGGGAGACCGTCAACGAAAAAGTCCTCCGGTTTTGTCTCCCCGATCAAGAAAACATCGTCATTAAAGAAAACAAAATTCTCAGAGATCCCCGGGATCCGATGTAAATTCCATTCAATTGCCTGACAGGAATATGTCGGCAGATATTCTGCAGGAATAAAGTCCGTATGCTTTACCCATTTGAGCTTCGGATGCTCCAGATTTAACCAATCAGGCTTTTGATTGTCGGATACAAAATACACATTCCTGACCCACGGGGCAAATTTCTCTACGCCCCGGAACCAGTATTGAAGCGTATTCCAATCCCGATAACGAACCTCTGTGTTGCCTTCTTTTTCTTCTCCGGTGTATCTTGCCTTGTTCGCTCTCCAAACAGAATCCGTATCATCCACCCACGGAACCACAAAATCTATCATTGCTTCTTTCATTTCCGGACTCCTTTAAGACTTTGAAATTAAGGTGATTTTACGGATGCTTTTCTGCGAATTTATTTTTCCGCAAACCACTCTTAATTTTTTCCAGTATTTCTTTGCTCAGTTTCCTGTTTATCAGCAGCATTACCAGACATGCAGCAATAGAAATGCCCACAGATATAAATCCGTTGATCAAAAGCTCCACCCACAAATTGCTATGCTTCTGCATGCAAAATTCGAGGGTCACAAGCGCTGCTGTAAACATGGCAACCATGCCGTAATTTTGAAAATAATAGCTTTGGGGGCTGACGTTAAACGCGTGCTTATACAGCACAAACGGTTCTACTACGTGGCAGATAAAGAGATTGGTAATAATCGTCGCCACAATAACACCGGCAACACCGATCCACTGCACAAACATGACCGACAGAATAATGTTAATGATTCCTTCTGCCAACGGCTTCCATCTGTCATTGTAAAACGTGCCTGTAGCTTCCCGGAATATCAAGGTGCTTTGGCGCAGGAACTGCACAAATCCGTTCATCGTAATCACAAACAGCACAGATTTGGCCGCAACCAGATCCGCAGAAAACAGAATCGCTATCAAATTATCTGCTACCGCGTAATAACCAAGGAAAAATACTGCACCCAGCACGAAATTCAAAAGGTGGAATGCCTCGCTGTATTTTTTCGCCGTTTCCTTATTGGATTCCGCATACAAATGTCCCAACACAGAGGTCAGGGAGGTAAATACCAGCTTTATTACTTCCGTCAGCGAGGTAAGGATCATTGTGTAGTTAGAGTACCCGCCCAGGGCAACCACACCGACAAACATGGAAATAACGATACTGTCAACTGTGTTGACCAGCATATAGCCGATCTTATGCATGAACATCGCTTTGATGTTTTTAATGACTTCTGTTTTTCCTGCACCTTGCAGCTTGCATTCATTCGTCAAAATAGGTAGGTATTTTTTGCGGGCAACCACATCTGTTGCGACCCACTGTAACAACGCCACCACAATTCTGCAGACCAGATACCATTCAAAGGACCCTGTCGTCAGCAGAACGATGATCTGCAGCACATATTGCAATAAAATACCGCAGGAGGAGATGGAGGTTGTAATGTAGTTATTCTTATACGCATTGATCAGCGAAGTTTTACAGGAAAATAAATATGTAACGACCACAGAGACCAGCATCAGGAAAAAGGTTACATACAAATTAACGTCCAGCTGATCATAATCCTTGGCAAATACATCCAGAAACGGTGTGATCGCCATTCCGCCCAACAGCATAATTCCGCCAACGATCAGATACACGCGGCGGAACAAGTGATACAGTGCCGATACCATATGGTTATCGCCCTCTACGATGGGCTTATACATACAGAAAGAGATCGCACTTCCCACGCCAAGCTCCGCAACAGAAAGAAACCCTATGATGCTTAAATACAAAGCATTTAATCCGTTAACATCGTTTCCGCAGATCTTGATCAAAAAGCGCTTTACCACAATTACCATGATCATTGTGATAATCTTAAAGCCAACAGAGACGCTGACATTTAATATGCCTTTTCGTTTATCCATCTTCTACACCATTGATTCTTCTGATTGTTCGCAAAAACATAAAGCATATCAAAATCCGCTTTTGATATGCTTTATTCTTTTGCCTGCACAGTTTCCCAGAGTCCCCGAAGGGACTCTGGGAATCTTTTTTAGGCTAAGCCAATAATCTGACCCTGTTCGTTAAACACATAGCTTGCCTCGAGAAGCAAACCGTTTGTTTCCCAAACCCAGTAAGTCTGATTAGTGACGAGCTGACCCTTGGTATTCAGGAAGTAGTAGTATCCGTCAATATAATTAACGCCTACATTTCCGATTTTACCGTTTACATAGTAGTAAACGCCGTCAGCCTTGTTGACAAAACCGTTCAGCATTCTGCCCTGCTCGTCAAATTCGTATGTTCCAACGGGCAGGTCACAGTTGGTTGCCCATGCATAGTAGCTTCCGGTTACGCACTTGCCTGCCGTATTGATAAAGTAATAGTAATCGCCAATCTTTGCAAGACCGGGATTTGCACTTCCGAGCTTACCGTTAACATAGCAGTAGATTCCGTCTGCTCTTTCCACAAAACCGTGAAGCATCTTGCCATCTGCACCGAATTCATAATTGCTGCAGGGCAGGTCGCAGTGGGTTGCCCAAGCGTAGTAGGTTCCGGTTACACACTTGCCCGCGGAGCTGACAAAGTAGTAATCGTCGCCGAACTTGTGCAGACCAGCCTGATTGCTGTCAATTCTGCCGTTGACATAGTAGTACAAGCCATCAGCCTTTTCTACTAAGCCCTGGAGCATCTTGCCGTCAGCAGCAAATTCATAATTGCCGCAAGGCAGATCACAATGGGTTGCCCAAGCGTAGTAGTTTCCGGTTACACACTTGCCCGCGGAGCTGATAAAGTAATAGTCATCACCGATCTTATGCAGACCAGCCTGATTGCTGTCGATCTTGCCGTTGACATAGTAGTACAAGCCATCAGCCTTTTCTACTAAGCCCTGGAGCATCTTGCCGTCAGCAGCAAATTCATAATTGCTGCAAGGCAGATCGCAGTGGGTTGCCCAAGCGTAGTAGGTTCCGGTTACACACTTGCCCGCGGAGCTGATAAAGTAATAGTCGTCGCCGAACTTGTGCAGACCGGCCTGATTGCTGTCGATCTTGCCGTTGACATAGAAGTAGTATCCGTTTGCCTTTTCTACAATGCCATTGAGCATCTTGCCGTCAGCAGCAAATTCATAGTTGCCGCAGGGCAGGTCACAGTGGGTTGCCCAGGCGTAGTAGGTTCCGGTTACACACTTACCTGCGGAGCTGACGAAGTAATAGTCATCACCGATCTTATGCAGACCGGCCTGATTGCTGTCGATCTTGCCGTTGATATAGTAGTAGTATCCGTTTTCCTTTTCTACAATGCCGTCAAGCATCTTGCCGTCTGCGCCGAATTCATAATTGCCGCAGGGCAGATCGCAGTGGGTTGCCCAAGCGTAGTAAGCACCGGTTACGCACTTGCCGGAGGAACTGACAAAGTAATAGTCGTCACCGATCTTGTGCAGACCTGCCTTACTGCTGTCGATCTTACCGTTGAAATAGTAGTACAGACCATCGCTCATTTCAACCAGACCGTTTGCCATCTTGCCGTCAGGTCCGAAAATGTAGTTGCCGCAGGGCAAATCACAATGGGTTTCCCATGCATAGTATTTCTGTCCGCGAATTGCAGGACCGGAATAGGAGAAGAAATAGTAATCGCCATCAATCTTGTGAAGGCCTACATTGTGAATACCGTCCACAATGTAGTAGAGCTCTCCGTCAAATTCATAGAAGCCCTCTTCCACATTCTTGGCAATACCATCGTCACCGAAGTTATACCATCTGCGAATGTAGTTGAATTCCTTGTCATCTACGATGGAATAGCCGGTCACGCGCAGGCCGTTACGGAAGTAATACCACTCGCCGTCAATATTCTGCCACTTGCTTATATGGTAGGAAGGACCGTAGTAGTATCTCCAGCCGGTAACCACGTTGACCCAAACGCCGGACTTCAGCTTGCCGTCGCCCTCAAATTCATAGGTAACGCCGCCCAGCTTCTGTGTTCCGCTTACAGCCTTGTGTGTGGTCTTGTCAAAATAGTACCAGCTGCCGTCAACAGACTGCCAGCCGCCTTCACGGACACCGTTCTTTGCATAGTAATATGCACCGTCGGAAGGATTGTGGAACACGCCGGTGTACTTATTCTGTCCGACATTGATGCCCTGGTCGTCGAAGTAATAATAGTAACCTTCAATCTCCTTTACACCGCCGGCCATCTTTACGCCTTCGATGTAGTAAGCAAATCCACCGTTTTCCGCTACCCAACCGTTCTTCAGGGCATTTACGAGGGTATAGGAATCATCGAATTCCTTATAAACACTGCTGAAATATGCACCGGCCTCGGAAGGCAAATCCGGATTCACAAAGGGCATCAATCCAAAGATCTTCTGATTCTCAGGCTTCTGTGCGAAAGAGTAAAGGGCACTTGCACGCAGATAGATCTTGTAGCTGATCGTACCGGAATGAACCAGATTAAGACGCTTATTGGCATCCCACTGTGCATCGGCCTTGGGAGTAATCTTAACGCCACTGACCATGCAAATGGGATTTGCAGTAGCGGGATCGATTGCCGCTGTCCGGTCAATCCATCTCAGCTTCATTCTCAGAGTATTGGTAGCCTCATCAAACTCTGTGCTGACCAACTCAAAGTAATCTGTCTTGATGGTCAGTCCGCTGTAATCCACGTCTACATCGGGATCAAAGCGAATGACAGGTGTTACTTCCGTCAGCGTACTTACACGCTCTGCCAACTGGAGCAGGAAGTTCCATGCAGAAGCATTTTCCATATCCGCACCGGGCAGCATGTAAACAAGGTCTGCCAGCTGGGTGGGAATCGGAATCTGGGACATATCCATTGCAAACGTGTAGGATGTAACCATATCCTGATTGGTATCGATTGCAATGTAGGACATGCCGTCGCTTGTTACCGCATTGGTAACAACGCGGTCCCATGCAAGCAAACGGTCTCCGCCGGTTGCCTGGTCAAAATCAAATGTGTTTTCACCCTGTCTGTACAGGTTGATGGTAAGTGTTGCACCGATGGAGGAATCCTTAACCAGAGCAGCAGTAGCCTTTACGACCTTAATGCTGATACCCTCCGCAGCAGTAAAGGCAAATCCGTTTACCGTGCCGGCCTGGCCTTTGTCCAGTGTGAAGGCAACATCGCTTGCGCTGATCGCCACCTGCTTGCCTTCATACAGAGCAGCAATGGGCAACTGGATCGTTGCACCGTAAACTGCATCCACCGTACTCTTGGTGAAGTAGATGCTCTCAGGAATCACGATGTTCATGACCTTGCTGCCGATGACTGCACCGTCCAGCATCAAATAGACTTCCACTGCACCGTTTCTCTTACCGGTAAACACACCATCCTCGGTAATAGATGCCCATCTCTCATCGGAAACTGCCCAGGTATATCCTTCAGGAAGCTCCGCAATGTTTCCGGTTGCGCTGATGCCAACAGGAGTCATGGTAATGGGCGTGCCAATGGTAGCGTAGTTGTACTGACTTACGATATTTGCATGATCAAAGGCTGTGGAGCTGGGAGCAGTAGAAACCATCAGCAAGGAGGTACTGACAGAACGTGCCGCACCGTCAGAGGGTCTGTTCATGACTTCCAGTTCCTCTTCGCCCTGCTGCTTTGCAACAAAGGTGGTAGAACCGCCGCCGTCCAGGTTAACTGCTTCTACACAGCCCGCCTCAAACATGATCTGTGCAATCTCCTGCATGCTGCCGCCGCAGGAATAGGGCTCCTGACGTCCGTCCAGAACCATCAGAACGACCTTACCGGTCTTGGTAATACCAACTGCTGTTCTGGGCGCACGACTGGTGTAATAATTATCGGTTTTGGAAACAGCGATTTCGCCATTATCAATCAGCATCGTACCGAAGCCACCAACAGCGTCCGTCAGCTGGCCTCTGTAAATATTGTTGTACTCATCCCGATTACCAATGACCGCCTTGCCGTCCTTGGTGATGCCAAAGAATCCGCCACTATCAATCGCGTGCCACTCTTTGCCGTTCATGATCAACAGGCCGCCGGGCTCACCGGTGGACATGTTGTAGCCGTCCGCATTAGTGCTGACGATTACATTGTAATTGGGGATATAGTCCGGGCTGGAGGGATCGCCGTACTTCTTCTGTGCGGCATTCGCCTGATCCAGAACTCTCTGCATTGCCCAGCCGTCACCGGGATCGGCATTGTTATAGTTGGCAAAGACGTGCACATCATCTCTCGTGATGTCAGCAGTTGCAATATAGTAAACGATCTGCTTGCCGTCAGTGGTTGTTGCCTGATAGGATTCCTGTGTGATACCGGGAGCCAGCACGGACATGCTGGAGGTAAACACTTCGTAGTAAGGATTGTCGATCTTTTCAACATAGTCGCCTGCCAGCTTACAGACATAGTCTGCAAACGCATAGCAAACAGCTCTTCTCATATTGGAAAGATCTGTAGCCTTAAACTCTCTGGTGCCTTCCAGGGTGGCAATCAGCTTATTGCCTGTGTATTCGGTATACACAGCATCACGCACCTGTGCACGTGTGCCGGTGGTTTCCAGTCTGTTGGTAAGGAAGAATGCTGCACGGAACTCGTTGGTCAAGTCCTCCGTGTAGTAGTTCATGAGGATCTCTGCCAGCGTACCGGATACGTAATCTTCCCGAACAACTTCCAGAGCATACATGATGTAAAAAGCATCCAGGTCTCCGTCAATATCCTCCTGGCTCATGCTGGGTGCACCGACAACGTTGATCGTATTGCCCAGCAGATTATCCGAAATGTACTTGATCATTTCATCCAGATTACCGGATACTTCAACGATATCAGTAACTTCCAAAAGGTCAACCAGGTCACCTGCCCAACCGGAAACGTCGGCATGATTCTGGCTGCCCCGGTTATGATAAGTGATATCCATTACGCCAAACACGTGTCCAAGGTCAGCCTTGTCACCGTTGGGCAGATCGAATTTGTTGATATTCTTCAGGCCGGTTACTGCAAGATACGCACCGTCGGTAACTTCTGCGTTGATCATGTCTTCCATCCGTCTGACATAATTGGCAAAGTCCACATCCTCGTAGCCTGCCATAATGCCCCAGGAACCGGAATTATAACGCTCAACACCGGTACGGATATATTTGATAACCAAAGCAACAGGATCTTTGCCCGGGTTTTCCTTTACGTACATATTGGCAAGTTCTTCCAACAGCATCAGGTTGAAAACCAGTTCCTCATAGCTGCTGACTTCCGCAACACCAATTGCAGGAATGATTACGATCTCGCCATCGATCTCGCCGCACTCTTCGCAAGCCATGTAAGCCTCATGACCGTTTTCGGTACGTCCGGGTGCCTTTGCGGAAACTTCTTCCCAGGTGTGACCCAGCGCAGCTATCAGCTCGATGCCGCAGACAGTACAATTCTGCGAGGTGGTGCAGGTTGCAACCGCACCGGGAGTGTGAGGCTTCGCGTTCACGAAATCAGCCACATAGCTGGATCCGCAGATTGTGCAGGTATAGGTAGTATAGCCCCGTGCAGAACAAGTAGGAGCCGTTACAACTGCCTGATAATCGTGTTCAGCCGCAGCTGTGCATTCCGGCTGTGCTGTCTCAGCAGAAGCACGGATCCCCAACGCAGGCGCACGGTTTTTCGCCGCGGAAGGTGCAACGTCAATGGGGGGATTGAGCGCCCCATCCAGCACCTCATAGAAGTAGCTGTATGTCTCGGCACTTTCGTAACGGTCGAAGAAATACTCCTCCGCGTCGGTCATGGAATCGACAAGCTCTGCAAGAGCTTCCGCTTCCTCTCCGGCGAGAATCAATCTTCCGTCCTCCAGTTGGCCAATGCATTCCTCAATCTGCTCTTTGGACATAGTTGTCTTGCCCAAATACTTATTAAGGATCTCATCCATCTTGGCCTTTGCTTCCTTCAGAAGCACAGTCTCCACAAACGGATTAATTTCCATATGCGGATGTTTTTGGGCAACTTCTGCTTCACTATCCAGCGCAAATGCATGGAACGGCGCAGCAGAAACCACCATCACCAGAACGAGCAACAAAGAAATTAATCGCTTACTCATTGCTTTTACCATAACCAATCCTCCTAAAAAATTGCCTCAGATTTCCTTCGCTGTAGTCAAAATCTATTCCATATAATACCTTCCTATAGCTACTTTCATTATAGAACACTTTTTGTATACAGTCAAGTAGTTTTCCTCATGAGATAGGCTTCTATTGTGCGAATTGCCTATTGTTTTAGTATTATTTTGAGGAATATATCCTTCCTTCACTCATTATCGCGGGCAAAACGCAGATAATTGTCCGCCACACAAGGACTCTCAAACAGCTTGTTTCCTGCTGATAAATCGCCTACATACATTTCTGTCCCATGCCAACATTATTCCTCCCGCACGGAAAAACCCACGCCTGTTGGCGTGGGTTTTGGTCACTAATTTGATTGCTTCATGTTCTTTATTTCTGCAGATTGGGGTTGTTCGTTCGGTCAAGCAGATAATCCACTGACACATTATGAAAGTCCGCAAGTTTTATCAACGTCCCCGTAGGTATGTCAATATCGCCTCGCTCATAATTACTATAAACTCGCTGACTGCAGGACAATATTTCTCCCATTTCTCGCTGGGTCAAATCCTTATCCTCGCGCAAATCGCGTATGCGCCGATAGTATGGCACCTGCTTCCCTCCTCTGCCCATGATAATATTATTATAGGCAGAAAATTTTTCGCTATTGACATTTAGCGAAAAATTCGCTAAAATGGACGCAGTATGATTTGAGAGGGATGTTCTTTAATGCTTTCTTTTTCTCTGGGTTTGCTAATCGGCGGCGGTCTGGGTCTGTTCCTTGCTGCTATGATCATTGGAGGTCAGCATGGAAAATGAGGTGAATGAATGGGAAACGGTTTCAATTGTCATATCTTACGTAGGCTGCTTCCTTTTCTTGGTTGGGTTTGTAAAAGCTGTATCGTTTTTTCTGGATTTTACCAAAGAAATGCGTTATCTTAATTTAGAAATCCGTCGAACCCTTGGTTCGGAACAGCGTTATTGGAAATGGAAAAGACGCCGACTGTGGCTATCCATACTTCCATTTATAAAATATGATTATCGCCGTTAATTCCGCTGCACAGAAAAAGGAGCCCGGGCAAGCCCAAGCTCCTCAATGATCCTTTTGTTAATCCAATTTACGAATTCCCGCAGCAACAAAGCGCTGTGCCATTTCACAGATTTCTGGTCTACAATGGCCGCTATGCAAACCTTGCAGCCGTATGCCGGGACACTGAGGGCAAATCTTATCATAGGGACAGCCCACACATTCCACACCGTAAACCACTGTGTCTGCTGCCGCCTTCGTCTTTTCCCATGCTTCCGCATAGGACATTTCCCGAAGGGAAGCACCTTCGCCGACTCTGACATCAACGCAAGGATACATGATACCTTCCCACGTAACACAGGCACTGCCTCTGCCGGCGTTGCAAACCAATCCTTTTTGAGGTGGCACACTGCAATCTCCTCCTGTTGAAGGCGGATTCTCCACGGGTGTTAATGCACCATCCAACAATGCGCGTTCTTTGGAAAGGGTGAAAATCTCATCTGCAGACAGGTAATGATCTGTTCCTTCCGGGTCATCCAATTTGGGAGTCAGAAACAAATCTGTCAAGCTCGGTTCATAACCGCTATTTCGTATAAACTGAATGGTGTTAATATAATCCTTTATATTCTGCTTACAGGGAGTTACATTGACATGAAAATTCACATTTGCCTCTTTTAGCTTTTGAATGGCTGTGACCGCCTTCGCAAAACGACGGTGTCCTGTAACAGTCAAGTAGTTTTCCTCGGAGCTTCCATAAAGAGTAATCTGTATTTGTTCCGGAGGGTAGGTTTTGAAAAAATCCACATAATCATCGTCCACAAGAGTGCCGTTGGTCAGGACAGAGATCATTACTCTCTTCTTCCAAAGATGCAAATACAGTTCCTTGAAATCTTCCCTGACGAGGCATTCGCCTCCGGTCAACCCCGCGAACATCAAGCCCATTTCGTATGCTTCATCGAATATTCTTTTCCATTCCTGAGTGGAAAGTTCCCGATCCTTGCACTTATTGGAGTCTTGATTATGGATGTAGCACATTTTGCAGTCCAAGTTGCACCGGGGTGTTAATTCAAACTGCCCGCATACCGGAACCAGATTTTGCCTGCCCGTCTGTACTATGTGGCTTTTCCATTTTAGATATTGTTTGCTTTGCATTCTACTACTCTCCCATTCTTCCTTAGCAATGGACAAGGGGTGGGATATCCCCCACCCCTCTTTTCCATTAGATGCAGGGCATCAGGAACTTGCCACCCATGGGGGGCAGGTCTTCACTCTCGGTGATGACGTCCTGAACGGAGAACTTAACGACCTCCAGCTCGGGTTGCTCGAACAGCTTCATATTGGTTTCCTCCTTCCTAAAATGATACGACAATGCTGTGTACACAGCACTACCCTCGTTTCCCTGATGTGTTCTCGGAAACTCAGTAGTCAAGGGATACAACCCCTCATTTACCATTATGCACCTATATCTATCATTTGTCAAGAAGTTTTTTAGGCGATATTTCCAATTGGCAATTTACTGGGTCGGAGTTTGGTTGGCAGGACCGCAAATTTTCCACTTTATCGCACGGTACAGTCGACGCAAAAAACGCGTATAGTGCCAAACGCGGCAATAAATCCGGTAATCAAGGCTGTTCACAGAATGCAGTTTTCCCTTACGGACAAAGGCAGTTACCACTGCAATCAGCTGATCCTGTCGCACACCGTGCTCATACTCCACCTGGTTGTCGCCCACGCAGGTATAGCACTGGCTTACCTTCACAATTCTGTGCAGAACAAAATGCCCATTATCCCGCAAATAAAGAGGAATATCATATTTTTTCAGCTTGCCCGGCAACGGTGAAAGCACCACTTGATCCCTGCCGCCCCAAATAGTCGGGCGCATACTGGTTCCCTGAGGTGTAAATTTTACGGATTCACCGGATGCCAACTGCTGGCGTATGAGGGGCATGATTTGCTCCAGCTGCACAGACGTTTTATGCAAGGAAATCCAACTCCTTTAACCGATTTACAAAGGCCTCTACACTCTTTTGCGCCACATCCCGTGTCACATCATACTCGCCCAGCAGAGCATTTACCAGTTCCTCTGTCTCTGCGCCGACAGTCAACCGTTCCCATAAGAAGCGAGCGGTATCATTCAGGGTGATCATCATGTCAAAATCTGTCACGCCACCCGCGGGCAGCACTACCGTTTCCCCGGCCACTGTACGTAAAATAAATCCATCCTTCAGTTTCATAATCATTCTCCTTATTCAAATCTTCTTTTTGCTTCTTCGGACATTGCTTTTTGTGATACATACGCCGCCGATTTATCCGGCGTACAATACAGCTTCCAAACCGGAACGCTCTCCAGAAGGCTGTCCAACAACTCCAGCACCTTCTCCCGGGCTCCTGGAATAAGAGGACGCGTTGTCTGCTCCAATAGGGCAAAAACTGCTGCTGCACCGGAAAACGGTGCAATCTCATTGGTCGTTCCCCGGGCCAGCACGCATACACCTCCCACAGGAACCTTCATATTGAGATTTTGCGCAGTTTTTCCACTCCAGGGCGTACCGTATGCATACCAACGCCCGTTCTCCAGACGAAGCGCCGGCTTATCATCGTTCAGCACCAGCACACGGTCATAGCCGAAAGCTTCCCGCCACATGGTCGTATGTGTGGATTTTCCGGTACCGCAAGGGGCTGAGAACAAATACGCATAGCCATCCATCACCACCGCTGACGCATGAATCAGCATTCCGTCAAACCCCAACAACTGGCAATAGAAACTGCTACCCGTGGCCAAGTACTCACAAGATTCCAGCGATAATTGTGGTTGTCTGCTTTGTAGCACCTCCGGAGCAGAGGCGATAACAATATCCGCTTCTCCTTCGGTATCCGTAAGATATGCCTCTGCCTGCGTCTCCGTTTTGCCGAACGTGTCCATTCGAACCCTCAGGCCTGCTATCAAATAATCTTTTTCCATATTCTTGCCCTCTTTGTCATTCTACACTGACCATGCCGGCCAGATAACTGTCTTCTTTTTCCAGCAGTTCCTTCAAACTGCCCTGTTCGGCTACGTGCCCATCCAGTAAAACAACAGCTCTGTCTGCACCGCGGATGGTTGCCATTCTGTGGGCAATGACCAACACAGTGGTCTTATCCCGCAGGGACCGGATGGTTTCCCGGATAAAGCTTTCACTTTCATAATCCAGTGCGCTGGTAGCCTCGTCCAAAATAATCAATTTGGGATTCCCAATCAAAACCCTGGCAAGCACTATTCTCTGCCGTTCACCGCCGGAAAGGCGAACGCCTTTATCCCCAAGGATCGTGTCCAATCCCTCAGGCAGCTTTTCCACAAAGGGCCATGCCAGGGATTTCTTTAATGCTTCCACGATTTCCTCTTCACCGGCTTCCGGATGAAAGCGCAGGAGATTGTCCCGCACGGATGCATTGATGATTAACGGTTCCTGAGGTATATAGCCGATGGCCTTGCGCCAGGCTCCCAGAGTCTCCGGAGTCAGAGCCTTACCATCCACCAAAATCTCACCCTTTGTAGGATTCAGCAGACCCAAAAGCAGATCCGCCGTGGTGCTCTTTCCCGCACCGCTTGGGCCAACAAGGGCAGTCACAGATCCACAGGGCAAGGTAAAGCTCAAATCGTGGAGTACCTCCTCGTCACCATTGCGATATGTGAAGCCGATATTTTGGAAGGATATCTCTTTCTCAAAAGGCAATGCCCCATCCTTGGATTCTGCCTTCCGCCCGTCTGCAGTAAGCTCTTCGATCGATGTTTTGATGATTTCAAAAGAAGGAAGAAAGGACTGAATATTTTGCAGCTGTCCCTGCCAGGAGGAAAACACCGGCCAAAGATGAGAAAAAATGTACACCAATATCACCAGCTGTGCAGTGCCTGTTTTCAAAAACAGCACATTGTACACAAATGCCAGCGCTACTAATACAGCCGCCGCTATGGAATAGCACAGTTGAGGAATTACCCGCAAATGCGCCGTACGCAGGTGAACATCGAAGCTTCTCTGACTAATATCATTAAACAGCGCTTCATGGTGTTCTTCTGCCCCATAGGCCCGGATTTCTTTGATGCTGTTTAATTGATTCTGCATCTCGCCGTGCATCTCTCTGGTGATGTCCACAGCTTTTTTTCCATAATCCTTGGATCTTTTTTGGAACGGACGGAACAGCACCAAAAATCCACCGCCGACCAAGAAAGTCAGAAGTGTCAGTGGCATACTCATCCAAAGGGCAATTGCCAGCTGCATCAGTGCGGAAAATACAGATGCGATGAGACCAATGACCCATTGCAGACAGAGCATCGCCTGCCGGCACTGGATTGCCAGAAGATTGATCAGATTCGTACTTGGCCTGTCCAACAAGGTTTCCCAGCTTGATGCACTGATTGCATCGTAAACGCTCTTGCGAAGCACCAGTTCATATTTCTGCAAGAAGGCATTCTGGCGAACAGAGGCAATACTGCTGAACATTGCCCGCAGCAAAAGCACACCGACAAATATCGAGATAATCACCAGAGCTCTTTGTTCATAGGACAATCCTACGAATGGTCGCAGCAGCCAGTTTACAGAAGCGCTGTCCCCTGCGGAAACCTCTAATAGATCCAGCATTGGTATCAGCATAACAATACTGATACTGCTGGTAAGCGCGACACCAATATTCAAGATCAGGATCAGCAGAAAGCTTTTTTTATCTGTCTGCCAAACATTCTTCAAAATCTGTTTCATTTTCCCGTACCTGTAATATTATTTACTCTTCCTCGAATACCTGAAGCTGACGGTAAAGATTTTTACGCAGCTCCACCATTTTCATCATGTCCGCGGGCACTTTTTTCCGCTTGCCCGTCAACACCCGGAAAACATAGCGAACTCCTAACAGCATCCACCCAAGGGGACGCAAAATTCCAAACCGCATCAACCGGGGATAGTCCTTCATCGCCTTTTGATTCAAGGACTTGATCATCTGTCTTTGACTGCTTGTTTCCGAAATGTGCTTCTCCGTGGTGAATATCGCCTTATTTTGTGTCCAACGATCACCGCCGGCTCTGCCAAAATTTCCGCCATTCAGAATATCCAGTATGAACATCTCACAACGCTTGGGATCCGTCTCCCCCATCCACGGCAAATAAGGCGTGGATAAGTACCGATGTGCCGTCGTGCTGAAAATCTGCGCCAATTTCCAGATTCCCAGTTCCCGAAAACGCTTTTCAAAAATCTCTATAAACTCCTCATTGGAGAATTGCATGGCAAAGGTAGCCCAGTCGCACAAATGACGGACACCGACGCCGGCACCAACCAGATGCCGATAAGCATGGAGCAACAGAACGATGCCATGTCCAAATGCGTCACACATCCGGAAGGTAACATTTTCACAAGTGATCTCTACGCTGTTTTTTACCAGCTCCGGAACAATTTCCTGCAGTTTTTCTGCTTCATCCAAACCGAAAGGATCCCTGTGCATTTCCATGCCGATATTCTTCTTATCAAAAGAGAGATGGAACGGATGCTCCTCGCCGGAACATGTGAATCCGTCCTCGATCAGAACCTGTTTTGCCTGCTCCCAATATTCTACCGGAACCAGGAAATCCACATCGCCCATTGCACGCATCAGTGGATCCGGATAATCCCGTGCCGATGCACTTCCCTTTATGATGCAATAGGGAATTTCGTGCGCCGTCAGTATCTTGTGCAGCGCCCCATGCTGTCCGTGCACCCGCATATTCTTCTGCAGGGTACGCATGGTCATGGCTTTCCACGTTGAAAGAACCTCCTTGTCGGCGCACTGCTGCGCAATACAGGAATATACCATAGGCATCACAGCCTGTGCCTTACTCTCCAAAAACAGCGCTGACCAATCTGTGTCGGCCGGTATATGAACTTGTTTTCCCGCCAAACTCGCGGACAGGATTTTCAGCAGTATTTCCTGCGTTTGATTGATAACAATCTCCGTCAAAGGAACTTCCTCCTTTCAAATAAATTCTCTCTTTAATGCCTCAGCCACTCTAAGAACATCTGCCTGCTCCATATAAGGATGCATGGGCAGGCTCAAAACCGTTCCGCAAAGCTCCTGCGTTACCGGGCAGGTGTTCTCATAGGGAATTCCGGCGAACACACCCTGCTGATGCATTGCCTTGGGATAATAAATCATTGTTGGGATGCCCTGTGCTTTCAGTGCCGCCTGAACTGCATCCCGCTTTTCCCGATCGGGCAGCTGCACGGTGTACTGTGCCCAGCTGGAATAATAGCCTTCGGGAATCATAGGAAGCACCAGGGGAAGGTCAGAAAGCGCTTCATTGTACCACCCGGCCACCTGATTTACCGCATCCAGTTCCTGTTCCCGAAATGCTTTTAGCTTAATTTTCAAAATCGCTGCCTGAACGGTATCCAGACGGGAGTTAAAGCCCAAACGAATATTATCATATTTATCCTGTCCGTTCTTTCCGTGCACACACAAAGAACGCAGCAGCTCCGCAATGGCGTCATCATCGGTGAAGATTGCGCCGCCATCTCCATAACATCCTAAAGGCTTCGCTGGGAAGAAGGAAGTGGTCGCAATGTCACCAAAGGAACATGCACGCCGATTGCCGATTTGACCTCCAAAGCCCTGAGCACCATCCTCTACCAACAGTAGATTGTACTTTTGGGCAATACATTCCAACTTTTCATAATCTGCCGGCAGGCCAAACAGATCCACCGCCACGATGGCACGGGGAGTCAATTCCCCTGTTGCAGTAACCCGGGCAATAGCCTCTTCCAGCTTTGCAGGATCGATATTAAAGGTGCGCTTGTCCACATCCACAAAAACCGGCATTGCCCCTAGGCTTGCCACTGTTTCTGCCGTGGAAAAGAAGGTCAGATCCGGTACAAAAACCGCATCTCCCGGACCAATTCCGTACACTTTCTCTGCCAGCAACAATGCATCTGTGCCGTTTGCGCAGGTAATGCAATGCTTTCTGCCTACATATTCCGCCATTTCCCGTTCCAACTCCTTCACCGGAGCACCGCCGATAAAGGTCGCGTTGGTACACACAGCTTCTACTGCCGCGTCAATCTGCGGCTTCAAAACCTGATATTGCTTTTTTAAGTCACGAAACTCCATTATTATTCCTCAACCAATCCTTGTTCTGTTTCCCTGAACTGTCTTTTACAGCATTCACATTGCATTTTTCCATGCAACCGTGCGCCGCAGGTACATACCCAATCCACCTGTTTGGCCGGCACACCCAACATTAAGGCATGATCCGGCACATTGGTGGTCACCACCGCACCGGCACCGATCATAGACCACGCGCCAATTGTGTGTCCACAGACAATCGTTGCATTGGCGCCGATAGAGGCCCCTTGTCTGACCAGGGTTTTCTTATAGTTTTCTGCCCCCTTGGGAAATTTTGCCCGGGGGGTCAAATCATTGGTAAAGACACAGGACGGTCCGCAGAACACATCGTCCTCCAACTCTACCCCCTCATATAGGCTTACATTATTTTGCAGCTTGCATCCGTTTCCCACCTTGACCCGGTTGGATACGTTTACGTTTTGTCCCAGAGAGCATCGCTGTCCAATGACCGCACCGGTCTGAATGTGGCAAAAATGCCATATTTTCGTCCCGGCACCAATGGTGACGCCCTCGTCTATATAGCTGCTTTCATGTACAAAAAACTCACTCATTTTTCAATCTCCATAGGCAAAGCACTCTAGTGTTCTGCCGCAACAATTCCCAGCATGCGCAAGATTGTATAGGTTGCTGTCAGAGTTCTACCCCGGGCAATGGCATCGTTTTTCCAATACTGCTGAAACAGTGATGTATCCACTCCGCTGTTTTCCAGCAACCCAATATCTTTCTGATATTTTTCCTCCATATATTCCCCGATGCGGCTGTCCTTTTTATACCAGTAGGAAAACGGATTCATATCATTTTTCGTCTTTATTCCCAGCTGGCGCGCAAGCTTATTCAACACACGCTTCCCAAATGTTTTCCATTTGCCGCGCCCGATCCTGCTTCGCGCTCCTGTAATCGGCAAGCTTGTGTCCATGAACCTTAAATACCACCGGTCATAGAGCTTTCGGTTTGTTTTCATCTGAGTCGGAAGGCATAATATAAATTCAAAAAAGTCCTCATCCAGGAAGGGAGACATTGCCTGGAACGCTCCTCTTGTCACCTTTTGAAACGCCAGACAAGTACGCAAATCATTTAAATTTGCCCACTGGTTCCGTTCTATACACAATGGGCCGTGAGGGATGATCTGTCCATCCCACTCTTCGCGGCAAATATCTCCAAAAATCTCTCCGCCGCCCAAGCCTGTATGCACGATCTCCGCGCGGCAGTTTACTGCCACGTCCTCCGCCATCAATATGGCACCGGTCGTTCCTGTGTAATGCATTTGCCCTTCGCTGGCTTCTAAAATATCTTCTCTGCGGAAGAGAAATTCGCAGGTGTCCAGCGGAATAAATCTGCTCTCCACACCCTTTTTCTCTGCAAGCCTTTTTGCAATTCCCTCATCCAGTGAAGCTGTTTGGGCATAGGTGTAAGCCACCATTTTTTCTTTCTGGGGTAAATGGAGAAATACGGCTCTGGAATCCATACCTCCGCTTAGCGTGATGATTTGATCTGCCTTCTTCTTTTCATTTAGCTGCCACTGTAATTCGCAGGCGTTCTTGAAAAGCTGTTCAATGGTATCCATTGCATCCTGTTCGCTGACCGCTCCCTGCTTTTTCATGGCGGGAACCGGCAGTGACAGCACCTTCACATCCATCGCCTGCAGATCAATATCCAACGCGCAGTATGGCAATAAATAACGGGTGCTTTTTTCGTAGCAAATATCCTCAGTGAACACACCGTTACGGCACATGGCCTCTACGGCATCCCAACAGACCTCCGGTTGCACACCTGCTTCACGCAAGCACGCACACAAACCAAAGAAGGAAGTATCCACCACGATCCGATCATCCGTATGATAATAGTAAACTGCCTTTTTTGACAGTCTGTCATTTGCAACGAATATCCGCTTTTCATCCTTGATGTAGAGCACAACTGCGAAGGCACCCTTGAAAATGCGCTGTATCTGCTGAATGCCATCTTCTTGTACGCACTGCAGAACTTTCTCCAATGTGATTGGTGAACCAACGCTTACCCCTTCCGCGATCCAAAGATATTTTTCGTCCTCAAATCTCGCAAAGGAATTATCGCCCTTTTCAATTTGGGAAGGAACAATCTCAATATCTGTATTGCTCTTTATGCTTACGCGCAATGCTCTCACCTCCCGTCATGCGGATGATTGCAAACAATTAACCGAATCGTCCGATAAAATCCGTAGATGCGCAGGTTTCCAAAGGCAATTTTACCGGCTTGCCCTCAGCTGCAGATTTGTAAATCGCCAATACGATTTCCAATGCATTTCTGCCGGCCACCGCGTCCACATAGGGCTTGCGGTCGGTTTTGATGGCATCCATCACATCTGCAAACAAGCTGGTATGTCCATTTCCGTAGACATTGCTTGTAGCTTCCTGCAATCCCTTATTTTCCAGGTCCGTTGCTGTTTCATCCGCAAAGTCCCAGACGTCAATATTATTGGTAGAGGTGCCGCCTAACTTAACCGTACCGGTCTGGCCGAACAAATACAACGTTTCCTCCAAATTCTTGGGGTAAACATTGGTTGTTCCCTCCACAGTGCCCACCGCACCGTTTTTGAACTTCAAAACGGCCATGCCGATGTCCTCAGCCTGCAAGTAATCATGAAAGACCTGATTGGTCACACCGTAGACCTCTTCCACCTCATCCCCCAGCATCCAACGGAGCAAATCAATGCCGTGAATACACTGATTCATCAGGCATCCGCCGTCCTGTGCCCAGGTTCCGCGCCAGGGAGCTTGGTCGTAATAATCCTGATTCCGGTTCCAGCGCACATGAATAGAGCCGTGGGACAGTTGACCGAAGCGGCCCTTTTCCAAGGCTGTACGCATCTGCTGCACCGCCACATTAAAGCGGTTCTGATGGCAGGCGCTGACCTTGACTCCCTTTTCCTCACTGCGGCGAATGATCTCATTTGCATCGGAAATGGACATTGCCATGGGCTTCTCGATGATCACATGGATGCCTCTGTCAATACAGGCAAGGGCAATCTCCGCATGGATACCACTTTCGGTGGCAATACTGACCAACTCCGGCTGAACCGCATCCAGCATCTCCTTATAATCCGTATATTGGGCGATGCCGGTTAACTCGTATTTTCCCAGCAAAGCTGTCATTTTTTCCGGCAGTACATCACAAACCGCAGCGATTTCCAGTTTGTTATTCAACGCAGCCTTGATATGGTTGACTGCGATCCGGCCGCAGCCGATGAGTGCATATTTCATAAGATTGCCCTCCTTTGCTTCTGTTACAGAACCTCAATATTATCCCTAGGCTGAACAGCCTTCATTACATTTTTGGTGTCAAAAATCGCCTTGGCATATTTTTGCACCATGGGATAGTCCACATTGGTATGCGCCGTGGTAACCACCACTAAATCCGCTTCCGCCACTGCTTCCGGTGTCAGCGCAGGAATGCTCTGCATGGAAAGACCCTTTTGGGAGAATTTCTTGACGTAGGGGTCAAAATAGCAGACATCTGCATATTCCTTCTGCAATTCATGGATCACTTCAATGGCAGGGCTCTCCCGATAATCGTCAATATCCTGCTTGTAGGCAACGCCCAAAACCAGCACCTTGGCACCGTTCAGCGCCTTCTTCTGCCGGTTCAAAATCTTGCTGCAGCGCTCCACACAATACTCCGGCATCCGGTCGTTGACCATCATGGAGCTTTCGATCATGCTGGTATGGAAGCCATACTCTCTGGCCTTCCAGCTCAAATAATAGGGGTCCAGCGGGATGCAGTGTCCGCCCAAACCGGGACCGGGATAGAAGGCCTGGAAGCCGTAAGGCTTGGATTTTGCTGCATCTACGACCTCCCAAATGTCAATTCCCATCCGGTTGCACAGAATGGCCATCTCGTTGATCAAGCCGATATTCACGTTGCGGTAGGTGTTTTCCAGAATTTTCTCCATCTCTGCAATTGCAGGAGAAGAAACCGTATGTACCTCTGCACCCAACACCGCACGGTAAACAGCGGCAATGCATTCCAGCGCATCCGCACCAATGGCACCAACCACCTTGGGGGTATTCTTGGTCTTGAAAACCGCATTGCCGGGATCCACACGCTCCGGTGAGAAGCCCAGATAAAAGTCCTTGCCGCAAACCATTCCGGAGCCCTTTTCCAAAATCGGCTTCAACAGTTCCTCTGTGGTGCCGGGATAAGTGGTAGATTCCAAAACCACCATAGTGCCCCGCTTTAAGGATTTTGCAATGGCTTCTGCTGAGGATTTTACATAGCTGATGTCCGGCTGCTGATGATCATCCAAAGGAGTCGGCACACAGATGGCAATAAAATCCACCTTTGCCAGCTCGGAAAAATCAGAGGTTGCGCGGAGCATTCCTTCCTCCACCAACGCCTTCAAATCATCCTCGATAACGTCTCCGATGTAGTTTTGTCCGGCGTTTACCAAGTCTACTTTTTGGGGTTGTACGTCAAACCCAATGGTTTTGAAGCCGGCCTTTGCCTTCTCCACTGCCAAGGGCAGGCCCACATAGCCCAGACCCACGACTCCGCAAGAGAGGGTGCGGTTTTCAATTTTTTCCAAAAACGTCTTTTTCATGGCTCTACACTCTTTCCTTCTGAAATTCTTCAAGATATCTGCAAATATGTTGTGCGCTGTCACCGTCGCCAAAGGGAGCATCCTTACAGGAAATCTCCTGAGGTGTGGCAAGCTTCGCCAAAATGTCTCCCTTCAGTGGCTTAGCCAACTGATTTCGGTTGCCGATCATTGTTTCCGGCCAGACTACAAAATCCAGCACGGTCACACATTTCTTTTCTGCAAAAAACGCCTCTCGCTGTAAGCCGCCGGAATCCGTCACCACTTTTTCCGCATTGGAAACCAGATAAATGGATTCCAGATATCCCACAGGCTCTACAAACAACAGCTGTTTGTAATGATGCTTGTCCATCAGCATCTGAACGGTTTTGTGATTTCTGGGATGTACGGGATAGACCGTAGATGCATCCAGTGCATCCATTGCAGACAAAATTTCTGCCAAGATTTGCGGATCTCCGGTGTTTTCCTGCCGATGACAGGTCATGTAGTAAAACCGCTTTGGTACGGATATCCTGCTTCCGTCCAGCCCTTTCATTTCAAAGGTAAGCTTTTCTGCCTTTTCCCGATAATACAGGAATGCATCGTACATGGGGTCTCCAACACAGTAGCTGTTGGTTCCCAAATTCTCCTTTACCAGAGAATCCAACGCACTCTGCGTGCAGGCAAAGCGAATTGCAGAAACATGATCCGTACAAATACGGTTCACTTCTTCAGGACTGTCCAAGGTTCCAAAGCGATTGCCCGACTCCACATGCGCCACAGGAATGTGCAGCTTGACTGCCGCCAAGGCAGCTGCCAGTGTGGAATTGGTATCCCCGTAAACCAGCATCATATCCGGCTGTTCCTTTAACAGGATTTCCTCAATCGCCGTCAGCATCTCGCCGGTCATTTTTCCGTGGCTGCCGCCGGAAATGCCCAGGTTGTAATCCGGATGGGGAATGTCCATCTCCTCGAAAAAGATGTCGGACATATTGGCGTCATAGTGCTGACCCGTGTGCACCAAAATTTCTGTATGCTTTTTTCGAAACACCCGGGAACCGACCGCCGCTTTAATAAATTGCGGCCGCGCCCCTACAACAGTCAATAGCTTCACATCTGTTCCTCATTTCAAATCGAATCGTTTGTCTGATATTGCTTTGCTGCATTCAATGCACGCCACAGGTTCATTGCCTTTTTACGAACGCAGAATGCATAAATTACAGCAACAACAGCGCCAATACCAATACATATTGCAATATCCGTCATGGACACGCCAAATTTCAAAAACCGCACCAGCAGGTATATGGGGGTGCCCCAGAGTGCATTCAGCAAGGTGCATTTCCCGCAAAAGCTCCAGGGAAACACTGCCCAAAATGTGCATTTCATCTCTTTGGCAGTAAGTATCAGCTGAATGATCTGTACCGCAGCAATACTCACAAGGGTGGCCAAAGCTGGTCCGACAAAACCCAGCCATGCATAGAGCAGCCAGTTTAACACCATGTTCAGAACCATTGTGAGAATGGAAGTCCAGAGAATCGCCTTTGTCCTTCCGGTTGCACTAAGCATCATTCCAAAGTAGGTGACACGGAACAGCAAGACCAAAGAATAAATACAAAATATCGGCGCACCCATCAGGTATTTTTCTGAATACAGCACTGTTATGATTTGCGGCGCAAACACCACGCAGGCTGTAACAAAAAAACATAGAACCAAATAGCCCAGCTTAATTGCTGTGCCCCAAAGGGCTATCGCATCTTTGCCCTGATTTTTCTTATTCAGTATCGCGATTTGAGGCAGTAAAACTGCTGTCAGCGAAGTGGAAAGCAGGGTCAACGGAAGCTCTTTGCCAGCGTTGGTATAGTAAGCCATTTCCTCTGTACCGAGAAAATGACCGATCATCAGCTTGTCCACATCCACGGTAATCGTACCTACAAATGCCGCCAGTCCAAGTGGAATTGAATAGGAAAAAACTCTTTTCAGTAATGCCCACTCCACTTTGGGACGAATACCGCGCTCCAAAGAATGAAGCTGCAGAAAGACCCATAGGGTAATTGCAATTTGCCCGGCCAACAGAAACTTCATATACCACTGGAAGTTCAGTCCCAGCCACTTGGCTACCAACACGGATACCAGCGTTACTACGGAATGGGCGATATTGAACACCATCAACCGCTTGGTCCGGCCATACACCACCAACAGGTTTGCCACACTGGCAATGGTCACCGCCGTCCAAGGATACAACAGAAGAAAATAATCAAAATCCTTAATCTGGTTATTTCCAAAGTACTGTTCAATCAACGGAATTGCCAAAAGCAACATCCCGCCCATGAATGCCGCGAGAAAGGTTGATACCGTATAATAGGTAGACAAAAAACCTTTTCGCTCCAGGGGCGTTTCTGCTCTTGCCAAAAAGAAATTGATACTGTTCGGCAATCCCAGCATTATTAAGGAAGATACCAGCGAGATCGTCAGAAGCAGCTGGGAATATGTGCCGTACTCTTCCACAGAACGGAATCGGGACAAAAGCATGCCCGTAAGCATGTTCAAAATAATTGTAATGCCTTTGGCAATGGTAAGCGCAACGGCACCTCCGCCCAAAGAGTTGGTGCGTACTTTCTTATCCATGGGCATTCGCGCTTTCATCGGTAAGCTGCAACAGCATTTTTTCAAGCTTTTCTACGATGGTATCGTAACGAAATGCGGTGCGCGCTTCCTGGGAGCACTGGTGTTTCACGCAACCGCGCTCCTTCTTATGTCGAATCTGCTGACGCAGATATTCCTGCATTTTTTCTTGGGACTTCTCCCTGTCTGCATCCTCATAACAACAGCCCAGGCTGTATTTCTCGATTATGTGCCGCAGCTCAGAATTTGGCTTTGTGCCGGAAATGACACCAATAATCGGCTTCTCCGCCCGCAGGCCCTCGTAAAATTTACCGGTTAACACACCCACCTCATTGGGATTGTTCCAGGAAAGCACAACATAGAAATCACTGGATCGCTGAAGCTGTTCCACATCCTTCCGGCTTAAAAAGCCATGATTTCTCGAGCAATCCTGCAAGCCGTATTTCCCGACCTGATGCTGCAATTCCTCAAAATTCCTTCCCGCATAGTG
This sequence comes from Oscillospiraceae bacterium, assembly GCA_015067635.1. Classification (GTDB taxonomy): domain Bacteria; phylum Bacillota; class Clostridia; order Oscillospirales; family Oscillospiraceae; genus Faecousia. Next base: position 39,351 of record SVMA01000002.1, on the reverse strand, counting down.
GAAAACCAGTTCCTCTTTCTTCAGTTCTCCGGCAGATATCATTTTCGACAGTACCTCTAGCAAAGGAGACAGCTTGCGTCTGCCCTCATACATCGCACCGGTATAACAGAAGCTAATACCTTCTGCCATCTCATTGGAAGCAACAGCTTCCGTTTCATCATATCCGTTGTAAACAGCATATACTTGCCGTCCGGTGCCCCGTGACAGATTTCGCGCCAGATCCTCGGATACAGTTATACTCAGATCCGCATCCCGGATAGCTTGGTCCTGAATATTGCGGTATTCCTTCCACTGCCTGCGGTTTTTCGCCAGACCTGTCACCGGATCACGGAAATCCATTACCCACTTACAGCCGAAAATCTTTGCCGCATAGCGGCCGGCATACACATTTTCGATATTTCCAAAGGTAGATATCACCACATCAAACTGACGGTCTGACAGCTTATCAATTGCCGCTTTCAGTTTGTTTACAATTTCTTCCGTTTGGCTTTGATTCCGGCGTGCAGTAACGACCGAAATGGACCTATGATAAATGGCCGCCAACGGTTTGCGTACCTTATAGGGCAGAAACCACAACCGGCTCTTACCCGATACTGCGCCTGTTTCTTGGGAATCCGTACCCTCCTCATAGGTGTGCACAACGAAAGCATCTGTAGGAAACAGATTGGATGCATCTCTGGCTGTGCCATCTACACCACGCCAAAGCACTTCTACTTCGTGTCCCAGCTTTTGCAAATATTTTGCAAACATGTAGGGTCTGACTGCCGCAATTTCCGCGTTTGGCGGAAAATAAGTCGCAATAATCAGTACTCTCATTGTGTCGCTCCTTTCATCTGATATCTCAGGGGCTTTGTGCAGGCTTTGTTTTTTCGCCCGCATCCATTTTCTCATTGATGACCAGTATCATCAATACATTCCACAAAAATTTCTTAAAATAAGAATCTAAAAAGAAAATAGTAACACACATTGCAACCAGCAATGCCGCTTCCATATAATGTTTTCTCTTCATCTGCCGTTTCCATCTTATAAAGAGGAACCACAAGAAGAAGCCAATCCCCAAAATTCCGTATTCACAGATCATCGTCAGGTAAGTATTGTGCACGCCTCTGGAAACGCCGTAAAAATTCTCTAGCGCAACCGGTGCACACCCGGCACCTAACCCAAAGGGACTCATCCCGGGAAGGACGTAGTTAAATACATCCTGCCAAATAATCACCCGGTTGCCATTTTCCAGTTCCTGCCCAAGGTCCATATTGAATAATCTTTCACGCATTTCCTCCGGAAGTGCAGGTAAAACAAATATGGCAACGCAGATTATCACAACCACCAGGCCAATGACGATTTGCGGCTTGCGATAGGCCCTGGAGAAAAGAAAAAAGCAAAAGCCCAATGCTGCAATAGCGATCAAGCCGCCCCGGGAGCCGGTCATGAAAATCACGTACAGGAACAATGCAATAAATCCAAATTGCAAAATACGTCCGCGGCCTTTTTTCTCCAAAGCAAGCCGGGCAGACAGGCTAAGCGGCAGCAGCAACAATGCCGCCAAATTGTTGGGATCATTTCCCTCGGTCAGAATAATTCTTCCCGAGTTTCCGTGAAACTCACTTTGTGTCAGCACATAGATTGAAGCTGCCACGCCGCCGACAATGGCCGCCTTAACAATTGCCTCATATTCCCGTTCTGAAAAGGTTAGGGCGTTGACAAAAAGGAACAGTCCCGGAACCAACAGATATGCCACATTTCTTGACACTGCTGTTTCTACATCAATTGCCCACAAACAGCTTAGTACACCCAGAAACATCAGCCATATCAGCGCTATCACATCACTGGTAAAGCGCAGCTTCATAAGACGCCAACCTTCAACCATGCTGACCACAATGATCATCATGCCCAAATATTTGGCAACTGTTCCTCTTTCCGAAGTAAACAAATCCTCAAAAGGGGCCATCACGAAATATACCATTAGCAGGACCGTATACAAATGAATTCGCCTGGTCTTTCGGCCAATATTTATTCCTCTGCACGTATACATCGCTGATTTGCTCCTTTCTTAAAATTTTTTCACTGTGCCACTTCTTGAATCATGCTTATAAAAGCAGAGTAGTTTTTCTCTGCACTGTATTTGCTTTCATAGGTCTGATACGCCGCCTGCCGCATCACTGTTTTCTCCTGCTGAGACATTTCATAAACGCTTCGGATGGCATCCGCCAGTTCATTCGGGGTGCACGCAGTCGGTAACAGGAGTCCGTTGACCCCATCTTCCACGATCTCACCGTTGCCGCCCACATTGCGGGCAACCGCCGGAATTTCGTGGGCCATGGCTTCCATTACAGAAACCGGAATTCCCTCTGCGTCACTGCAGTTGATAAACAGGTCCACCGGCGTACTTTCATAATAGCGGAGTATCCTTTCCTTTGGGACCTGCCCGAAATAGGTATATTGGATATTGGGCATGTCCCCCAGCTTTTGCTTTGCATACGATTGCATCTGTTCCATCAGGTCGCCCGTTCCGAAATGATTCCACACAATCGGAATATCCCGGATATCGGCAAGGGCATCAATCAGCAGATCCAATCGCTTCAAAGCAATCACGTTGGAGCAGGTAACAATATGAAACGCCCCATTTTCGCCGACAGGATTTCTGCATTCTCCGGTTTTCAAAATGCCAATTCTGGCAGTATGAACTTTCCCCGGTTCACAGCCCTGCCTGCACAAATCCTCTGTGCCGGCCTGACTGATGGGGAAAATGCCGTCCAGCTTTTCAAATTGCACATCCCGAAACAGGTGATATCCCCGGGAATCAAAGCAATCCACCCCATGGGCACGGGAAACACAAATTCCCTTCAGCTTCTTTCGGTTTCGCGCTAAAAACGCGGCACCGTCAGAGAGCCAATAGCTGTAAAAAACCTTGTCGCCTTCTGCCGTTTTCCACCACTTTTCCTTCCGGAAAATTCGCTTCAGCAACAGACAAATATAATGCGTAGTAAACAGCTTTTTATAGATATTCCCCTTGGCTTCGGGATGGGAATTTTTCTTCAGCCGCTGTAATTCCTTCCATGACTCCGGCATCAGCATTGCCGCCGCCGCGCAGAGCATCGGCCAAATTTCGTACCGTTTTTTTCTGACGCGGATAATCCGGGCATTGGATGGAACGTACCGTCCGGTGTCTCTCCCTGTCGTATCGCAGGAGATCAGCACGATGCGTGCGTAGGAATGTTCCGCCACACGAAGCTCGTCCTCCACAAAGGCTTCACCGTTTCCAAAGGGGTATTGGTCTGTAAGCATTATCAGTGTTTTTTTATTTGACATATACCCTCAGCTGCCTTCATGCCAAGGTGGAATAAAGCTCCACCAGTTTCTTTTCTTCTATCGCCCAGTTGTATTCCTGTTCAATCGCCCGACGACCGTTGCGGCCCATTTCCTGTGCCAGTTCCCGATTGGACAGCAATGATTCAATCGCCTTTCCAATCACTGCAGGATCATCCGGTGAAACACAAACGCCACAGTTCCACTTTTCAACAATTCTTTTCCATCTGGGAAAATCCGAGGCCACAAAAGGCAATCCGGCCGCCATATACTCATACATTTTCGTGGGTTGAGAATCAATAAAGTTTTTTATCGGCAACAGCATCACCAACCCTACTACCGATTTTTCGAACATCTTGTTGATGCTCTCTCTATTTTGAAAGCCCAGGAAAACAGTGTTTGGGTATCGGAGCGTCTGCCTCTCTGCGATTTCCTCCGGGTATTCCCCTGCAATATACAGCGTCCCGGGAACCTCCTTCATGGCCTCCGGCATCAGTTCTGCTCCGTACCACCTGTCCATTGTTCCAACATAACAAACAACAGCTTCCCGCCCTTCAAAAGGAGCGTCACAGTAATGAACATCCTCTAACTTGGGATAATTATTGATCACAACTGTTTTTTTTGCTCTGCCTTCAAATTGCTCCCCAATGTATGGGGTTGCCGCCACTACGGCATCCAACTTTCTTACACTTCGCGTCTCATAACTTCGGTAAAGACGGGAAACAGTGCCTTTGAATATTCGTGGAATCCATAGCTTTGAAGCAATCTGCACCGGAACATCTTCATGGCTGTCAAAAATCACGGTTTTCCCCAATTTTTTCAGTTTAAGACCATAAGGAAGCAGTTCCGGGTCATGCAAGTGATAAATATCACAGTCCAGTTCCTTAGCGGCAAGATAAACCTTTTTGGACGCAGTAAGTATCCGGCTGATTCGGTTGCCGGGCATTTCTCCCAAACCGACGACCTTCACACCGGCCTCTTCCCGTCCTTCCCCGAAGGCAACCAGAAAGACTTCATGTCCTGCTTTTGCCAGAGAGACGCACTCCTTGAAAAAAATACGCATATCGCCGCTTCTATGTACACTTGTCATGTGGCACACTCTTTTTTTCACGGAACACCCCTCCTGACCTGTAATTTATTTTCCTGCCGACCAATGCTTCAGCATGCGTCCGGCAATATGCTGATAAGTAAACGCGTTTTGTTCCTCCGGAGAAAGCACCGGCGCAATGCCCTGCGACAGCATCTTTTCAATGCCGTTTGCAATTTCCTCCGGATCATTTTCTGCAGCAAAGGCGGTACTTTGCGGCCACCTGCACAAGGTCTCTACCTGCCCGCCGGTGACGGGACAGACAATTTTGCATCCGCAAAGCAACGCTTCTATAAAGGATATCCCAAAGGGTTCGCTGGGATTAAGAGAAATAAAAATCTCCGAATTCTTATAATGCTCGCAGACCTCTTTCTGAGAAAGTCGGCCCAAGAATTCCACCGGCAGCTTTTCTGCTTCGGCATACGCCTCCATCCAGGCTTGCTGGTCCCCGGTTCCTGCAATCTTCAGAGAATAGGAACAGCCGCGGTCCTTGAGGATTTTAGCCGCCTTCATCAAATTCCGAACACCCTTGGCAGAAACCAATCTCCCGCAATAAAAAATGCTTCCCGTCTGCTTTTGCGCAGGCGCTTCGGACGTAATATTCTGATAAAATTCCTGCGATACACCCAGGCGGAAAACGCCATCGGTATCAATCCCGAAAAATTCCCGATTTGCCATTCTGGTAAAATCGCTGTTGGCAAAAACCATGTCGCACTTCTTGATCAGCTGTTTCTGATAAAATGCCGCCAGCTGGGACTTCAATGCGCCGTAATAGCTCTGATTGAAGAAGCCATGCAGGAAATAGACCTTTTTGCAATCCGCACGCTTTGGCAACAGTTTTGCATAGTCCAAAGAGGCAAGGATCACATCCGGTTTTTCCTCTGTAAGTCTTTTACAAAAGGCACTTTTACTGCGAATGATATGCACGGGCAATCTGTCATGAATACGGTCGGCCGCATCGTTTTGCAGGGTAATCATTTCTACCTCACAGCTATTGTCCGCAAGACCTTGCGCAATTTCCTCATCAAAAATGGCAACACCGCCATAATATGAGGGTGTGCTGATGGGCCCCAATATCCAAACTTTCACCGCTGTGTCCCTCCTTTTCTACTCTCCCCAATGCTTCACAACACCGCGGAAAGCATAGCGCGACAACAAAATTAAACGTTTTCGTACCGAAATTCTCTCCTGCGCCTTCCATACCTGCCAGCGTTTTTTTGCGGCATTCCATTTGTTGAAGGAACGGGAATTTTCGATAACCGTGTAATCTACCAAAACCTGAGAAATACCGGCCGCTTTTGCGCCATTGCGCAAAAGCTTCAGCCAAAGGGCGTAATCTTCATGGTAGAAATTAACATCAAATTTCTGCTGCTCTACCAGCTTTCGTTTCAGCATTACCGTAGAACAGCCCAAAACGTTCTCGTAGAGCATTTTTTCATAATCCGTTTCTTCCGGAACGATGTAGTCTCTTCTGCTACCGTCCTTTTCCTGAACCAAAGCATAAGAGCAATATACAATATCTGCCTGCGCAGTCTCCGCACGCTGCAGCTGTTTTTCCAGCTTATCTGCATGCCAGACATCATCGCTGTCCAAAAACGCAACAAACTCACCGCTGCTTAATTCAATACCACGGTTTCTGGTGGCCGCAACGCCCATGTTCTGCGGATTTTGATAGAGCCGGATTCGACTGTCCTGCTCCACAAATCTGTTGACAATTCCAATGGTGTCATCCCGGGAACCGTCATCCAAAACCAGCGCTTCCCAGTTACTGTAAGTTTGGCAGATAACCGATTCCAATGTCTTTGCGATGAATCTTTCTGCGTTATATGCAGGGATAATAACGGAAACCAACGGTGTGTTCTCCGTATTTTTAGAATTCGCTTGCAAGCTTTATCCCTCTTTCCTATTGAAGATGCTTTCGCTTATTTGGCATCCTTATGGAACAAGACGACGTAAACCGTCTTGAACAGAACAGAAATGTCCATCCACAGAGATCGGCTCTTTATGTACTGTATGTCATGGATGATCTTCTCTTCCGGACGAAGCAGGTAGCCGCCGTTGACCTGTGCCAGGCCGGTTACACCGGGCTTGACCAAAAGGCGTTGAGAGAAACCATGAACATACTCTTCAAAAGCATCGTAAAAACATGCTCTTTCCGGTCTGGGACCTACGAAACTCATGCTGCCGCCCAACACGTTAAAAAATTGTGGCAGTTCGTCCAAACGATACTTTCGCAGCTTGGAACCGATGGGTGTAATGCGCGGATCCTCATCCCCTTCCGACCACTGTGCTCCGTTCCTTTCCGCGTCCATGCACATGGTACGGAACTTGATGATCCGAAAGGGTTTCCCGTTCAAGCCCAAGCGTTCCTGTAAATAGAAAACACTTCCCGGAGAGCTGCACTTAATAATCAGCGCAATGATGCCGATGGGAATGATCGTCACTACCAACGCCAGTAGAGCAAAAAGAATATCCAATGCACGCTTAATAAAACGGTAGACCGGCTTGGATGGTACGTGCTGCAGTTCCTCCACGTAAAATTCTTCCTGATGCTCAAAAGGCAAAATCACCACATTGGGTGCCTCAAACTGGGCCGTTTTTTCCTTAACAGCTTCCATTGCTATAGGTCCCTCCCTTCTTCCGTAAATGATCCTATCTTTGCTCAACCTTCCAACACAATATCTGTGTTTTCCGCAATCCTGCGGGCAATCTGCTTTCCGCATTTCTTTTCGATTACCTTCATCGCATCTCCCATATTGGGTTTGCGCGCAGGCAAGTTGTGACAATCAGAAATCAGCAGCGCATCGTAATTCTCCAGCATATCCAATGCTTTCTTCCGTGCAAAGCGGTGAAAAAGCGCTTCTGCACTGATTTGAATGGGATATCCCATTTCCAAAAGCCGATCCATGTCCCTTTTTCTTTGGTTCTGGAAATACCGATCCAGATGGGCTATCATAGGCATGATCCCCCGTCGCACTTCCATGCTGTAAAGCTGTCGGAACATTTCATCATCCCACTGAGAGACAGGCAGTTCCACCAAAAGAATATTGGACCCTGTATAGCAGAGGTCATCCAATTCCGGCAAATCCGCCATTCCGGGCGTCCATGCCACCTCTGCCCCTAGAATCAGCTTTGGCAGCAGCTGTCCTGCCGATACCCTTTCGAGCAGCCCCCACGCTTCTGCGCGGCGTGCAAGAAAATCCGGTGCGCTCTCTCTGCTTCTGTAAAAATGTGGTGTTAACGCAACCGTCTCGACTCCCTGCTCTGCCTGCATCCGAAGAAGCTCAAGAGACTGCTCTACTGTCTGGGCTCCGTCGTCCATTCCCGGCAGTATATGGGTGTGTAGATCTGTCATAGGCGTTAGGGTTGCTCAAATATTGCTGTCTTCTGCGGTTCCTGCTCCACCGGCTCCTCCGGAACGCTATATGGCATATTGCTGTAATAGCCGTGATTGCCGCTGCCGCCGTAGCTATAGCTGTAACCATAGCCATAACGGTAGCCGTAGCGGCTGTATCTGCCGTAGCCGCTGTAACGTCTATACTGACGGTAACGGTACTTTCCGTATCCCTTACTGGTTTCGGAAGTGACACCGTTAAAGACAAAGCCAATTACGTTTGCCTTTACGTACTCCAGCTGATCCATGGCGTGAATCACCGCACCGCGCTCGGACTGACCGGCACGAACGACAAACAGCACACCGTCGGACTGGGGAGCCAACAATGCCGCATCCACCACCAAATCAACAGGCGGTGTATCCAAAATGATATAGTCATATCGCTGACGAAGTGCTGTCATCAGCTTCTGCATACGGCTGGAGGACAGCAATTCTGCCGGATTGGGCGGAATGTCACCGGCGAGAATCAGATCAATTCCGTACTCCTCGTGGTTAACAATGGCAACCTCAATAAAATTCATATCCATAAACAGGTTGCTCAGGCCCACCGGTGAGCTTACATTTGTCAAACGCGTCAGTCTGGGCCGGCGCAGATCGCAGTCCATGAGCAAAATCTTTTTGTCGGTTTGAGCCAAAGAAATAGCCAGGTTCAATGCGGTTATACTTTTACCTTCACTTTGCAGTGCAGATGTGACCATAATGATCTTAGAGCCTTCTACCTCTGCCAAAGCGAAGTTTACATTGGTACGTAAGGTCTTATAAGCTTCCTGCATATAGAAGCCACTCTTAGAGGTCAGAACGCGCTTTCTGTCCTGCTTGATCTTCAAAAGCCGCTGTGCCTGTGATTCTGCCTGCCTTTTCTTTTGTTTTGCATTCATTCTTGTCCCCTCCTCAACCATTCGTTTTGGTTTCATAGCTGTGATGGCTACCGGACTGTGCATATTCAAAGTCCGGAATTCTTCCCAGAATAGGAACATCAAACATATCCGCCAAGTCGTTTTCGTCCTTGATTCGCGTATCCTTCAGATAGGCAATCGTCAAATAAGCAACGGATAACAGAAGTCCCACTGCAGCGCCCAAGACGGCATTTCTTGAGTAGTTGGGAGAGTAACGGCCACCGGGAACCGAAGCCCAGTCAATCACATAGGCGGAGGTACCTGCCGCCATGCTTTGAATTTCCAAAGGCGCAACATCGGCCACAATATTGGCAATGCGGGCAGTTTCCTCAGGATCTTTGTGTGTTACATATATACTGTAAATACCCGTGCTTTCGATCTGGCTTGTGGAGATCATTCCCTTGAGCTGTCCAACGCCGTACTCATCATCCAACGCCGCTGCCACTTTTGTTAATACACGGTTGCTCTTTGTCAGGTTCATATATGTCTTAACCAAATAGGTTGCAGCAGAAAGGTCACTGGCAGAAACATCTTCCTTGTCTACAGATGTACTGTTGTTGTTGACATAGATGGTAACACTCGCCCGATACATCGGTGTCACGCAGAATAATGTCCATGTCAAAACAAGTCCGCCCAACAAAGCCATACTGATCGCAATCACCCACCACCTTCTGATATAGGCAATGAGCAACTCTTGCAGGTTCAGCGCAATCCCGCTTTCTCTTTCATCAGCTATTTCTTTCATCATGATTGTACCTCGTTTCCGGGAAAACTCCCATTTTTTGCACTCAAAGGTCGTACATTTTCATCCATTCGCTCTTCGTAATATACATAAATGACCGTCAAAACCCGGATCACTTTGCATCCTCCGTTTGCGTATTTATACCATCTGCCTATGAGTACGCATACTGCTTCTATGATACTTCACTTTCTTACAAAAGTCAACTTATTTGCATGCTATATCCAAGTTTTTTTCTTTGTACAATATAAAATTCGCCAACTCCTCTAAGGAATTGGCGAATTTTGGAATTTATCCATTAAGCACATCCATTGCCGCTAATATCTGCGGATCCACAGATGCTTCCAGTTCTCCCAAAAGAAGCTGTGTTTTTTCTTCCTCCGTCAATGCAACCGGCACAGCCGGCACGATACCCACATCTGCCAGACTTTTCCCTTTGGGTGTATAGTATTTCCCAATAGACAGGCCTACTGCAGAACCGTCCGGAAGCTGTATGGTAGTTTGAAAATACCCTTTTCCCACAGTCTTTTCTCCCACCGTTTTGGCAACACCATACTCCGTCAGCGCCGCAGCAAAAAACTCCGCCGCCGAATAGGAACGGTCATTGATCAACACCGCCATGGGAAGATTCAGACAATTTGCATCGGACATAGCCGTATTGGTTTTTCCGGCATAATCTACTGTGGTAAATAATTTCCCCTCCGGCAAAAGGTAATCCAATATCTTTACCATTTCCTCTGCATAACCTCCGGGATTGTTACGCACATCGAAAATCAGCTTTTCTGCCCCCTGCTTTTGCATAGCTTCAATTGCTCCGATGGTTTCCGCGGCACAATTTCTGTTGAAATTTGCAATGGTTATCAGCCCGATTTTCCCTTGCAGTAATTGGGATGTAACCACCGGCGTCTTAATCTCCCGCCGGGTGACTGTCAAAACGATTTCTTGCTCGCCCCGCAGAATGTTAAGCTTCGCCGTTGTGCCCGCTTCTCCCTGAATTAGCTTTTTACTGTCCGACAGTGCCATCCCAATCACAGATGTCCCATCCACTTTTACGATGATATCGCCGGTCTGCGCCCCCGCTTCCTCTGCAGGACCTCCTGCTGTTATCTGCTGAATCACGACACCCCGGCCATCTTCTGCCAGACCGACCGTAATTCCCACGTCCACATAAGCATTATTCATCCGTTCCAGATAGGACTGATAATGCTCTGCCGGAATATAGTAACTCCACTTGTCTCCCAGGGCGTTTACCATAGCACTGGCCGCGGCATCCTCTATATATTCCTGATCCACTTCTCCAATAAAATATTCGGATATCACTTGTTCCAGTGCTTCCAGTTTCGGCTGACTTTTTTTCTGTCCGGCAAAAACATGCAGCATAACTGCCATTGTAACAGTAATGGACAGCAGTACCACCAGAATATAGGACAAAATTCTATCCATTCTTCCTTTTATCATAAACTCACCTCAATAGCAGGATTCCCACAGCTCCGCAGAGCTGTGGGATTCTCTTAGTTCTTTATGTAGAGCAACGGGTTCACGTATTCAAACTTACCCAAATTTGCATTGTACAGCTGGACGCCGAAATGCAGGTGATTTCCTGTGGAAGCACCGGTACTGCCCACACAGCCGAGTTCTGTTCCGGCTCCTACAAAATCGCCGCGACTGACATAGGGACGCTTACACATGTGCATATAAACCGTACGGAAGCCGTCACCGTGATCAATGATTACCCAGTAGCCGGCGCTGTCATCCCAACCTGAAATAACAACTACGCCGCCACGGCTGGCATAAATGGGAGTGTGGTCCACTGCCAAATCAATGCCGTTGTGCATCTTATCGTAGTGATAAATCGGATGGTAGCGCATTCCAAAGGTGCTGGAAATACGGTTGTAGCTGCAAGGTGTCAACCATGTGATACCGTTGACTGTGTTGGCAGTCAATGCAGTACCGCCTTTGTAAATTGTACCGCTGACGGAACCGGAACCGGAGCTGGAGCTGGAGCTCGTTGTAGGAGGAACGGAGGTTGCCAGCCATTCTTCATACTTCACTCTGTCATACTCGGCTTCCATGTTCAGAATTTCCTCTTCCAAAGCCGCCAGGCCTTCCTCTTTTTCGTCCATCCAGGCGTCAAACTCTTCGCCCTTGGCAATCAGCTTGGACAGCAGTTCGGAGGATTCCTCTGCCTTCATGTCCATTTCCTTTTGCTTGGCAGCCAGCTTTTGGCGGTTGCTCTGCAGTTCGGATTGCTCAGCAAACAAGTTCTCCTGTGCTTCTTGCACAGCCTCGGAAGCAACATTCATTTCTTCAATGCGTCTTTGGTCCGCTGCCGCGATTTCCTGGATCATGTTCAGCCGATCCAGCAAATCTGTGAAGCTGCTCGCTTCAAACAGCACATACCAGTAGGACAGCTGACCTTCCTCTTCCATGGTACGCAGCCGTTCCATGTGCTTCTGCTTCATTTCTTCCAGATCACTCTTCGCCTTATCCAGCTCTGCCTGCTTATCCGCAATCAGTACTGCGTAGGCAGAAATCTGCGCATTCATATTGTCGATCTGGTCATTCAAAATGGAAATCTGTTCGTCTACCAAATTCTTTTGGTCCACAATTTCCTGAATGCTCTCCAGGTTCTCCCTGCGCTGATCCTCCAATGCATCCAGCTGATCCTGGAGCGCACCCTGCTCCTCTTCCATCTTATCGATTTGATTTTTAATCTCGCTGGAGGTTGCGGCCTCTGCCTTGGTGGGAACCAGCTGCAGCAGTAATACAAACAGCATGACGCACGCCAGGAGGCCGGCAATCAGTGATACCAGGAGCTTTTTCTTATTCATCGTCAATTCTTCTCCTTGTTTCGAACAAACTCATCAAACATTCATAAACTTCCGAATAGAAGACCAACTACCTACAACACCTACAAACAATCCGGCCGCAAAGAAGGTTATGATCATCGGCACGAGCAGCTGGTTAAAGGGAACAAAGTTAAGCAGCTGCAGAGTATTCATCGCAGACAACCGCCCCATCAGCGCGTCGTATAAAAGCCACTCCAGACCAAATGCCACACCGGCACCAATCATTCCCAGAGTAAAGCCCTCGATCACATAAGGCAACCGGATAAATCCATTGGAAGCACCCACCATTTTCATGATGGCGATCTCCTCCCGTCGGTCATACATAGCCAGCTTGACCGTATTGGAAATAATCAGCAGGCTCACAACAAGCAGTACGCCAATAAATGCAAGGGACACGATCCGCACCGCGTTTCGTGCAAACGCAAAGCCTTCTGCCAACTCCCGGGCCGCACTAATTTTTACGACCCCATCCAGCTTTTCCAGATCCGCAATGGTCTGATCAAACAGGCTGTTGTCCTTCAAAACCACTTTATAGCGATGGCGCAGGAAATTGGTATCCACTCCGGTGAAGGTATTTTCTTCCCCGTAATTCTCAACGAAATCTTCAAACGCCTCGTCCTTATGTACAAAGGTCGCCATGTGAACGTTATCCACCTTGTTGATCAGGGTGTGCACACTCTTTGCCTCTTGGTAAGAGAGGTTTTCATCCACATAAACCAGAATTTCGTTGGTCTTATTTACATCTTCCACCAAAACAGCCAGATTATAGGACAGACAAGCAAAGCTACCCACAATCAGCAAGCAGGCAACCGTCACGCAAATGGCGGCAAAGGACATAAATCCGTGGAGAAAAATGCCCCGGATGCCTTCTTTCATCAAATATCCGATATTATTTACTCTCATAGTGATAATACCCATCCATTCCGTCGCCGATAATCAAGCCGTCATCAATGGCAATGACCCGTTTGGGAAAACGTTCTACCAAATCCTTTTCATGGGTAACCACCAGCATGGTCGTTCCCAGATTGTTGATCTCCATCAGTAAGCTCATGATTTCCAGGGACATCACCGGATCCAAATTGCCGGTAGGCTCATCTGCGATGATGGTAGAAGGATTGTTTACCAGTGCGCGGGCAATGGCCAGACGCTGCTGCTCACCGCCGGACAATTCCCCGGGGTGGCGGCGACTCTTAGTGTCCAGGCCAACCAGCTGCAATACGTACGGGACACGCTCCCGGATTTCCTGCTCTTTGGCACCGATGGCCCGCATAACAAAGGCCACGTTTTCATACACGGTCTTGTTCTGAATCAGTCTGAAATCCTGAAACACAATGCCCACCGTCCGGCGCAAATAAGGAATCTCGCGCTTGCGGATTCTCTCCAAAGAGTAGCCGTTAACATGAACAGTACCGGAGGTAGGCTTCAACTCTCCGGTAATCAATTTAATTATGGTGGACTTTCCGGAACCGGACGGTCCTACCAAAAAAGCAAACTCTCCATCCTCAATCTGCATGGACACACCCTTCAGTGCCCGCGTGCCGACGGAATAGGACTTCACAACATCTGTAAATTCAATCATAATGGTATTTCTCCAAAACTAATGTAACCAAATTGTAACACATTGTAACGCAGATGTCAATATCTGAAACCGCATTTTTTCCTCAGAAAATGATTTTTTCCCAGAAATAAGGCGAATTTTTCCGGCTTTTTACCATTATCTTCCAATGCAAATGTACTTTTTCCAAAAAACGAGCCTGCTGCATTGCAACAGGCTCGTACAGAATCATCTCAGTTCCCGGGAAGCAAGATACTTACGAACCATCAATGCCACCTTAAACACGATCGCATGATCAAACTGGCGCAAATCCAAGCCTGTCAGCTTCTTGATCTTTTCCAAACGGTAAACCAAGGTGTTCCGGTGAACAAACAGCTTTCGGGAAGTTTCCGACACATTCAGATTGTTCTCAAAGAACTTATTAATTGTAAAGAGTGTTTCCTGATCCAAAGAATCAATGGAGTTTTTCTTAAATACTTCGGTAAGGAAAATATCGCACAGGGTCGTAGGCAGCTGATAGATCAAGCGGCCAATACCCAGATTTTCATAATTTATGATGGTCTTTTCGGTGTCAAACACCTTGCCCACATCAATGGCAGTCTGGGCTTCCTTAAAGGAATCTGCCAGAGTTCTCAGATGCTCGGATACGGTACCGAAACCGATCACCGCATCTGCATACAGCTCATCCTTCAATGCCTTTTCCATTTCCCGTGCCAGCTTTTCCAGCTCTGCAGAGGTGGTTGTCTCCTCAATCTGCTTGACCACTGCCACATCGGATTCGTTAATGCTCAGAACGAAGTCCTGCGTCTTGTCCGGGAACAGATTGGACAGCACGTCCACCGTTGCCACATCGGCATGTCCGGGCTGACGCACCAAAAATACCACCCGGGGTACTTCTGTAATAAAGTGCAATTCCTTGGCCCGGATATAAATATCCCCGGGCAGAATGTTATCCATAATGATATTCTTGACGAAGGTGCCGCGGTCGTGCTTTTCTTCATAGAATATCTTGGCGGCGTTCAATGCAATATGCGCCATCAGGCAGCAGTTTTTGGACATTTCATCCGTACCGGTACAGAAAACCGCATACTCCAACGCATTTGCATTGCTGTAAATCGGCTTGAAATACTTTTGATTAAACTGAACCATAGGTTCTGCAGAGTTGGCTGCTTTCACTGCCGCATCCGGCCAGCGCTCACCCAGCAGGGTAACATCGGTACAGGAAATTACGCATCCATCGCTGTCGATGACACCGAACTCACGGTCAGATACTTCCTTTAATTGGACAATCACATTCTGAAAAACACTATTGGACATTTTTCAAGCCTCCTTCACAGAATTGCACAAATGCACTTTTTACAAATTCACACGTTCATTATACATCTAGGTTGCACAATTTGCAAGGGCTTTTTGACATTTTATTGCAAAAAGGCAGTTCTTTTTTGGATGAATTGCATTAAAAAACGGGAAATTTTCCTGTGCAAGCGCATTCCTTCCGTGCTGCAAATCAGTCATAATGACGATTTTTCCAGTTCTGTTACTTCCGCCTCTGTCAGAATACGGATTTCCCCTCTGGGTAATCCCTCCAGCTCCAGATTTCCCTCTTTCCTGCGTTCCAAATACTGCACTGTCATTTGACGGGACGCCATCATCCGGCGCACCTGATGGTATTTGCCTTCGCAAACGGTAATCAGACTCTCTCCCTCTCCCAACGGCTCCAATACTGCCGGCAGACAAACCGTGCCGTCTCCCAAAGTCAGTCCTGCGGCAAAAACCGCCACATCCGCTTCCGTCGCAGTACCTTCATGGCGGGCATAGTACACCTTTGGCACTTCCTTTTTGGGAGAAATCAGTCTGTGGAGCAAATCGCCGTCATTGGTAAATAACAGCAGCCCCTCCGTTGCCTTATCCAAACGTCCCACCGGATTCAACCCCTGTCTGCGCAGATCTTCGGGCAGCAAGTCCATAACCGTTTTGTCCTGTCTGTCCTGCGTTGCGGTGAGATAACCTGCCGGCTTGTTCAGCATCACCACCAGTCTTCTCTTCCCTCCGAGACGTTCTCCGTCCACACATATCTCCTGTTGCTGCGGATCGATTTTTCGTGACGCATCTCCCTGAACCGCGCCGTCCACTGTCACCCGTCCGGCTTTGATCACAAGCTTTACCTGACTGCGGCTTCCAACGCCGCTGTCACATAAGAATTTATCCAAACGTTCCATGTCTTCTCCGTTCTATCCTCGTCCAAGCCTGAATAGGCTATAATGCCAATTCTAAATATGGAGGGATTTAATATGCTGGTTATGACCGCAAAGGTCGATAAGAAAAAAATCGCAATCATCGCCGCCGCTGTTCTGGCTGCGATCATCGGGCTGATTCTGCTGTTGGGAAGGAATGATTCCGCACCCACCGTCTCTACTGGTGTATCCAACAATGACGGTCGTGTGGAATTTCTGAAAAGCTTCGGCTGGGACGTCACTACCTCTCCGGCAGAATCCGGACAGGTGCGAATTCCGGCACAGGGCAACGAGGTCTTTGAGCGATACAATGCACTGCAAAAAAGCCAAGGCTATGACCTGAGCAATTATGCCGGTAAAACCGTAATGCGTTATGTGTATCAGATCAACAACTATCCGGATGCCACCGGACCGGTATATGCCACCTTGCTGATTTATAAAAATCAGGTCATCGGCGGAGATGTGACAGATACTTCTGCCAAGGGCAGTATCCGCGGATTCAAAATGCCCCAAGGACTGCCTCAGGCTACCACTCCGCCTGCCGCAACCACTCCGGATCCTACCACACCCACAACCGGCACTACTGCTTAAATTTTCCATCGCAGTACAATCATACCACACAAGCCGGGTCTTGACAAGGCGGTAGTCCTATGGTATTCTGTAAGCAAGTTCATAGTGATCTTCAGGGCAGGGTGAAATTCCCGACCGGCGGTAAAGTCCGCGAGCGCTCAGGCGCTGAATCGGTGTGATTCCGATACCGACAGTAAAGTCTGGATGGAAGAAGAGCGAAAATGCACGATTTGCGCCCTGAGTGTTTGCTCAGGGCGTTTTTTTGAGGTGACTGTATGAAAAAATTGCAAGTGAAGACCATGGTGTTACTCGCTATGCTGGCGGCCATTGCCTTTCTGTTGGTGGCTCTGGTTCGAATCCCTGTGGTGATGTTTTTGAGTTATGAGCCAAAGGATGTGGTCATCGCCATCGGCGGATTCCTTTTGGGCCCCTTGTCATCCTTCGTAATCTCTTTGGTGGTGTCCTTGTTGGAGATGGTCACCATCAGCACCACCGGCCCCATCGGGGCGGTGATGAATCTGCTGTCCAGCTGCAGCTTTGCCTGCATGGCGGCAGTCGTATACAAACGCAAACGCACATTGGGCGGTGCGGTTTGGGGTCTTGCCGCAGGTTCTGTGGTCATGATCGGCGTCATGCTTTTGTGGAATTATCTCATCACACCCCTTTACATGACCGGCACTTCCCGTTCAGACGTAGCCGCCATGCTAATCCCGGTATTTCTTCCCTTTAACGCATTGAAAGCCGGTTTCAATGCCGCCTTGACCCTGCTCTTGTATAAGCCTTTGGTGCGTGCACTGCGCAAAACCGGGCTGATAGAAAACCGTCAAAGCAAAGCAGACACATCCAGGGCAGGCCTGTATCTGCTTGCCGCCTTGCTCCTGGTCACCTGTATTTTGCTTCTGTTGGTTTTTCGCGGAATTATTTGAATAAATAAGCCGTTCTTTTACCGGAGCGGCTTGCTTTTTTGGTTTTGTCTGGTATAATTACAATAACTTTTTATGTGTATCAAAGGAGATATTATGATTACAGTCAGCAATTTAGGAATGCAATTTGGCGGTCAATGGCTGTTCCAGCATGTGGATTTGCAATTTTTGCCCGGCAACTGCTACGGCATCATCGGCGCCAACGGTGCCGGCAAGTCCACCTTCCTGCGGATTCTCACAGGTGAGCTGGATTCTACCACGGGCTCCATTGCCATCGACCCCGATAAGCGGGTTTCCGTTCTGAAGCAGAACCAAAACGCCTATGATGCTTATACCATTTTGGACACCGTTATTATGGGCAACCAGCACCTTTATGACGTCATGAAGGAAAAAGATGCCATCTACGAAAAGCCGGACTTCTCCGACGAGGACGGTTTGCGTGCCGCAGATCTGGAAGCAGAATTCGCCGAGATCGGCGGTTGGGAAGCAGAATCGGACGCTTCCCGTCTGCTGCAGGGTTTGGGCATCGGCACCGAGCTGCATTACGACATGATGGAAAACACTGACCCCCGTTTGAAGGTGAAGGTGCTGCTGGCACAGGCACTGTTTGGCAATCCGGACATTGTCATGCTTGACGAGCCTACCAACAACCTGGATATTGAGGCCATCAACTGGCTGGAGGATTTCCTTCTGGACTTTCCCGGCATGGTCATCGCCGTGTCCCACGACCGGCATTTCCTGAACACCGTGTGCACCCATACCGTGGATATTGACTACGGCAAGATCAAAATGTACGTGGGCAACTACGATTTCTGGTATGAATCCTCTCAGCTGGTGCAGGCTATGATCCGCAACAAGAATAAACGGAATCAGGAAAAGATTGAAGAACTGCAGCTGTTTATTCAGCGGTTCTCCGCAAACAAATCCAAAGCAAAGCAGGCAACCGCCCGTCGGAAACTGCTGGACAAGCTGACCGTAGAAGAAATGCCCTGCTCTACCCGCCGCTATCCCTTTGTTGGCTTCCAGCCGGAACGGGAACTGGGTAAGGACATTCTGACCGTTAACGATGTATCCGTCACGGTGGATGGCGTCAAGCTGTTGGATAAGATTTACTTCTCCGTTGGCAAAAATGACAAAATCGCATTTGTGGGTGAAAATGAGCTGGCACAGACCGCCCTGTTCCAAATTCTCATGGGCGAGCTGGAGCCGGACGAGGGCTCTGTCAAATGGGGAATTTCCACTGTCCGCAGTTATCTTCCCAAGGATAATTCCGCGTATTTTGACGGCAACGAAGAGGAATTGGTGGACTGGCTGCGTCAGTATTCTGCGAAAAAAGACGATGTATATCTGCGGGGCTTTTTGGGTCGGATGCTGTTCAGTAACGAAGATGTATTTAAGCACGTAAACGTGCTGTCCGGTGGCGAAAAGGTGCGGTGTATGCTCAGCAAAATGATGCTCTCCGGTGCCAATGTGGTGCTGTTGGATCAGCCCACGAACCATTTGGACATGGAATCCATCCAGGCAGTCAATAAGGGTCTTGAGGCCTTCCCCGGCGTTGTGCTGTTGGCATCTCACGACCACGAAATGCTTACCTCCACCTGTAACCGGGTCATCGCATTCCAGCCCGACGGCACCATTGTGGACCGTTATGGCACCTATGATGATTACCTGGAATGGCTGGCACAGAACAAACAGTAATATAAATATAAAAAGTCCGCTGCATAATGCAGCGGACTTTCTCATTTAACGATTCTTTATTCTGCAACCTTTGCCTTGGGACGAATTGCAAGGCTGACCAGGTTCACAGCGGCCACCACCGCAGTGAGGATACATACTGCCAAGTGAATCTGCCAGTTTTGACCCTCCCGGAACAGGTGGTTGCCCAGATACTGCCATACACCAATCAAACCAGCTGCCAGGGGCAGGAAGGAGAGGTATGCCTTGCCGGGTTTTCTCAGGATGAAAATCACACCGAGAACACAGGTGAGCAGCAACAGTGTAACTGTGGTAACTATGGTGTTGACCACGCACTCCTGACGGGTTTCATTAGGCAACAGCGGGAGCAGCTTGGCGCTCAAACCGGTGCTGTGCTTAGGGAACGCAAAATAACTGGCAATAGATACCTGAACTGCCTCTTCAGCCAAGTTCCAGTCCATTATCTGCTTCGTTGTGCCGATCATATTCTCAAAGGAATAGTTATGCTCAGCCATCAGGTTTTCTTCTGGCTTGCCAGCCTCGGTCAAACTGACCTCGTCGAAGTAGTGGTTCTTAGGTTCTGTTTCAATGCGCTTTGCCCAAGCCCATACTCTTGCAAACTTTGCATTCTCGGGAGCAACTGCCTGCAGCTGAATGTTGAACCACTTGGTGCCTTCGGACTTGCCTGTCTGCTCGGACAGGTGGTTGGTCTCATTGACCGTCACATCATCTTCATAGAAACGCAGTCCGACAATGTTATATCCCTCTTCGTCAAAACATCTTGTCCACATGGACAGATCATATTCCTTGCCTGCCTCTACGGGAACTGCCGCACTGTAGATACCTGCATTGTTCGGGTTGGAATTGCCGCCAACCACCATAGACAGTTTTTGATCATGCTTCTGTCCATCATGCACCAACAATTCCTTGGAGTAACTCCAGAACGGAAGGAACTGTGTGACCAACACGGCCAGCATCAGCACAACACAGACATAGCTAATGATCTTGGTCAGGCGAACTCTGTTCTTCAACATTATAATTTCCTCCTCATGCGACCCTTGTAGCAGAAGGCGCGGACCTTTCGGCAATACCGAAGACCCTGCCCTGCCGGTCAAACATATCTCTGTTTTCCATATTTGAATGGACAAAAATCCACATGTATGGCATTGTAGATATCGTACCACGGCACAAACCTTTTGTCAAGCAGGGATTGTAAAAACATAACATAAATAAAAGGTTTTTCCTTTCAAGTAAAGAAAGCGAGCTTTCTTTTTCGGTGGCTTTTCGGAATTAAGACTATACAAAATTCTTTTTATTTGCTATACTGTTACCAAATGACAAACATTAAGGAGAGAACTATGGAAAAAATCCTTGACTTGATCACCGGAAAGATGCAGCAGGCTTTTCAGGATGCCGGCTACGATGCCTCTTTCGGTCGTGTTACGGTATCCAATCGCCCGGATCTGTGCGAATATCAATGTAATGGCGCATTGGCCGCTGCGAAGCAGTATAAATGTGCACCGATTGCCATTGCCAATGCTGTGGTGGAAAAGCTGAATGCAGACGATTACAGCATGATTGAAGCAGTCATGCCCGGATTTATCAACCTGAAGCTTTCCGGTCGTTTCCTGCAGACCTATTTGGAGCAAATGCGCACCGCAGAAGACTTTGGCGTAGAAAAGATCGGTGCCGGCAAAACCATTGTGGTGGATTACGGCGGTGCCAACGTGGCAAAGCCTCTGCATATCGGTCACCTGCGTCCTGCCATCATTGGTGAAGCATTGAAGCGTCTGCATAAGTTCCTGGGCTACAACACCATCGGTGATGTCCACTTGGGCGACTGGGGTCTACAAATGGGTCTCATTATTGCCGAATTGCAGGAACGGCAGCCGGAGCTTCCTTATTTTGATCCCGATTTTACCGGCGATTATCCGACAACCGCACCCTTTACCGTGGATGAGCTGGAAGAAATCTATCCTACCGCTTCCGCTAAGAAAGCCGATCCGGAATTCTCTCACAAGGCACATCAGGCCACCTTTGAATTGCAGCAGGGACGGCGGGGTTACCGGGCACTGTGGCAGCACATTATGCAGGTATCCGTCATCGATCTGAAGAAAAACTACGATAATCTGGACGTCTACTTTGAAAAGTGGCTGGGTGAAAGTGACGCCGACCCCTATATCCCCTCCATGGTGGAAAACATGAAGAAAACAGGTGTGGCCGTTCTGTCCGAAGGTGCATGGGTCATTCCCGTGACGGAAGACGGTGACAAGAACGAATTACCCCCCTGTATTCTGATCAAATCCGACGGCTCTGCTATCTACGCGACCACCGATCTGGCTACCATGGTCCAACGGATGGAGGATTGGTCCCCGGACAAGATGCTTTATGTCACCGACAAACGGCAAAATCTCCACTTTGAGCAGGTATTCCGTGCAGCCAAGAAAAGCGGCATCGTCAAACCTGAAACCCAGCTGGAGCACGTGGGTCACGGTACCATGAACGGAGCAGACGGCAAGCCCTTTAAAACCCGGGACGGCGGTGTTTTGCGTTTGGAAACGCTGATTTCCGATATGACAGACTTTGTCCGCGCCAAGGTTGTGGAAAATCGCATCGTACCCGAGCAGGATGTGGAAGCCACTACGCAAAAAATTGCCATGGGTGCATTGAAGTACGGCGATCTGAGCAATCAGCCCACCAAGGATTATAACTTTGACATGGAACGCTTTGCTGCTTTCGAGGGCAACACCGGTCCATATATCCTCTACACCATCGTACGCGTGAAGTCCATTCTGGCCAAATACGGTGCTTGGGAGCAGCTTCCCATTCAGGCACCCGCAAACGACTACGCCAAGGAGCTGATGATTGCAATCACCAAATTTGCACCGGCTCTGGAAAGCGCAGTAAAAGCATCTGCCCCCAATCTGATCTGTGCGTATATCTACGATCTGGCCGGTGCTGTCAACAAGTTCTATCACGAAACCAGAATACTGGGTGAGGAAAACGAAGAACGGAAAGCAGGCTATATTTCCTTGATTGCATTGGCGAAAAACATTTTGGAAGCCTGTATTGACCTTCTTGGCTTCTCCGCCCCCGAAAAAATGTGATGCCGCAAAGCCACCCTTGTTCCCTGCGGATTTAAATCTACAAAAATCCGGCCTGTTGCTTGTTTCAACAGGCCGGATTTCTTAGGCTAAGGTTTCATTCCTTTGCCCCTTTCAAATTGTTCTGAGTCCGGTACAAATCCGCGTAGATGCCGCCCTTTTCCAACAGTTCTGCGTGGGTGCCGCACTCTGTAATTTCACCGTCGGCAATGGATACGATTCGGTTTGCCGCCCGAATGGTGGACAGGCGATGGGCAATGATCAGCGTGGTTCTTCCCTCTGCCAAAGCATCAAATGCTCTTTGTATTTTTTCCTCCGTTACGGAATCCAAAGCAGATGTAGCCTCATCCAAAATCAAAATCGGCGGATTTTTCAGGAAAATTCTCGCAATAGCCACCCTCTGTTTTTGACCGCCGGACAGCAACGTGCCCCGTTCGCCGACATAAGTATCAAAACCATCGGGCATGGCCATAATATCCTCATAAATTTCTGCTTTTTTCGCAGCCGCTATCACCTCGTCCATAGTCGCTTCCGGACGGCCATAGCGAATATTCTCAAAAATCGTATCCGCAAACAGGAACACATCCTGCTGCACAATGCCGATATTCTCATGGAGCGATCTTTGGGTCAGCTTCCGCACATCTGTACCGTCAATGGAAATACTTCCTGCGGCCACATCGTAAAACCGGGGGATCAGTTTACATAACGTGCTCTTTCCCCCACCGGATGGACCAACAATGGCAATCGTTTCACCGGCATTTACCTGCAAATTCACATGGTGCAGAACCCCAACCTCAGGCGTATAGGCAAAGGAAATATCCTCCACCAGAATATTGCCCTGAACATTGCTCTGCTCCACTGCATCGGGTGCATCCTGAATGGTCGGCTCCGTCCGCATAATGCCCACAAAACGGTTCAGGCCGGCAAAGCCATTGGCAAACAATTCCGAGAAGTTGGACAGCTTTCGCATTGGGGAAACAAAGGACGCCACATACAAGGTAAACGTAAGCAAATCCCGATAATCCATCTTGCTGTTCATGATTAAAAAGCCGCCGATGCCGATAACGACCACATTGAGGCTGCAAAGGAAGAACTCCATGGAGCTGTGGAAGCGACCCATCGCCTTATGAAATTCCCGCTTGGAATCCCGGAAGATGCCGTTGGCGGAATTAAAGCGGACACTCTCCACTTCCTCGTTGGCAAAAGCCTTTGCCGTACGGATTCCGGACAGACTGCTCTCGATCTCCGCGTTGATGTGTGCGGTTTTTTCCTTCACTTTTCTGGATGCTCTTGCCATGCGGCGGCGCATGGTCATAATCAGCAGGGCAAACAGCGGAATCATCAGTGCCACCACCAGTGCCAGCTGCCACTGAATGGTTGCCATGACCACCACAGCGCCGATTATAGTCAGCACTGAGGTCAGCAGATCTTCCGGACCGTGGTGGGCCAGCTCTGTCAGATCAAACAGATCTGACGTCAGCCGGCTCATAAGCTGAGCTGTGCGGTTGTTGTCATAAAAATCAAAGCTCATGTCCTGCATGTGCCGAAACAGATCCCGCCTTATATCCGCTTCTACACGGATGCCGAAGGTATGTCCGTAATATGCCACAATGTAGTTCAAAAACGCTCGCAGCAGATAAAAGCCCAGCATAATGCCCATAACTACGAAAAACAGCTGATACATCTGCCCGGGAAGCATATCATAGAGGGCACTGCGCGTGACCAGCGGAAACAGCAAATCCACCGCCGCAATCAGCACTGCACACAAAATATCCACGGCAAACAGTCTTTTGTGGTTGGAAAAATACCTGAGAAATATCAGGATCGGTCTTTTCCTTTGGTAGTCCTTCGTTGTCATACTCTCAACTCCTCACAGGATCATTATACATGCATATCTCCATTCCTGCAAGAAAAATGTATTTCTTTTGTATTTTTCCGATATTTCTGCTATAATGAAGAAAAGGAGTGTGGAATATGGAGCTTCTCTTGGAAAACCGGCATATTGCCGTGTGCATCAAGCCGGTGGGGATGGATTCGGAGCAGGAATTGCCCACAGAACTGAAAAATCAGCTGGGCGGAGAATTTTTCCCGGTGCATCGTCTGGACAAAAATGTGGGCGGTGTCATGGTTTATGCCCGCACAAGAGCAGCTGCCGCCTCTCTCAGTAAAGCCATTCAGGACGGCAGCATGGTGAAGGAGTATGTGGCGTTGGTTCACAGAACTCCGCCCGCGCAAGGGGATTGGGAAGATTTACTGTTTAAGGACAGCAGCAAAAACAAAGTGTTTGTGGTCAAAAAAGAACGAAAGGGCGTAAAAAAGGCGCGCTTGGAGTTCTCACGCCTGACAGAGAGCGACCCCAGTCTGGTGCGTATTCGTCTGCATACCGGACGAAGCCATCAAATCCGCGTGCAGTTTTCCAGTCGGGGATATCCCCTTGTGGGCGATCACAAATACGGTGCCAGGGACGATTCCCCTGCCCCCATGCTGTTCTCCTGTAAGCTGACTTTTCCGTTATTGGGAGAAGAATTGACCTTCGAGGCATTACCGCCATGGGCACAGCTGTAATCTTACAGATTTTTTCAAAAAACGCTTGACATTTTTGCTGTTTCAGTATATAATGGCAAAGCTGTCAAGCGAATTTGCTGCTATAGCTCAGCCGGTAGAGCGCATCCTTGGTAAGGATGAGGTCGCCAGTTCAAATCTGGCTAGCAGCTCCACAAAAAGTCCTGAAACCGCAATGGTTTTGGGACTTTTGCTTGTTTAAGAAAAACCGCCCCAGTTACCAAATGGCGACCATTTGGCGACCGGAGCGGTGATTTTTTGTTTTTATGCCTGTTTTGCAAGAAGATTTTCCAGAGCCGTGGCGGCCTTGCGGTCGCTCTCCTGAAGGGCGTGTGCATAGATGTTCATTGTGGTAGAGGTCTGTGCGTGGCCCAGGCGGCTGGACACTGTTTTGAGATCCTGCTTACTGGCGATCAGCAGCGTGGCGGAAGTGTGCCGCAGCCCGTGGAACGGGATCAGCGGGAGCTGCTTCTCCGATGCCTTGCCGGTATTGTAGCGGCGGATAATGTCCTGCAGTGCCTGGTACGGCGTGGAGTAGTTCATCAGCTTGCCGTTGTCCTGGGTAAATACCCAGTCATTCCCCTGCCAGTAGTCGCCCACATAGAGGCGGTACTTCAGCTGTTCGGTGTGCAGCTTCCGGAGGCGTTCTGATAGCGAATGTGGGATTGATACGGTCCGGTGGGAGGTTTTGGTTTTTGGCGCCTTGATCACTGGCTTGCCGTCTACCAGTGTGACCGCCTTAGACACCCGGACTACATCCGCCACAAGATCGATGTCAGGCCATTGGAGAGCCAGCAGCTCCCCCTTCCGGAGTCCGGTGTACACTGCCATGTTAAACAGCACCCGCAGCTGCTCCGGTACTTCCTTGGTGGTTTCGTAATCGCTCACGGTGTAGGGGATGCCGGTATCGTCAACCCTCTTGTGCCCCTTGATCGGCACAGTGAAAGGCTGCTCGATATAGTCCAGGAAGGTGGCGGTCTGCTCCGGTGTAAAGAATTTCAGCTTTTCGGCGGTGTCTTCACCTTGCAGCCGTACCTTGTCGCAGGGATTCCGGTCGATGATCTCCCACTCCGCAGCAGTCCGCAGCACGGAGGAGATCACATTCCGGGTCTTTGCGATCGTGCCCTTGCTGTAGCCGCCGGCTTTGCCATCCTTCCGGGCACCGTTCTGTGTCATAGCAACAAAGAAGGCGTTTATGTTGTGGGGTTTTAGATCCGACAGTTTCAGGTGTCCAAGCACCGGCAGGATCTTCTCCTCCAGCTCGCTGCGGTATGCGTTGACCGTGGCGGGTTGTAGCTTCTGCTCCGCATATTCCACAAGCCAACGGTCTGCAAACTCCTTCAGGGTGATCTTGCGGCCATCCATTGCAGCACCGCTGAGGATCTTCTGCTCAAAGTCCCGGGCAAATTCCTCCACGGCCTTTTCCCTTTTCTTTGGTGTGAGTGTTGGATCCGGTGTGAAGGTGGTAGTCTCTCGGAGCTTCCTGCCGTAGATGTCCCGGCCGGTGCTGACAGTGATCTGATAGCTGCCGTTTCGTTCTCTTATGGATGCCATATTTCCTTGCCTTTCCGGGGCGAGTCTGCTATAATAAACGCGCAGACTACCCCTATCTTAGTCGGTTGAGGTTTTCTGTACCGCCGCCACCGTGGTTGCCGCCATGGTGGCGGTTTTCTTTTTTATAGTGATTTTTTCAGACTTATCAATGCGTGTTGGATTTCCGCAAGCACTGCGTTTTCTATGATGGTATCATCGAGGGCAATTGCATTTGAGGAAATAAAACCGTCAGTAGCAGTTCTGTCGACGATATGACCATTGATGAACACTTGTTTTCGATTACTCCCACTGGAGTATGAAAAGAAGAAGTTTAGAAGGTTGATAATGCTGCGATATCTGCGGTTTCCATCAGAATTATGGTATCTGGTATCGTTAATAAGAATATCAAGCACATTCGCCATTTCTCGGTCTTCCAATTGATGAAAAAAGGAGAGGGATTGTATGGATTCCTGTGTCAAGCCGGTCATCTTAACCGCTGTGACTATATCTTGGTTTGGACTTTTTACATCTGAAATTCCTAACAGATAATCTGCCGATACTCTATAGAAGTCAGCCAGACATCTCAAATACTCTACTCTCATCCCCTCGTTTTTGTATGCCTTAGCGTGGGGAACGTTGGAAACTTCATAGTTTTTGAGACTATCAACAGATATGTCAATTTCATATTTGTCCATAAGGGCCGTTCTTAAAGATTCGTGGGAAAGCCTTCTTTCGTTCCGAAGATTCTTCAGGCGTTGTGCCATGATGAGCGAATTTCTTTTATCCATAGATATTTTTAACACTCCTTGCGGTAATATATTCCACAATTAATCTTTGCTAGTGGAAAATATTTTACTTTGTTCTACTAGAATTGTGTTGCAATGTGAAGTAGAATAAAATCATCATCATATTCATTATAGGTGATTATTTTACAAAAGTCAAGTAGGAGTTGAGAAAACATGAAAGCAAATCAAACGATTAGAGATGCCGCAAAGAGGAATGGTGTTAAGCACTGGCAGATTGCTGAATATTTGGGCATTAGTGAGCCAACAATCATGCGGTGGTTGCGTATTCCTCTTTCCGGCGAGAAGGAGAAGGCTGTTATGGAGGCTATCGAGGCAATTGCAAAGGGGGAATCGTAATGCCCAACATGGTATCAATTCGTGAAGCCGTCCAGCGAGCAAAGGCTGATGGTATGCCAATTAGTGAATACACCCTGCGGCAATGGGTAAGAATCGGCGCGGTTCCTGTTAGAAAGGTCGGACAAAAGGCGCTGCTGTATTATCCCAATTTGATTAGGTACTTACAGTGCGAATCCGCAGCGGTGGCGGCAGCTCCTAGTATTAGCCGGGTAGATATGTGAGGTGGCGGTGATGAAAGTGCATGATTCGCTACGCTACGGGAGAGAAAACGCGATTCCCTCAAAGATTCTCGCAAAAGCTCTGGGGTTTCAGAGTGTCCGAGATCTGCAGAAGCAGATAGAACGGGAGAGAGCAGCTGGTGCGGTTATTCTTTGCGATTCCCATGGTGCAGGTTATTATCTGTCTGATGATCCAGCGGAGTTACGGCGTTTTACGCGAACGCTGAATGCCAGGGCAAAGAATACCCTTAAGGCCGCAGAATCCGCCCAGCGGGCACTGGATGATATTACTGGTCAAGAAACAATGGCGGGGTGGTATGATGGCTGAAATTCCCTATGTGTGCCTTTACATGAGCTATTTACAGAGTTTGTCACCGTTCACGGATGAGGAGCGAGGCAGAATTGTAATGGCGATGCTGAACTATGCCGCCACCGGGGAGGTTCCTCAATTTGAAGGCAACGAGCGGTTTATATGGCCTTCGTTGCAGGCGCAGATCGACCGGGATATAGAAACCTATCAAGCCAAATGCGCCAGGAATCGGGCGAATGGCAACAAAGGTGGCAGACCACCCAAAAACCCAACGGTTATTCCAGAAACCGAACGGTTTTTAGAAAAACCCAAAAAACCCAAGGAAAAGGAGAAGGAGAAAGAGAAGGAAAAGGAGAAAGAGAGGGAGAAGGATAATATAGGGGCGGACAAGCCACCCACCCGCCACCGCTTTATCCCTCCAACAGTGGATGAGGTCAAAGCATATTGCGCTGAAAAGGGCTATATGCTGGACGTCGACAGGTTCGTGGATTACTACACCTCCAACGGGTGGCGGGTTGGTAAAAACCCTATGAAGGACTGGAAAGCAGCAGTAAGGACATGGAATGGAAAGGAAAAGCAAAATGGAAAAACTGAATCTAAACCCACTTGGACAATCGGTACAGTCGTTTGACCCTGTTGCTTTCGGCAAGATGAAGGCAGAACAAGAAAACCAAAAACAGGGCGAACTCAAGGGATATGATTGCCAAAAGTGCTTAAACCGAGGAAACATCGCAATTCCTAAAGAAGACGGCGGCGTGATATTTGCGGATTGTGAATGCATGAAGATCCGTCGTTGTGTGCAGAAAATGGAAGCCTCCGGACTTCGTGAAGTAATCAAGAACTATACATTTGAGGTGTACCAGGACACAGAGGACTGGCAAACCACTGTGAAACAAGGCGCTATGGCCTATGCGGACATGTTGGAAGGTTGGCTGCTATTCTGTGGTCAAAGCGGTAGTGGAAAAACACACCTTTGTACTGCAGTATGCCGCCAGCGGCTGTTAAATGGTGATGAGGTGCGTTATATGCCGTGGCGGCAGGATGTCCGGGAGCTGAAGGCTATGGACGCCTCCGCTCAGATGGAAGCGCTGAGGAAGTTGCAGACATATCCCATTTTGTTCATTGATGATTTGTTCAAAGTAGGTCGAGCAGCGGATGGATCATGCAATCCTACAGCTGCAGATATAAATATTGCCCTTGATATTATCAACTACCGATACACAAAAAGGTTACCCACAATCATTTCCACAGAGAGGACCCCGGAGGAGCTGGTAGAGATTGATGAGGCTGCCGGCGGCCGGATCGTCGAGATGGCCCAGGAGCATACATACCTGATTGAAAAGAAGAAAGGGAGAAACTACCGCTTGCGCGGCGTGGTAACAGTGTAATGGGCAAAACATCACAGCGCAAGGGCGCGGCTGGAGAGCGAGAGCTGGCGGAAATTCTCCAGCGATATGGATATGACTGTGACCGTGGCGGATCTCTGACCTTTGGATCGGTGGCGGATATTACCGGCCTGCCTGGCATCCACATCGAGGTCAAGCGAGTGGAAAAGCTGAATGTGGTCGAGGCCATGGAACAATCGATCCGGGACAGCGAGCGGATGCGGGATGGTATGCCCGCTCTGTTCCACCGACGGAACCGGAAACCGTGGCTTGTGACCATGCGGCTGGTGGACTGGCTGAAGCTCTATCGAACAACGAGCGAACAAAGAGAAAATAGCCCTTGAAGCGGCGAGAAATTCGGAATCAAAAGTGAATCAAAACGCTATCAATAATCAGGATCACGAACCCGCAGCAAAGCTGCACAAACGCCGAGCGAACACCGAGAAATCTGCCACTGAAGCTAGGATGAAGCAAGGTCAAATTGGATTTCATGGCACGATCTGCCCTATATAGCTCAAAACCTTATCAAATCTTAACATCCCCGCCACGCAAAGAAACGCAGCCCCCAGCTAATAGCCAGGAGCTGCGCTCTTGTATTCGGTTCGGTAAAACTGATTATACAGGAGGGCGGTTCAAATGTCAAACGAGGAATTGGTGGCGGAGATCCAAGCCGGCGCTGTGGAGCTGATGGGCGACCTGTGGGAGCAGGTGGCGGGGTTGATCAAGTGGAAGGCTAAGCGGATTATGACCGCCTTGGAGGGTTGTCCTGGGCGTGGCGTGGATTTTGAGGACCTATGCCAGTCCGGCTATCTGGCTATGGTGGCGGCGGTGAATACCTACGATCCGGCCGCTGGCGGTGCTTTCTCTACCTGGCTTATGTATCACCTGAAGACTGCTTTTGCAGAGGCTACCGGCTACCGTACACAGAAGGGCCGACAAGAACCGCTGAATAATTATCTCAGTTTGGACACACCGCTGACCGATGATGCAGACAGTGATGATCTGATGGACTTGGTCGCAGATCCGGTAGGGCTGCAATGGCGGGAATCCTTGGAGGAATCTATGTGGCGGAAGGAGCTGCAGAAGGCTGTGGGATCTGCCATGTCAACTGTACCGGAACAATACCGCGAGATATTGCGCCTGCGGTACTGGGAAGATATGACACTGGAGGATATCGGAGGACAGCGCGGGGTAAGTAAAGAGCGTATACGGCAGATGGAAAACAAAGGAATCCGCCTTCTGCGACAGCCTCGGAACGCTTGCCACTTGCGGCCCTTCTATGACTTTGATTTCTATTGCCACACAAGCCTCAGTGCGTTTAATCAAACCGGCATGAGCATTCAAGAGCGGTATTTGGTGATCGAAGAAGAGCGCAAAGAGAGGGAAGCCAAAGAGCGCAAGCGCAGAGATGATGAGTGGCAACGGCGGGTCGAGGAGAGCCAACGGTGGATTACGGAATATCAAGCACGACGAGCTCAAGAGATTGAAGATGCGGTTAGTCAAATGACCCCGGAAGAAAAGCAAGCGTTGTTGGCAAAGTATGGGTATGCGTGAACCTGATAAAACCTGAAATACAGAACAAAGCTGCAACGATCTTGCAACAGAATACAGAGGATGGAACCAAATGGAGGAACGAATCGCCAGAGGCAAGGCAATCCGGCTCAAGTGCCTGGACTGCTGCTGCGGTAACAGCGCAGAGGTCCGCCGGTGCCCTGCTACCAACTGCCCCTTGTGGCGGTATCGGATGGGTAGCGAAAAAAAGGCGGAGGCGCTCCAAA
This sequence comes from Oscillospiraceae bacterium, assembly GCA_015067635.1. GTDB lineage: Bacteria > Bacillota > Clostridia > Oscillospirales > Oscillospiraceae > Faecousia. Next base: position 8,071 of record SVMA01000002.1, on the reverse strand, counting down.
CGAGCGCAGAGGCGGAAACAGAGGAATATGGGTACACTTTCATTACCACAACCGGAAAGAACGAAAAACGGTGAGCATAGTACCGCTTTCAGCCGCCACAGAAGATGATAACCGGGAGCCGCCACATGGATATCTTCTGGTTAAGCAGTACATAGCAAAAGCGGGCCACCTAACGTGACCCGCTCGCGCTTTTTTGAGAATCAGGTGGGGCGACACTCCCACATCTCCTAACAAGGGTGACGGCTGCCCGTTCCGTCCTCTAATCCTCTTGGTAAGTATATTATAGACGCTATGTCGGAATTTGTCAAACCTTTTTTAGCGTACCCTTCTGGATAAAGTTATTTACCCGGGAGGGGTTAAGAACATACAGAGATCTGGCGTACAGAGTCCCGCCACCAGAGAGCCGGACAGCTACCTTCACGAATTCACCGTTGACCTGAAAATCCTTCACATACTCGATTGAACCATCGCTAGGATTCTCGCCTACATAATCCGGTTGGGCAAGGATTTGTGGAATGTACTGTCCGTATTTGACGAAATCCGCCGGGTGGCGGCTCTGCATGTGGGCTATGTTACTAGGGCCTAAATAAATCGGTTGATCCACCTGCAAGGATGACCCGAGCAGCGAGATCACTCTGGCCGATACCTTGCCTACTTCTTGTGTCATTCTCTCTGTACCTCTGTTTTGATCGTGTTAGTCCAGTATACATACCTGGTGATGGTTTGTCAATGCTCCCGCTATCGTGACGGGAGTTTATTTTATGGCGCTGTCCCGCTCAATCTTTTCGTCAATGGCTGCATTGATATATGCGTTTACACTCATGCCAATAGTGGCAGCGTGGGTTTGGATAACTTCTTTTTTGCCTTTTGTCATAGTTAGGTTAACGCGATCTAGTTTTTCTGCAATCCATTTGTTTCTGTATTCAGAATTTCCAGCCATTTGTAATGCCTCCGTTTGTTTAAAGTGTGGGGGTGGCCAGGAAATGGCACATCCTTCTCCACCGTACCTGTAGTATACCGCAAAAATCAATATTGCGCAATATACAAAATAGACAAAATATTACGCAATATATTGTGCAATATCCCATCTTGATATATTGCGCAATATATGGTATTATTTAGACATGAAGAACAGGGCAGCCCAATTTCAACACCGCCTGTTGTAAGCCCTACAACAAACACAAAGGAGCGGAGGCAGCACGGAGAGACGGCAACCACATTACAGGAGGTAACACCATGAAACAGTATAATCTCAGCAGCATCATGAGCGCAGCGTGGCGGATCTTCCGCAAAGGCGTCCAGTCCTTCGCCGTGGCTCTCCGGATGGCATGGGCCAACGCCAAGGCTCACAACGCAGCCAAGGCCGCAGCCGGTATCAACGAGGAAACCCACACTTGGGCAGGCTGGCGGGATCTGGGTTACGAGGTGATCCACGAGAGCAAGGCTCTGTATAAGGCAATCCTCAGCGACCCCGCCACCAAGAACGGCACCCGGATTACTTGCTACTTCGGAGTCTCTCAGGTTCAGCCCATCAGCGCATAAAGAAAGACCCTTGCGCAAGCCGTGGAAAGCAAGAGCGCAAGAGCCTATGTCACCCCGGAGGGGACAGGAATAATCTATCACGCCTGTTCCCTCCTGTCAATAACTAACTGGAGGTAATCAACCAATGAAATGCAGAAAGCAGCTTGTCCTTACCGGCTACCGGGTTCAGTTCGTGGATATTAGGGAGCCGAAGCCCCGCACTCCTCAAGAGCAGATCCACGTGGCGGATCGTCAATGGCTGGATGCCATGGGGCTTATCGGCCACAATGTGGCGGATGCCATTAAGAGCCAGTATGAGAAGGCCGGTTACAAGGTTTTCAGTGTAGAACCCATCAAGCCCAAGCGGGTGGCGGAAATAGATCTGTGCCAGCTCTGGACCGCCACAGGAGAAGCACCCGCCACCCCTGATAGCGAGGTATGCCCGGAATGACATTATCACCCACGGTCACCAAATGGGCGGAAGCCTATGAACAGGAGCACGGACACAAGCCCGCTGATTTGGTTTTGCAGATTGCGGAACACATCGAAAAGGTTTGTAAAATGCTCAATGAGCTGGGGCAGAAGGATGCCCAGCAGGGCAAGTGCGCACACCCCGCCGACTTTTTTCCGGCCCTAGTAATCAAAGCCTTTGGTATGGACATATCCAAACATCCCGATACGGTGCAGGCCGTGGCGGATCTGTGGCAGTCAGATTACATGGATGGATACAACGACATATAGAACCTACCCGCCACACTTCCCGATCAGAGTGTGGCGGCTCCTGGTATTTTCATAGTTGCAATTAGTAGCATTCTGCCTATGTAGGGGAGGGAGACCCGCCCCGATCCCGGCTCTGACCTCCCCCCGCCGTACTGGGAATATTTCTTGCTGAGAAATCATGAGGGAGGTGAAAATATGCCAATTGTAATTGACCGCCACACTGGTGAGATCATCAGCAAGCCGGAGTTAACTCAGCAACAGAAAGATTTGGTGTGGGAGGCAATAGTAAGAAACTGGGTGAAGCAAAACCCAGAAAAATTTCGAGCAATGCTTGACGAAGAGAAGGATACAGATGGCGAGTAGTTTGGCGACCAAATGGCGACCCAAGTTATAAAACGGTCGCCAAACTTTTACCACGATACAAAACGGGAAAGCGGAAAAACCGTTGCAATTCAACACTTTTCACAACCGCATATCACGGCTCAACACGGCAAAAATCCCATTGGTAAGGATGAGGTCGCCAGTTCAAATCTGGCTAGCAGCTCCAAAAAATCAGTCATCCCATCCGGGATGGCTGATTTTTTCTTAGCGGATACGGATTTGGACTGGCGAAGCCAGTGAGAATCTGGGGAGCGAGGGAAGCGCCGCCTGCGGCAGATAAAGTACCCCGAGCGAGTGGCAGCGGTCGGCAAGGCGCAAGCCTGCTTTGACAGGCGAAGCGCCTGCCGGGCACCGCAACAGGATAGCTACATCTGCTGCCGAAGGCAACCGCCATATATAATTAGTCATCCCATCCGGGATGGTTGATTTTTTCTTAGCAGATACGGATTCGAGATAGCAGCCTTTCCTCTTGCTTTTCCCCTTTTTATGCACTATAATGACAAAAACATGAAAATGCGGAGCAAATTATGAATACATACATTCGTCTGCTTGATGACGTGCAAAAACTGGGCATCCTGCCTACGGATGTCATCACCATTCATTCCTCCATGAAAAAGATTGGCGAAACAGAAGGCGGTGCCGACACTGTTCTGGACGTTTTTTGCGATTACTTGGGCAAGGACGGGCTTGTCTCCTTCCCTTCCCACACCTGGGGTGATGTGGTGGATGGAAAGTACACCTATTATCCCGACACAAGCCGGTCTACCCTGGGTCTGTTGCCGGAGCTGTTTCGCAAGCGCAAGGGCGTTGTTCGTTCCCTGCATCCCACCCATTCTGTCTGTGCCTACGGAAAAAATGCCGCGTCTTTTGTGGAAACACCGCTGCCACAGAGCTCCCTTTGTCCGCGTAACGGCTGTTACGGCAAACTGTACGACTGGGGCGGCAAAGTGCTTCTTATGGGTGTTACACTTGCTTCCTGCACATTCTTCCATGCCATTGAAGAATGGGAAGACGGGCAAACACCTCCCTCCTTTTATCAGCCGTGGGCGGATTGCAAAATTGTCCTGCCCACAGGAGAGGTTGTTGACAATCCCGTTTATCTGGAGTCCGGTGATTCCAGCTTGCTCTTCGACAAAGCCATGACAGCTGTGCTGGCAGAGCCCTCTACGAAAACCGGAAAAATTGGCAACGCGGATTGTATTTTGCTGGATTGCCGTAAAACCTATCCCATCATTGCAAAGCTCATGAAAGAGCAACCGGATTTCTTTTGGAAGCCTTGAAATACATTGACTTTCCCCTGTTTTACATTTATGATAATGTCACGACAAAAAAGGAGTTTTTACAATGCGTCAAGTAATCTTTCACGGCAAAATGCCCGATCCCTTCCAAAAACCTGACGGCACACGCATGAGCCCTGAGGAGTGGCTTAAACACCGGGACGCTATCTGTCGGGAGATTGTGGATATCGAATACGGCGGAATGCCTCCCAGACCCGAATATCTGCGGATTGTTCCCCTCAACGGTTTTCGCAGAGTTGTGACCTCCTGCTGGTATCGCATTTATGCCGGTACAAAGGAGAAACAGGTATCCTTCAATTTGGAGCTGTACGTACCGCATGTTGAAGGTATCAGCCCCGAGGATTTGGACGCACCCACGCAGGAAAACGAAAAATTCCCTGTCATCCTTACCGGTGACGGTTGTTACGGCAACATGGAATCCGATGTGGCTGCCGAAGCAAATCGTCGCGGCTTCATTGCCGCCAAGTTCAATCGGTTGGAAATTGCGACTGACCTATATGAAAAGACGGATTTTGGCATTCGCAGTGTCTATGATGGCGATTATTCTGACATCTCCGCCTGGGCATGGGCTTATCAGGTCTGTATGGATGTATTTGAGCAGCTGCCTTTCGTAGATGAAACAGAGGTGGCAATTACCGGTCATTCCCGCGGTGGCAAAACCGTTATGCTGGCAGCCACCGTAGACGAACGCTTCAAATATGTATGTCCCAACAACAGTGGCTGTCACGGTGCGGTCTCCCATCGTTGCGAAGTTCCCCAGCAGGATACTGTCCCCCGCCGGACAGAAACGCTGAACGACATGTTGAACAATGTTCCCTCCTGGATGGGTGAAAAGTTATCTGCCTATCGCAACTGTGTGGAAAACCTCCCCTACGATATGCACTATTTCGGTGCGCTCATTGCTCCGCGCTATTACCTGCAATGCGAGGGCATGCAGGACTACTGGATCAATCCCATCGGTGCCTGGCAGAATTTTGCCGCAGTGAAGGCGTGCTACAAATACTTAGGCTGTGAAGATCATGCCGGCGCATGGTTCCGTCCCGGCTTCCACCGGCACAAATTGCCGGATTACACCGAATTCCTTGATTTCATTGAAAATATAAGAGCCGGACGGCCATTGGCGGAGCACTTACAGGTCAATCCGTATCCGGATGTCCCCTTAAATTTCGATTGGTAATATACAAAAAGAGCGTGCTTTTCAGCACGCTCTTTCTATATGCATTAGACAAGCTCAATAATTGCCATCTCAGCAGCGTCGCCACGACGGGCGCCGGTACGGGTCACGCGGGTGTAACCACCGTTGCGTTCTGCGTACTTGGGAGCAGTCTCCTTGAACAGCTTGTTTGCCACATCCTCCTTGGTGATGAAAGCCAAGGCGCGGCGATAGTTGCTCAGACCGCCCTTCTTGCCCAGGGTGATCATCTTCTCCACAACAGGCTGAACTTCCTTTGCGCGGTAGAAGGTGGTCTCGATCTTGCCGTTCTCCAGCAGATCGGTCACCAGCTGACGCAACAGAGCTTTTCTCTGTGTGCTGGTCTTACCCAGCTTACGAGTTCCGAACATAAACTTTTCCTCCTTTTTGAAAGGTTGACTTAGTTGTTGCTGCCAGAATCTTCGCTGGCCAGGGACAAGCCCATCATTTCCAGCTTCTTCTGAACCTCGTCCAGGGACTTCTTGCCCATATTACGAACCTTCATCATATCCTCACCGGTCTTGTTGATCAAGTCCGCAACGGTATTGATGTTGGCACGCTTCAGACAGTTGAAGCTCCGGACTGACAGATCCAGCTCATCAATGGTCATGGACAGCTTTGCATCGGGACGGTCCGTGCTCTTCTCAACGACCGTAGAACCGGTGCCGACAGCGTCGGACAGGTTTGTGAACACGGTCAGGTGATCAGACAGGATCTTTGCGCCCAAAGAAACAGCGTCCTTGGCAGAAATGGTAGAATCTGTCCAGACCTCAAGGGTCAGCTTGTCGAAGTCGGTCTTGTCACCGACTCGAGTGGGCTCCACCGAATAATTCACCTTTTTAACAGGAGAATAGATGGAGTCAATGGGAATGACACCGATCACAGTTTGCGCAGTCTTGTTCCGATCAGAGGAAACATAACCACGACCCTGAGACAATGTGATTTCCATATTAAAAGTGGCGCCTTCACCCAGTGTGCAGATATGCAACTCGGGGTTCAGAATCTCGACCTCACCGTCCGCATTAATATCGCCTGCAGTGACCTCACAGGGACCGACTGCATCGATATATACGGTCTTGATGCCTTGGCTGTAAAGCTTAACGATCATCCGCTTCACGTTCAGCACGATCTCCGTTACATCCTCGGTAACTCCGGGAACAGTGGAAAACTCATGCTGTACGCCTGCAATCTTAACAGATGTAGCGGCATAGCCGGGAAGGCTGCTCAGCAGAATCCGGCGCAAAGAGTTGCCCAGAGTCATGCCGTAGCCACGCTCCAGCGGCTCTACAATATACTTACCATAGGAGACGTCTTCAACATCATCCAGACAGGTGATGCGAGGCTTTTCGATTTCAACCATGAATAATTACCCTCCTTCTCAATTGTATGGGGTGTAGAATGCACCCCACAATTTGACAATACGACCACCAGGAGGTCGATTACTTGGAGTAGAACTCGACGATCAGGTGCACTGCGATATCGAAGTCAATGTCTGCCTGAGTAGGCATTGCAACGACCTTGCCCTGGAGAGTGTTCTTATCACGATCCAGCCACTTGGGAGCAGCAACAAATGCATCGTCCTCCTTCAACTTCTTGAAGAAGTTGTTGGAAGCGCTCTTCTCGGAGACTGCGATCACATCGCCAACCTTAATCAGGTAGCTGGGGATGTTTACGCGGCTGCCGTTAACGGTGAAGTGACCATGGTTCACCAGCTGGCGTGCCTGACGACGGGAATTGGCAAAGCCCAGACGATAAACAACATTGTCCAATCTACGCTCTACGAAGGTCAGCAACTCTTCACCGGTGTTGCCTTCCATACGAGCGGCCTTGTCATAGTAGTTCCGGAACTGCTTTTCCTGAATACCATAAACAAATTTAACCTTCTGCTTTTCGGTCATCTGAGTTGCATACTCAGACTTCTTCGCTCTTCTCTGACCGCCGGGATTCTTGTTGGAAGTCTTAGAATAACCCATTGCGGCAGGAGAAACGCCCAGCGTTCTGCAACGCTTCAACACGGGCTGCATATTCTTAGCCATAACGCAAAATTCCTCCTATGCTTATTAGACGCGACGTCTCTTGGGGGGACGGCAACCATTGTGAGGAATGGGAGTGACGTCCTTAATCATAACGACTTCCAGACCTGCGGACTGCAGAGCCCGGATCGCAGCCTCACGTCCCTGACCGGGGCCCTTAACATAGACCTCGACAGACTTCAAGCCGCAGTTGTCAATGGCAGCCTTGGCAGCAGTCTCAGCTGCAGTTTGTGCAGCAAAGGGAGTGGATTTCCGAGAACCACGGAAGCCCAAACCGCCGGAAGAAGCCCAGGAAAGAGCATTGCCTTCCAGGTCGGTGATGGTCACCATGGTGTTGTTGAAAGAGGAACGGATATGTGCCGCACCTTTTTCAATGTTTTTACGTTCGCGACGACGCTTGACAACTTTTTTGGTAGTCTTAGCCATTGTACATATCCCTCCTTACTTCTTCTTGTTTGCAATGGTCTTCTTGGGACCCTTGCGGGTACGAGCATTGGTCTTGGTGCGCTGGCCACGAACGGGCAAGCCACGGCGATGACGCAGACCACGGTAGCAGCCGATTTCGCTGAGCCGCTTGATGTTCATAGCGGTTTCACGGCGCAGGTCACCTTCGATGGTGTAACCCTGTTCGATTGTTTCACGCAGCTGAGCTTCCTGCTCTTCAGTCAGGTCCTTCACGCGGGTATCTGCATTGATACCGGTCTTTTCCAGAACCTTGGCGGCACGGGCGGGGCCGATGCCATAGATATAAGTCAGTGCAACTTCGATCCGCTTATCGCGGGGAAGGTCAATACCAGATATACGTGCCATATTTTGTCAGCACCTCCTATTAGCCTTGTCTCTGCTTATGCTTGGGGTTTTCGCAAATTACCATTACGCGACCCTTGCGCTTGATGATCTTACACTTTTCGCACATGGGTTTAACG
>SVMA01000018.1 GCA_015067635.1 Oscillospiraceae bacterium | reverse complement strand
TATGTCACAAACGCACTGTTTGGACTGAATGAAACCCATTATGAAGTGGATTTTCACAACTGGGCACAGTGCGTTACAGGAAATGTCCATTTGATTGTTATAACAGCAATGCTGTTTATCAGTGTTGTTTTATTTGCAATCGGTTTTTTAAGAATTCGAAAAGACAAGAAGGAAGCCAATTCCAATATGTCGAACAGATAAGAGCAGATGGGATATCCCATCTGCTCATTCTTGTTACATATCAAAGGAAGGATTCATATAATACACATTCTTCTGATTCAGCCGTTCACGGAGTTGCTGCAGACTTTCGCCAAAGCGTTGGAAGTGTACGACCTCCCGTTCCCGCAGGAATTTGATGACGTCGTTTACGTCCGGGTCGTCGGAGAGACGGAGAATATTATCATAGGTGACACGGGCTTTTTGCTCTGCAGCCAGATCCTCGGTCAAATCAGCAATGGCATCCCCTTTTACCTGCATGCTTGCCGCCGTCCAGGGAAATCCGGAAGCAGCTGTGGGATAGACGCCGTTGGTGTGGTCAACGAAGTATGCTTCCAGAGGAGTGTTTTCGATATCCTTCTCCTTCAGATTGCGCGTCAGCTGATGAACGATGGCGGCAATCATTTCCAAATGCCCAAGCTCCTCCGTTCCAATGTCCGTGAGTAAAGCCTTCTGATCATCAAAAGGCATGGAATATCTCTGGGAAAGATACCGCAAAGAGGCACCTAATTCGCCGTCAGGACCGCCGTATTGGCTGATAATGACAGATGCAAGACGGGGATTCGGTCGAGCGATTTTTACAGGGTATTGAAGCTTCTTTTCATATACAAACATGACTTAATCCTCCTTATTTGCAGCATATTCCCATGGCCACGGGTCATCCAACCAGCGATAGCGGTCGCCTTTGGTGGGAAGCTTGTGATTGAGGGGCCTATCTTCTCCGTATTCCATCATGCCCTTGTGGAGCATCTTTTGATAGGTTTGGTACAGCTCCAGCGCCTCTTTGTCCTCCGGATGCGTATCCAGATAGAGTGCAAGCTCCTGGATCATAAATGCGAGGGTCTGCAGCTCCGTTGACGGTGTAACCGGCTGCTCCTGCTGATTCACCATTCCCATGAAGGGTAAATCCAGACCCGGGAATAAAGTGCCCCGGACCAGCGCTTTTCTGGGTTCGTATTTCAGCGGGTTTTCCAGTTGGAAGGGGACATACGGATTGGCAAGAGGTGCCATTGCCGGCAGTCGCCCTTCTTCGTGCCTGCTTATCATTTTGTTGGATTCCACATTCATACCTCCTAGCATATTTGTGTTGGAACTGTCGTTCCTCGTCATACTATGCCGGTTTGTGGGTAAAAGTTCTGTACGCTGTCAGGCTGACATAAATTGTGGAGAGGTGGTGTTTGTGAAGCGAGATACATGGGTGGCATTTCTCCCTTTTTACTTACTGGCGATCATTCTATTTGTGGGAATTGCACGCATTGGGAGTGATACCGCGACGGTGATACACCAAAACAAACCGCTTCCGCGCGAGCACTGCATTGTTGTTGATGCCGGACATGGCGGAATTGACGGTGGAGCAACGTCTGTTTCCGGTGTGCTTGAAAGCCATACAAATTTGGAAATCGCCCTTAAGCTGGACGATCTCTTTCACTTTTTGGGGTACGATACGGTGATGATCCGGAAAACGGATGAGTCAGTTTATACAGAGGGGAATACCATTGCATCCCAAAAAGTTTCGGATTTGAAGGAACGTGTCAGGATCGTTAACGAAACGCCGGGTGCCATACTGATCAGCATCCATCAAAACACATTTTCGGACAAGCGCTACCGTGGGGCGCAGGTGTTTTATGCGAATGCAGACGATAGTCAGAATCTGGCGCAGCTTATGCAAAAACATTTGGTAAGTTCGCTGAATCCCGACAGTAATCGAAAGGCAAAGCCTGCAAAAGGAGTCTATTTGATGGAGCATATCACAGCTCCCGGAATTTTAATTGAGTGCGGTTTTTTGACCAATCCGGAAGAGGATGCATGCCTTCAGGATCCAAGGTATCAGCAGAAGCTGTGCACAGTGATAGCAACCACGGTAAGCACATTTCTGGCGGGTACTTGACGGGCGAACAAATGATTGATATAATACAAAAAAAGAGAGAAGGTGCACTATGGCCAAGACAAAAACTGTATTTTTCTGCACGCAATGTGGAAATGAGACACCGAAATGGATGGGTAAATGCCCCGCCTGCGGTGCCTATAATACCATTCAGGAGCATGTTGAAAAGGCAAATCCGTCCGGCAGAGCAATGGTTTCTTCGGTGGGAATGAGCCGCAAGCCGCAGATTATCTCTGCGGTGGATAGTGGCGATGAGGTCCGTTTTTCCACTGGAATGGGGGAACTGGATCGGGTTCTGGGTGGGGGAGCTGTGGTTGGCTCTCTGGTCTTGGTAGGCGGTGCTCCCGGTATCGGTAAATCCACATTGCTGCTGCAAATTTGCAACAGCCTGTGTCAGGGAAGACGTGTGCTTTATGTTTCCGGCGAGGAAAGCGAACGGCAGCTGAAGCTCCGCGCGGAGCGTCTTGGAGTGAATCCGGAAAGTCTGTATATTTTATCGGAAACAAGGCTGTCGGATGTAATGGAAGCTGTGGAGGAACTCAAACCGGATATTCTGATTGCTGACTCTGTTCAAACCCTTTATTTGGACACCAATGAATCTGCTCCCGGAAGTATTTCACAGGTGAAGGACTGCACAATGGCGCTGATGCAGCTGAGCAAAAGTAGTGCGGTGACTGTTTTTGTGGTCGGTCATATTAACAAGGACGGAAACATCGCAGGCCCCAAGGTCTTGGAGCACATGGTGGACTGCGTGATGTATTTTGAGGGAGATCCCAATACTTCCTACCGCTTGCTGCGTGCGGCGAAAAACCGCTTCGGTTCTACCAATGAAATCGGTGTCTTTGAAATGGTGGATACCGGATTAAAGGAAGTACCAAACCCTTCCCAGATGTTGCTGGAGGGTCGTCCGGAAGGTGCACCCGGCACTTGCGTGGCCTGTGTTATGGAAGGAACACGCCCTGTTTTGGCAGAGGTACAGGCGCTGGTTACGAAAACCAGTTTTCAGGTTCCCAGGCGCGCATCGGACGGCTTTGATTACAACCGCGCTGTGCTGTTAATGGCAGTTATGGAAAAGCGGGCAGGAATGAAGCTTAGCATGTTTGATGCATATATCAATGTGATTGGCGGTCTGCATCTGGATGAACCGGCGGCGGATCTTCCGGTTGCGTTGGCAATTGCATCCTCATATCGGGATTGCCCTGTTGCAAACGATATGGCGGTCATCGGCGAGGTTGGACTGACCGGTGAGATTCGGGCTGTTTCCAATATGAATCAACGGCTTGCAGAAGTAGCCCGCCTTGGCTTTACGAAGGTGATGATTCCCAAGCTGGGCTCTGATAAACTGGATATTCCCGACGGCTTAACCGTTTACCGTGTCCGTAATTTACGGGAAGCGATTGAAGTTGCAATGTAAAAAAGAACCCGTGTGCGGTTGCACACGGGTTTACTTTATCGTACTCTTAATTCCCAAAACGCAACTGCGCTGGCTGCAGCTACGTTCAGGGAATCTACATGATGATACATTGGAATGACGATGTTATAGTCACAATTCTCGATTGTGTTCGTGGACAGTCCGTCACCCTCAGTTCCCATGACAATTGCCAGTTTTTCCTCTTGAGTGACCTGAAGCATATCAATGGGGATGGCCTTGTCATTCAGTGCCATGGCGGCAGTCTTAAAGCCCAGACAATTCAAATAGCTTTGCCAATTCTCCGATTCCGCATCCAGATATGCCCATGGAATTTGAAATACAGTCCCCATGCTGACCCGCACAGACCGGCGGCAAAGCGGGTCACAACAGGTTTTTGTCAGCAGGATTCCGTCCATACCCAATGCGGCAGCACTACGAAAAATGGCGCCGATGTTGGTGGAATCGACAATGCCCTCGAGTACTGCGATCCTTTTTGCGTTTTCGCAGACTGCGGCAGGAGACAGCACTTTGGGGCGGAGCATGGAGCACAATACGCCACGGGTCAGTTGATAGCCGGTGAGTTGAGAAAGCACATCCCGGGATGCTGTGTAAACCGGCGTGTTTCCGCAGCGGGAAATGATCTCTGCGGCGTCACCTGCAATATGCTTTTCCTCCATCAGCAGGGACAGGGGGATACAACCGGCATCCAAGGCAAGTGCGATAACCTTGGGACTTTCTGCGATGAAGATGCCCTTTTCCGGTTCTGCCCGATTGCGAAGTTGGGCATGCGTCAGCCGTGCATAGGCATCCAGTTCACGGGCAGAAATGTCGCTGATTTCAATAACATTTGGCATAAAACCTTATTTATCCTCCGAGAAATCCAATTTGGAGAGGGGATTCGCTTCCGCTGCAATTTTCAGTTCCGTATTCTCAATATGGGTGTAGATTTGGGTCGTGTTCAGATTTTCGTGTCCCAATACTTCCTGAACCGTTTTTACATCCACACCGCCGGAAAGCATCATGGTTGCCGCAGTATGGCGCAGTTTATGAGCAGAAAACTGGGTGGAATCCAAGCCGGCTTGAAGCAGAGCTTTTTTAACAAGGCGATGGACTGCGGTAACACTGATGCGGTTTCCGTCTCTGGAGCCAAACAGTGCCCGATTGTCCGAAAGGACCTTCTTATGACGCTCCGGCAGATAGGCATCGATCGCTTTTCGGCAGGCAGAGCCGAAGTAGACGATTCGTTCCTTGTTGCCCTTACCGATGACGCGGATACGATCCTCATACACATCTGTCAGGTTTAGACCGACCAACTCACTGCGTCGAATACCGCAATTCAGGAAAAGCATCAATATTGCGTAATCCCGTTTTTCGTTTTGCCCTGAGACGGCCCGAAGCAGGGCAGAGGATTGTTCCAGTGTGAGGTATTTCGGCAGGCTCTTTCGCAGTTTCGGATATTCAAAGTCAGCCACAGGATTTTCGGTAAGCTGTTTGGTACGCACAGTCAAATACTTATAAAAGGATTTCAGCGCAGACAGTTTGCGGGCACGGGCGGCGGGGGAAATACCGTATTCTGGAACAGCGGCATCCGGATCAATGGCGCGATCACTTGCCAGATAGGACAAAAAATCATAAATATCCGAAGTGGTAATATCCTCGATAAACCGCAAATCAATATCCTTGATGGGAATGTCCTCCAACGGTGTATGAATGGGCATATCGCTTCGCATGAGTTTCATAAAGCGAAGGAACATCCGTAGGTCAAGATGATATTCTGAGATTGTACGCGGAGATTGTCCCTTGATCGTTTCGTGATAGACAAGAAAATCCCGCACTACTTGCGGACAGTCGGAATACCGTTGCATGAAATCACCTCGCCTTTACAGGTAAATTTGACATCATATTATCATAATTTGCCGGTTCAGGCAAGTAAGTTTTCAAAAAGGCTTGAATTTGAGGGTTTTTCGCGGAAGTTATTGTTGACAAATATTTGATTTTGTGATTAAATAATGATAATTTCATCAAGAATGACTGTGAAGGAAATATGTCTTGTTTCACTGTTTCAGAGAGCCGGCGGTTGGTGCAAGCCGGTACAGCTGAGTAAGACTGCTGGTTCCGGAGTTGACCCTGCGAAAAAGAAAGTAGTTGGGTTCGTATTCCCGCGTTAAGGGATAGAACGCTTTTGCGTTTGAAGGGATTTCTCTTTTTTGGGAGATAATCAGGGTGGTACCGCGGATATTGATTCGTCCCTGGGGTTGTATAGCCTCAGGGACTTCCTGTATGAAAAGGAGTGTTTAACATGATTAAAATCAGCGACATGACAATGAAACAGGCGGCGGAAGGATTCTCTCTGTCTTTTCGGGAAAAAATTGAGCTGTCCAAGCTTTTGGATAAGCTTGGTGCAACGATCATTGAGCTGGAGGGCCTGCATGGCTCCCGCACTGACTCCTTGCGCATCAAATCCATCGCGGCAGCAGTTTCAGACAGTATTGTTGCGGCTCCTGTTGAACTGAATGAGGGTAGTGTGACTGAAACATGGAGTGCGCTTCAGCAGGCTAAGCATCCCCGTTTACAGGTTTGTGCACCGGTCAGCTCCGTGCAGATGGAATATATGTACCACAAGAAGCCGGAGGCTATTCTGAAAGCCATTGAGGAGACCGTTTCTGCCTGTGCAAAGTTGGCAGATACGGAGTTTATTGCTCAGGATGCAACACGCAGTGATGCTTCCTTTCTGCATCAGGTGATTGAGACTGCTATTGCCGCAGGCGCTAAGACAGTAACAGTTCTGGACTCTGCCGGCACCATGCTTGCAGATACATTTTATACATTCATTCAAGGGTTGCTGGAAGCTGTTCCGGCATTGAAATCCGTTACCTTGGGCGTTGGCTGCGCCAATACCCTTGCAATGGCAGACAGCTGCCTTATTGCTGCCGTAAAGGCCGGTGCCGGGGAAGTAAAAGCGGCGGCTTACCCTCTGGACTGTGCCAGTCTTCCAAATGTGGCACGGATTCTCTCTGCAAAGGCAGATGAACTGAATTCTCCGATCGGTGTCCATGTGAACCGCTTAAGCCGTGCCGTTGAGCAGATTGAATGGATGTGCCGTACAGACCGCAGTCAAAAATCTCCCTTTGACAACGGCGTGCGGGAGGATTCCGGCATTTACTTAACTGCGCATGACAATATGGAAGCGGTTCATTCCGCTGTTGAGCAGTTGGGTTATGAGCTTTCCCAAGAGGACATGGAACGTGTCTATGATGAATTTTCACGCATTGCGCAGAAAAAGGATAAGGTGCAGGTTCGTGAACTGGATGCCATTGTTGCTTCTGCTGCCATGCAGGTGCCTACAGCCTATCGGCTGGATACTTATGTAATTACCTCGGGTAATACGGTTGCCGCAACTGCGCACGTTAAGCTTTTGAAAAACGGCGTTACCATGGAAGGTGTTTACTTGGGTGACGGTCCCATTGATGCGGCTTTCCTGGCCATTGAACAGATTACCGGACAGCATTATGAGCTGGATGATTTCCAGATTCAGGCTGTTACGGAAGGTCGGGAAGCAATGGGCCAAACAGTGGTGAAACTGCGTTCTTCCGGAAAGCTGTACTCCGGCCGCGGTATCTCCACAGATATCGTCGGAGCAAGCATCCATGCATATCTGAGCGCGCTTAATAAAATTGTTTATGAGGAGGAAGGGGTATGAAATTATCCTTCTCCACCCGAGGATGGTCAAACCTGACATGGGATGAAATGATCGATACAGCCTTACAAATGGGCTTTTCCGGCATTGAGGTCTATAATCTGCCCAAATTCGACCCCATGCTGGATCGGGGCGGTCCGTTCCATAAATATCAGTCCGCTGCCACTTTGCGTCAGTTACGGGATAACAAGCTGGCGATTCCTTGCTTTGATACATCCTTTGATCTGTCAGATGACGGTGACGTGGTCGAAACACTGAAAAACCTTATGCAGGTTGCCCGCAATACGCGTGTCCCGTATGTGGTTTGCTGTGCACTTCATGACAACGAGGTGCTGGTAGAACAGCGTTTGGCTTTGCTTCTTGAGCAGGCAGAAGCGCTGGAGGTTGGCATTTTGCTCAAAACCAGCGGCATTTATGCAGATACTGCACGGCTGCGCAGTATGATGGAGCGTTTTGCCAGCGATTATCTGGGTGCGTTGTGGGATGTCCATCATCCCTACCGGGACATGGGTGAGTCCGGTGATGCAACCGTTAGAAATCTGGGCAGCTATATCCGTCATGTCCACCTGAGAGATTCTGACGATCAGGGCGCGTATCAGCTGATTGGTGAGGGAAGCATGCCCATTTCCGATATCATGCGTGCATTGACTTCTGTTAATTACGATGGATTTATCTCCCTGGAGTGGAAACCGGAATGGTTGGAGGATCTGCAGGATCCTGAGGTGATTTTTCCTTATTTCGTGAATTACATGAGTCGCTTCCATAATCCCCGGGGCACGAAGAAATCTCTGTATTTTAACCATGACGGCACCGGTCAGTACCTGTGGAAAAAGGATGAACTGGTAAATCTGACCTTTTATCAGGTTTTACAGCGGGTTGCTGAGGAATTCCCAGACCAATATGCCTTCCGTTACACAACACTGGATTACACGCGCACGTATCGGGAATTCCAGCGGGATGTGGACCGGTTTGCCCGTGCGTTGGTATCTCTTGGTGTTAAGACTGGAAGTAAGGTGGCAGTGTGGGCAACCAATGTACCGGCGTGGTATATCGCTTTTTGGGCGACCGTAAAATTGGGTGCTGTGCTGGTAACTGTGAATACAGCCTACAAAATCCATGAGGCGGAATATCTGCTTCGTCAATCCGATACCCATACCCTCGTAATGATTGAGTCCTGTCTGGACTCTGATTACCGCGGTATCATCAATGAGCTGTGTCCCGAGCTGGCGGAGACCCGCCCTGGGCAGAGTCTGCATTGTAAAAGACTGCCGTTTTTGCGCAATGTTATTACTGTTGGTTTCCGTCAGGACGGTTGCCTGACATTTGATGAAGCCATGGCACGCTACCCATTAGTCAGTGAAGAACAGGTTGCGGCTATGGCAGCAAACGTCTGTCCGGACGATGTCTGCAATATGCAGTACACCTCCGGCACCACAGGTTTCCCCAAGGGTGTTATGCTGACCCACTATAACGTGGTCAATAACGGTAAATGTATTGGTGACCGCATGGGTCTTTCCACGGCTGACCGTATGATGATTCAGGTCCCGATGTTCCACTGCTTCGGTATGGTGCTGTCCATGACGGCGTCCATGACCCATGGTACGACCATGTGTCCACTGCCGTACTTCTCTGCGAAATCCTCATTGGCCTGCATAAATCAGGAGAAGATCACCTGCTTTAACGGTGTTCCCACCATGTTTATCGCAATGTTTAACCATCCGGATTACCGCAATACCGATTTCTCGCACATGAGAACGGGCATCATGGCAGGTGCCGGATGTCCGCCAGAGCTTATGCGCCGTGCTGCACATCCGGATGAAATGAATATGACCGGCATCGTCAGCGTCTACGGTCAGACGGAATCGGCACCCGGCTCAACCATGTCCGCATGGACGGATTCTTTGGATCTGCGTACTAATACAGTGGGCTATGCATTTCCCCATGTGCGCTGTAAGATTGTCGACCCGGAGACGGGAGAAGAGGTTGGCCCCGGAATCAACGGTGAGTTTTGCTCCAAGGGTTATAATACCATGAAGGGCTACTATAAAATGCCCCAGGCTACCGCAGATACGGTGGATGCGGACGGTTGGCTCCATTCCGGTGATATTGCCTGTATGGATGAGGACGGCAACTATCGGATTACCGGACGGCTGAAGGATATGATCATCCGCGGTGGTGAGAATATCTACCCCAAGGAAATTGAGGAATTTATCTATACCCATCCCGGCGTAAAGGATGTTCAGGTCATTGGTGTGCCGGATAAGAAGTACGGCGAAGAGATCTTGGCAAGTATCGTCCTGAAGGAGCCCGGCTCTGTGACAGCAGAGGAAATGCACCAATACATTCAGGCGAGCATGGCACGTCATAAAGTGCCGAAATACATCGAGTTTGTGGATGCGTTCCCCATGAATGCCGCAGGCAAGGTGTTGAAATACAAGATGCGTCAGGATGCAGCGGAGCGTCTCGGTTTGGTGGGTGACGGGTCCGATACGGCCAAGAGTACTCTGTAAAGGGTCGGTGGTTGAAAAAAGCAGAAAGGCTGATGATATGAAGAATTTATTAGCGTTTGACATGGGAGCCAGTAACGGCCGTGCCATTCTCGGGCAGCTGGAAAACGGCAAGCTGACCATGCGGGAATTGCACCGTTTTGAAAACAACTATGTGGAAATGAACGGTGTCTACTATTGGGATTTTCCGTACTTATTCAATCAGCTGAAGCTGGGTCTGCTGGCCTTTAAGCAGGCCGATGTGGGCGATTTGGATTGCGTTGGCATCGATACCTGGGGTGTTGACTACGGCCTGCTCGACAAGAACGGTCATCTTCTCGGCAACCCCCGGGCATATCGTTATGCGGTGGATGCGGATATCACTGAGACAGAAAAAGTGGTGGATTTTCCAACCCTGTTCCGTCGTACAGGTATTGCAAATCTGAATTTCAACACTGTTTACCAGCTGTACCGCAGGAAACGGCAAGGGGATGTTGCATTGGAAAATGCGCAAAAGCTGCTGATGCTTCCTGACCTGTTGGGATACTTTTTAACAGGGGAAATGAAGTCTGAGTATACCAATGTGACGACCTCCATGCTCTATAATCCCACCACAAAGGATTGGGACTGGGAAACCATCCGGACCCTGAATATTCCGGAGCACATTTTTACAGAAATTGACATTGCCGGAACCCTACGCGGAAAGCTGAGACCGGAATTGGCACAGGAGCTGGGAATCAATCAAGCATCCTTTGCAGCTGTTGGTACCCATGATACAGCTTCTGCTGTTGCGGCAATTCCCGGAGCTGGGAGTTTTGCATTCTGTTCCTCCGGTACATGGTCGCTTTTTGGTGTGGAAACCGATCAGCCGATCCTGAGCAATGATGTGCGGGATGCCAATTTCTCCAATGAGGGTACGATTCAGGGTGGTTTCCGTCCGCTGAAGAACATTATGGGGCTTTGGCTGATTCAGGAGTGCCGCAGAGATTGGATAAAGGCAGGGCAGAAGCTCAGCTGGGATGAGATCGTAAGAGAAGCGCAAAAGGCTGAACCGCTGCGCAGCATCATTGATCCGGATTACGCTGAATTCTTCGCAGGTGGCAATATGGTGCAGAAAATCCAAAACTTCTGCCAAAAGACCAATCAGCCGATTCCGGTTACTGTAGGGGAAATTGCCCGGTGTATCTACGAGTCCCTGGCACTGAAATATCGCTGGGCGCTGGAACGTCTGGAAGAGATTAAGGGGCAAGACATTGATGCGCTGAATATTGTCGGCGGCGGCATCCAAAACAAGCTGTTAAATCAAATGGTGGCAGACTCCATCAACCGTCCGGTGATTACCGGACCTGTGGAAGGTGCGGCTATTGGCAATTTGCTTTCCCAGGCGATGGCATTGGGGGAAATCAAGGACATTACAGAGTTACGGCAGGTTGTCAGAAATTCCGAAACAGTTGAAACCTATACACCCAATCATACTGCACCATGGGATTCGGCGTATCAGCGCATGTTGATTTTTTAAGCAGATAGGAGAGAGATAAATGAATATTCAGTACATCCATCCGGCAGATCAGCTGGTTATGTTTATGCAGCGCATTTACGACAAGGGATTGACCACTACCTCCGGCGGCAACCTTTCCATTAAGGATGATGAAGGGAATATTTGGATCACACCTGCCGGTGTGGACAAGGGCACACTGAGTCGTGCGGACATCGTCTGTGTTAAGCCGGATGGCTCCATCATCGGTCAGCACAAGCCCTCATCGGAACTTCCGTTCCATGTGTCCGTTTATCACATGCGGCCGGATTTGCAGGCGGTGCTCCACGCCCATCCTTCCGCGCTTGTTGCGTTTTCTATTGCAAGACGGTGTCCCAATCTGGATTTGGTGCCTTCTGTCCGGAAGGTGTGCAATGATGTGCAAATTGCAGAATATGATGTTCCGGGCAGTGATGCGCTTGGAGAGAAAATCGGCAAAGTCTTTGCTTCTGGCTGTGATATTGCAATATTGGAAAATCACGGTGTTTGCATCGGTGCCAAGAATATGTTTACTGCCTTCCAGCGGTTTGAGACTTTGAACTATACTGCAAATCTCGAGGTTCTTGCGAAAAAAGTGGGCAATATCCGATCCCTGCCTACCGATTCCTATCGTATCAGTGATACGCAGTTCCATACCAAAATGGATGATTTTATCCCCAATACCCATACATCCGAGGAACTTGCGGCCCGCCGTGATATGATCACACTGATTCGCAGATCCTATAAGATGGGTCTGTTTACTGCCAATCATGGCACCTATTCTGTCCGTTTGGCAGACGGCAGCTTTTTGATCACTCCCTTCAATTTTGACCGGGCATATCTCCAGGAGGATGATCTGGTTCGGGTTAAGGCAGGCATGAAGGAGCAGGGAAAAACACCTTCCCGTGCGGTGCTGTTCCACGAAAAGATCTATCAAAAGCAGCCGGAAATTAAGGCAATTCTGCAGGCGCATCCCGTCCACTCTATGGCTTTTGCCGTTACGGACGCAGCTTTTGACCCGAGAACCATCCCCGAAAGCTATATTCTCCTGCGGGATGTGAAGAAGCTGCCCTATGATCAGGTGTATTTACATCCGGATGTGACTGCTTCGGAATTCAGTCCTGTGCATCCTGCAATGATTATTGAGAACAGTTGTGTCGTGGTAACCGGAAACAGCCTGCTGCAGGCCTTTGACCGACTGGAGGTTATGGAGTCCACAGCACATTCCATCATTTTATCCGAGGAAGTCGGAGATATCGTCCACATTACGGATGAAGAGGTAGAAGATCTAAAGATTGCGTTCCATCTGCAGGATTAAAACGTGGGGAATAATAGAATATGTATTTTGGAGGCTGTTGAAAACAACAGCCTCCTGCATTTTAGATAAAAATGATTATTTCACTTTACGATTTGATGATTTTGTGGTAAACTATTGGAAACGTTATTTTTGGAGGAAACTATGAGATTACCGCAGCTGCGTGGCAGAAAGTGGAATTATACTGCTATTGCTTTTTTAATGCCCTTTGCCTTTTTTCTTATCTTAATGCTGGCAGCGGGAGTTACTCCGTTCGGAAATCGCTCTCTTCTCATGTCCGATTGCTGGCACCAGTATTTCCCATTTTTTAAGCAATTCCGCAGAGCGCTTCTTAGCGGAGACAGTCTGCTGTATAGCTGGAATGTCGGCATGGGCATGGATTATCTGGGGCTGATCTCTTACTATCTGGGTTCTCCGCTGAACCTGCTCAGCGTGCTTTTGCCCGAGAGTCTGGTGCTTCCGTATTTCTCCTTGCTGACACCGCTTAGACTGGCTTTGGCATCCATGTTCTGTGCAATTTTTCTCAAGAAGCTGTATCATAAAAATGATTTGTCCATTGCAATTTTCGGTACCTTCTACGGCTTTTGCGCATGGGCATTGGCATACCAATGGAATGTCATGTGGCTGGATACCTTTGTTTTGCTGCCCCTGGTTGCACTGGGGACTGTAACACTTCTGCGGGATAAGAAATTTACTTTATACACCGTTACTCTGGCACTTTCTGTGCTCATTAACTATTATATCGGATTTTTTACCTGTATTTTTGTCCTGCTGATGTTCATCTGTTATCAGATTTGCCGTTGCAGGAGCGTGAAAAGGTTTTTCTCAGATCTGTGCCGTATAGGTTTGTTTACCGTTTTGGCAATCGGTATGACTGCCATTTTGTCCCTTCCCACACTGTCAGCTTTGGGAACGACGTACTCTAGCATTAATGAATATCCCAATGGTTTTGCTGTCAATATTGTTGCTTCGGAGCAGTGTCAGCAGGCATGGGAGGCCTGGAACAATTTTGAAATTGCCAAGCAGACCGGCAGCTTTTCCATTGGCTTGTGGCTGACGGCAATTTGGCATTCTTTTGGTCCGGTTCTCTCTGGTATGGGACAAGTGGCAGGAAACTTGGCAGGTGGCAACAGCATGAACTTTATCGCCGCTGAAGGCTTGCCCAATATTTATACCGGTGTTTCTGTTCTCTTTTTTGCCTTCCTGTTCCTGATGGCTGGGAAAGTTAAACTGCGTGACAAAATTTGCAGTATCTGCCTGTTGGCTTTCCTGTTTGTCAGCTTCATTTTGCGGCAGCTTGACTATATCTGGCACGGCTTCCATTTCACCAATATGATTCCGTATCGGTTCAGCTTTATTGTATCGTTTGTGCTGATCGTCATGGCGTACCGCGCGTATTTGGTACGGCATCGATTCAAGGTACTTCACGTTGTGTTAGCTGCATTGTTGACACTGGAAGTTTTCCTGTTGTCCAAGCATGCGGCTGAGATTCCTGTGGCATTCGGCTCGTTTGGCGATTTTATTCATTATCTTGCAGGAGCGATTATTGGTAATGCAAGTGATTTTGCCGCGCTGAATTCGCTGTACGGTACCTACGGCCCTGTATATGTGTTTGTTTTGTTTAACGGTGTATTTTTATTGTTTCTGCTTGCGATTCTTCTGTATGCAGGGATTGTTCGCTTTCGGCCTGCAAAAACCAATGAGGAAAAGCGGGAGCTTGTGGTGTTGCGTGCCGGAAAAAGAAGAATTGCAACCGGTTTGCTCTCTTTCGTGATGGTTCTGGAAATTGCGATCCATTTGCTAAACTTCGCTACGACATTTTTCTTTGTTGATTTGTATGATTATCCCCGTGGGACTGAGTATACAGAGTCCATGATCAAATATATGCAGGAAAGGGAGGATTCCTTATTCTACCGTGCTGAGGTCACCCACACACAGACACTGAACGACGGTGCGCTGAACGGGTATAACGGCATCACCACATTCACAAGCTCTGCAAATGTGAAGGTAACAGAGTTTATGTGCTCCATGGGCTTTGAGGCGCAGAACAACTGGAACCGTTACGCCTATGAGGAAAGCTCTCCGGTTGCAGACCTCTTCCTGAGCCTGAAGTATATGATTGAACGGGAAGGTCGCGTGGAAGAAAATCCCTATTTTAATGATGTGCATAGCTATGGACAGGTGCATCTGTTGGAGAATAATTATTACTTGCCTCTTGGATTCCTGGCGGAGTCTGGCCTTGGTGAAATGCAGTTGCAGCAAGGCAGTCAACACGCCTTCCTGAACCAGAACATGATTTTTTCTGCTGCAACGGGAATTACAGATAATGTTTGGAAAACTACGCCGGAATCCTGGCTCACGATAAGTGGTAGCGGAGTGGATATCAATGCGCAGCACGCGTCCGGATATGCCTCCTATCAAACTTCCGGCGGTGGTATGCTGACCTTCCGATATGAGATTCAGGAAGAAGGCTTCCTTGCGATGGATGCATATATGTATGCACGTAATTCCTTCCATGTTTATCTCAATGGCGCATATCTCTACACCGAGAGTATGACTTTGCCGCAAACCTTTGGCATTTCTCAGGTCAGACCCGGAGATGTGGTGGAGATCCGAATATCCTGTCCTGCAGGAGAGAACAGCTCCATGTCTGTGCACACTGCGCTTTTGGATGATGCGGTATTCAAGAAGGGCTATGAGCTTCTCAGTGCATCAACCTTGGAGTTGACGGAATTTTCCAATACAAGGGTAGCGGGAGATATCAGCTGTAACCGGGACGGACTGATGTACACGTCCATTCCGGACAACGGCAACTGGAAGGTATGGGTAGACGGCAAACAGACCGATCCTGTCATAGTTGGCGATGCAATGGTTGGTGTGAAACTGACAAAAGGGGATCATAAGATCGTATTCACCTATGAAAATAAGTCGTTCAACCTCGGCTTACTGATAACCCTGGGCAGCTTGCTTGTGTTCCTTACCATTGTATATCTGGACAATCGTCTATGGTGGAATAGCAAAGCAAAAAGTATTTATAGGAAAATAGTGAAGAAATGAGAAATTCCCCTATGAAGCGGAATGCTTCATAGGGGAAAACTTTACTTTTTAGAGCGATCAAGAACTTCTTTTGCCAGGTAAATGGGACGGTGCTTGCTTTGTTCAAAGGTTCTTCCGACATATTCTCCGATGATGCCGATACAAAACAGCTGCATACTCCCCAAAAGGAGAATCAGCACCACAATGGTTGCATAGCCGGGAAGGGCAATGCCGAAAAACAGCTTTTGTATCACTACAACGATCAAATAAATCAAAGCAGAAATCGCTGTAAGGCTTCCCAAATAGCTTGCAAAACGCAAGGGACGGGTTGAGAAGCCGATGATGCCGTCAATGGCATAGTTCATAAGCTTCCGGAAGCTCCACTTGGTTGTGCCTGCTACACGTTCACAGGCGGTGTAGGGGATATAGTGTGTCTCGTAACCCACCCAGGAAAAAATACCCTTGCTGAACCGGTGGTATTCTCCCATTTCCAAAATGCTTTCCATTACACTGCGGCGGAAGGTGCGAAAATCGCTGGCGGCGTTATAAAGCTTAACGTCAGACATCTTGTTGATGACCGCATAGAAGGATCTTTTGAAAAGAGAAAGGATTTTGCCTTCACCCCGGCGATCCTGATAGGCAGCGACCACATCAAATTCCGGATGGCTTTCCAAGTGGGCAACCATTTCCCGAACGATTTCCGGCCTCTGCTGCAAATCAGCATCAATAAGGGAAATATAGTCACCGTCCGCATGCTCCATACCTGCGTAAAGGGCAGCTTCTTTGCCGAAATTTCGTGAGAAGGAAATGATTTTAATTTCTGTTACTTCATTTCGATACAGTTTTTTTAAGTTATGCAGGGTAGCATCCCGGCTGCCGTCATCCACAAATACGATTTCGTATTCATATCCGCATCCTTCAAAGGCTGACACCACAGCATCGTGAAAGTTTTTAACATTCTCTGCCTCATTATAGCAGGGAACAACGAGGGACAATTTCATTCACATCCACTCCTGTTTTACGTATATTATCTACATTATACCAAAATTCAGTCCTCCGTCAAGATAAATTGAAGGAAATATATGCAAAATAAGGTTGACTTCTTGGTGAATATATGGTAATTTGTTAGCAATAAATGCGCAGATAGGGAGTTTCTCCAGTCATCCTTCAAGAGAGTGTCCGGTTGGTGTGAGGACATGGGATGCCTTCAGAATTGTCGCCCTGGAGCATGCTTCCTGAAACACAGTAGGGAAGTACGGGTCAGCCCGTTATAGCTGTTGAGTGTCCGTTTTTCGGAAATTCAGGTGGTACCGCGGAAATGTAGATTTTCGCCCTGAGTCTTTTCAGACTCAGGGCGTTTCTTGTTGAAAGGAGTTAATTATGGCAAGAGAATTACCGAAGGTTTATGAACCTCAGCAAGTGGAAAATAAGCTGTATACCATGTGGGAGGAGAAGGGATATTTTCGTCCTCAGGGGAAGATCGGCGCAAAGCCCTTCACGATCGTGATGCCGCCTCCAAACGTTACAGGGCAGTTGCACATGGGTCATGCAATGGATGCTACACTGCAGGATACCTTGATTCGCTTTAAGCGGATGCAGGGCTTTGACGCACTGTGGGTTCCCGGAGTAGACCATGCGGGCATCGCCACACAAATCAAGGTGGAAGAGGAACTGTGTAAGGAAGGCCTGACCCGGTATGATCTGGGACGGGAAAAGTTCCTGGAAAAGGTTTGGGATTGGAAGCATAAGTACGGCAACCGTATTGTGGAGCAGCAGAAGAAGTTGGGCGCCTCCTGTGACTGGGATCGGGCACGCTTTACCATGGATGAGGGTTGCTCCAAGGCCGTTCGGGAAGTTTTTGTTTCCATGTATGAAAAGGGTCTGATTTACAAGGGAAGCCGGATTATCAACTGGTGTCCACATTGTGTAACTGCCCTTTCCGATGCGGAAGTGGAATATGTGGATAAGCCCGGTCATCTGTGGCATATCCGCTATCCGATGACTGACGGGAACGGTGAAGTGATTGTTGCCACAACCCGTCCGGAAACCATGCTGGGTGACTCCGGTGTGTGCGTCAATCCTGCTGACGAACGGTATACGAATATTGTTGGAAAGACAGTTACATTGCCGCTTGTCAATAAGCAGATTCCCGTTGTGGCAGACGATTATGCGGAGATGGAATTCGGCACCGGCTGCGTAAAAATGACACCTGCCCACGACCCCAATGACTTTGAAGTGGGTCTGCGGCACAATTTGGAAATCATCCGTGTTTTGGATGACAATGGCAAGGTCAACGAATTGGGCGGCAAGTATGAGGGCCTGGATCGTTATGAAGCCAGAAAGCAAATCGTTGCTGATCTGGAAGCGGAAGGGTATCTTGTCCGGGTTGAGGATTATTCCCACAATGTGGGCACCTGCTACCGTTGCCATAACGACGTGGAGCCCATCATTTCTGCACAATGGTTTGTGAAAATGAAGCCTTTGGCAGAAGAGGCTATCCGTGTTGTGAAAGAGAACGAAACCCGGTTTGTTCCTGAGCGTTTCAGCAAAACCTATCTGAACTGGATGGAAAATGTGCGGGATTGGTGCATCTCCCGTCAGCTGTGGTGGGGTCACCAGATTCCTGCCTGGACCTGTGCAGATTGCGGTCATATTACCGTTTCCCGGGAGGATGCCTGCAAGTGTGAAAAATGCGGAAGTACCAATATTGAGCGGGATCCCGATGTGCTAGATACATGGTTTAGTTCTGCTTTGTGGCCCTTTGAGACCCTGGGCTGGCCCGAATCCACAGAGGATTTGCGTAAATTCTATCCTACGGATGTGTTGGTTACAGGCTATGACATTATTTTCTTCTGGGTCGCAAGAATGATCTTCTCCGGCTGTGAACATGTGGGAAAGACGCCGTTCCACACTGTTCTGATTCATGGGCTTGTGCGGGATGATAAGGGCAGGAAGATGTCCAAATCTCTGGGCAACGGCATTGATCCGTTGGAAATGATTGAAAAATACGGCTGTGATGCCTTGCGTATGAACATGGTCACCGGCAACTCTCCCGGAAACGATATGCGTTTCTATGTTGAGCGCTGTGAAGCAATGCGCAATTTTGCCAACAAGCTGTGGAATGCTTCCCGTTATGTTATGATGAATCTGGGCGAGGATGCCGTCAATCGGTTACCCGATGCATCCAAGCTGGAAATTGCAGACAAGTGGGTGCTGTCCAAGCTGAATACCTTAATCGCCGAAGTGACGGAGAATCTTGAGAAGTACGAACTGGGCGTGGCTGTTCAGAAGATTTATGACTTCATTTGGGACACCTACTGCGATTGGTATATTGAATTGACCAAGGCGCGACTGTATTCTGACGATGCAGACCGGAAGCAGACCGCCATGGAGGTTCTTGTTTATGGTCTGGATCAGGTGCTCCGTTTGCTGCATCCCTTCATGCCTTTCATTACGGAGGAAATCTGGCAGAGTTTGCCCCATGATGGAGATGCTCTGATTGTTGCTGCCTGGCCGGAATACCGGCAGGACCTGGCATTTAAGGCTGAGGAAGCAAGTATGGAATCTGTGATGGAAGCGATTCGGGCTATCCGGAATCGCCGTACAGAAATGAATGTGCCCCCATCCAAGAAGGCTTCGCTGTTTATCCTGGCAAATGATCCGAAGGTATTTGTGGAAGGAGAAGGCTTTATGCAGCGCCTTGCCTATGCAGATACGGTAACCATGCTGGATAAGGAGCCGGAAAATCTGGACGGTATGGTAACCTGTGCCACTGCGGATGCCAAGCTGTATATCCCCATGGGTCAGCTGGTGGATGTTGCCAAAGAGCTGGAGCGCATTGCCAAGGAACTGGATGCACAGCGCAAGTTCCTCGCCGGTTTGGAAGCAAAGCTTAGTAACGAGAAGTTCGTTTCCCGTGCTCCTGAGGCTGTGGTTGCAGCAGAACGGGAAAAAGCACAGAAGACCAGAGATTTGATTGCAAGCCTGGAACAGAGCGAAAATGCAATGAAGAAACTGTAATAAATTTTACACACTCTCTCATGCAGCGTTTGCTGTATGAGAGAGTATTTTTTTATCCTTCCAAATACGACTGTAAAAGCCAAAACTGCTTTTTTATACTAAGGATGTAAAATCTGCAAGGAGGAGTTAAAATGCACTTTACCAGTTTTCTGGATAACGGACAGTTAACTGTCGCGTTAACAGGAGAAATCGACCATCACTGCGCCAAGAGCTATATTCAGACCATTGCGGCCAAAATAGAAGCGTATACACCGGAGGTGTGTATTTTGGATTTTCAGGAAGTAACCTTTGTAGATTCCTCCGGTATTGCGGTGGTGATTAACGCATTGCGTGCAATGGCACAAATCGATGGAAAGCTGATACTCAGCGGTATTTGTCAGCAGCCGATGCGGGTGTTTCGGGCATCCGGCATCGATAAATTAGTGGAAATCAAGGAGGCGGTATCATGAAATTTGAAAACTATATGACGGTGGAATTTCCCAGCCGTTCCAGCAATGAAGCCTTTGCCCGTTCGGCGGTTGCCTGCTTCGCGGCTCAAATGGATCCAACTCTGGAGGAGCTGGGGGACATTCGCACAGCTGTATCTGAAGCGGTTACCAACTGTATTGTCCATGCGTATCCGGATGAATACGGCTTGATTACACTCAGATGCCGGATTTTGAAGGACAATATTTTAGACATTGTCGTCAAGGATCAGGGCGTTGGAATTGAAGATATTGAGAAGGCACGCAAGCCCATGTATACCACCGGCGGCAATGACCGCAGTGGTATGGGTATCACCATCATGGAAAGCTTTATGACCAGCTTTGAACTGCGATCAACGCCCGGAAAAGGCACAGTTGTACATATGCGCCGGCGAATTCAAAAACGCAAATGAGCAGACTGGAAGAACTGATTTCTCTGGCACAGGAGGGAAATAAGGATGCTTCGGAGGCCTTGATCCAAGAGAATTCGGGTCTTATCTGGTCGGTTGCACGTCGTTTTTTAGGGCGTGGTGCCGAGTCAGATGATTTGTATCAGCTTGGCTGCCTGGGCTTTTTGAAGGCGGTAGAAGGCTTTGATCTGGAATACGGCACACAGTTCTCCACCTATGCCGTTCCGAAGATATCCGGCGAGATTCGGCGTTTTTTGCGGGATGACGGGGCGGTTAAGGTATCGCGTACTATCAAAGAGCAGGCTTCGGCGATTAAGATTGCCAGAAGTCAGCTGACTAACGCATTGGGAAGGGAGCCATCCATTACAGAGATTTCGGAGCAGACCGGTTTTTCTCGGGAAGAGATTGCACTGGCGGAAAATGCAACTGCCGCAACGGAATCCATACAACGGGAAACCGGGGAAGATGGCTTCTCCCTTGAGGATGTACTGACAGATACCCAGACTGAGGATGTATTGGTAGAGCACATTTCTCTGCGTCAGGCAATTTCCAAGCTGCCGGAACGGGAACGGACGGTGGTCCAGCTGCGCTATTTTCACGGTTTGACACAGGAACGGGTTGCAAAGGTTTTGAACGTAAGTCAGGTTCAGATATCCCGCATTGAAAAGAAAGCCATCGCCAGTTTGCGCATGTACATGGATTAGGAAATTTCTCTTTACCTTTTTGAAAAAATGCGATAGAATAGTACCATCACATAAAGACAGGTGCAATTATGACCGAACAGCTTAGGAACCGATTTCTGAAGGCTCGGCGCAAATACATTGTCGGGCAGTTTTCCAATTTGAATTCCATGCAGCAACAGGCCGCAATGACGACGGAAGGCCCACTGCTTCTTCTGGCAGGCGCAGGAAGCGGAAAAACCACTGTACTGATCCATAGGATCGCCAATCTGATTCGATTTGGTGCAGGCAGTGATCCGTCTACTGATGATATTCCGGATACTGTTGACGAAGAGGATGTTTTGTTTTTGGAAGGCATTTCCGCGGATGCGTCGG
The DNA here is from genome assembly GCA_015067635.1 of Oscillospiraceae bacterium. Taxonomy (GTDB): domain Bacteria; phylum Bacillota; class Clostridia; order Oscillospirales; family Oscillospiraceae; genus Faecousia. The sequence continues at coordinate 9,475 of SVMA01000018.1, read as the reverse complement.
AGGTTGATCACAGTCGTGCGGAATATCTGTGTGCTTTGCGTCCGGCAGTGCCGTGGAGCATTATTGCCATAACCTTCACCAATAAGGCGGCCAATGAACTGAAAGCACGTTTGGGCGCCATGCTTGGTCCGGAAGCGGAAGATATCTGGGCAATGACCTTTCACTCAGCATGCTGCCGCATCCTGCGCAAGGATATTGAACGGCTGGGCTACAGCCGCAGCTTCACCATCTATGATGCCGCTGATTCCGAACGGATCATGAAGGACATTGTCAGGGATATGGACCTGGATGATAAGACCTTTCCCGCCCGTTATGTTTTGGGCATTATCAGCCGCGAGAAGGATCGGCTGGTGGACCCGGACGATTTATTGGTACGGGCTGAGGAAGCCGGAGATATCCGGCTGAAGCATATTGCAAAGGCCTATAAAAAATACCAAACCCGACTGCGGGAAAACAATGCGGTGGATTTTGATGATATCATTCTGCTGACAGTCAAGCTCCTTCAGGAGCATGAGGACATACGCACATACTATCAACGCAAATTCCGGTACGTTCTGGTTGACGAGTATCAGGACACCAATCATCTGCAATATCTGCTTACATCCTTGCTTGCGGGCGGATATGAAAACATCTGTGTAGTGGGCGATGATGATCAGAGTATTTACCGTTTTCGTGGGGCAACCATAGAGAACATCCTGGATTTTGAGAAGCAGTATCACGGTGCACAGGTTATTCGCCTGGAGCAGAATTACCGCTCTACTCAGTCCATTTTGAATGCGGCAAATGCAGTTATTGTAAATAACCGCGGAAGAAAAGGGAAGCGTCTTTGGACAGCAAATGGGATTGGCAAGCCCGTAACTGTTTATGAGGCGGCGGACGAACGGGCCGAAGCCCATTACGTGGCAGGAGAGATCATCTCAAAATCCAAAGGCAGAAGCTTTAAGGATTATGCCATCTTATATCGCACCAACGCACAATCCAACGCTTTGGAATATGCTTTGAAGCGCAACGGTATCCCTTATCGGGTAATTGGTGGTACTCGCTTTTTTGACAGAGCAGAAATTAAGGACATGCTGGCATACCTGTGTGTCATTAACAATCGGTCGGATGATTTGCGACTGAACCGGATTATCAATAACCCGCCGCGTGGCCTGGGTGCAAAATCATTGGAGGTCGCACAGAGACTTGCCGATGCTGAGCAGGTTCCCCTGTATGATGTGGTGGCAGATGCGAAATCCTATGCACCACTGGAGAAAATTGCACCGAAGCTGAATGCCTTTGCGACCATGATCGAGTCTCTGGCGCAGATGCTGGATGACGGTGTCAGCCTGCCTGACTTCTATGAAGAATTGATGCTTCGCACCGGCTACATTGAAATGCTCCAAAAGAAGGATACGGAAGAGAATAAGACCCGACTGGAGAATATCCGAGAGCTGAAATCCAGTATCCATTCCTACATTGAAAATGCGGAAACACCCAGTCTGTCCGGTTTTTTGGAAGAAATTGCTCTGTATACGGATATTGAAGAATATAACGACGGGGACGATGCGGCGGTTATGATGACCATGCACTCGTCAAAGGGTTTGGAATTTCCCAACGTATTTCTGGTGGGTTTTGAGGACGGTTTGTTTCCCGGCATGAAGGCCATCGGCGATTGGGATGAAATGGAAGAAGAGCGTCGCCTTTGCTACGTGGCCATTACCCGCGCAAAGGAAACGCTGACCATTTCCTATGCCCGACAAAGAATGCTTTACGGACGTACCAATGCGGCGATGCCATCCCGTTTTGTCCGCGAACTGCCGCAGGATGAAATTGTGCGAAAGGGCGGTTATGTCAGTCCGCAAATGCAGACCGATTATTTTGTACGGCAGGATGTGATCCGACCGAAGGTAACCACTGAGTGGAGTCCTGCCCGGGGCAGTGTTTCCGGACTGGGAACGAGGGCGACTGGCGGACCTGTGCTGGAGCTCAGCAAGGGCGATATGGTGAACCACGCGGCTTTTGGTAAAGGTATGGTTCTTTCTGTGATGAAAATGGGCGGAGATGCGCTTTTGGAGATCGCCTTTGACCAGATCGGGACAAAAAAGCTCATGGCAAAAACGGCTTCTGCCCACATGAAAAAGCTGTAATATTTCTGCCGAGTGGGCATACAATGTCCGGGGGTGGTGGAATGAACCGATGGCTTCGGAGATTGTGCGGAATCCTACTGGCGATTGCAGTGGTCAGTATACTGCTTCTCGTCTTGTTTCGCACAAAATTTCATGGCACAATTCGTTCCCTGGCAGAAACCCAGGTTAAAAACTCCACGTCGGACTTAATCAATGACGCCATTGACAGGCAGATTGATAAGGGCGATATTCAGTATGACCGGATCGTTTATTTTGAAAAGGATCTGAATGGGAAAATCACCGCGCTCAAAACCAACATGAGCGAGGTAAACCGATTAAAAACCAGCATTCTAAACATTATCAACGATGAGATATTGGCAATGGATACAACAGCCCTTGGAATTCCCATCGGCAGTCTGTTCTTTCCTGAAGTGCTTGCCGGTCGCGGTCCGCAGATTCCGGTGCAGATTCTTTCCATCAGCAATTCCGAAGCCAGTTTTGAGAGCTATTTCACAGAGGCTGGAATCAATCAGACCCTGCAAAAGCTAACCATGAACATCAGCGTTGATGTTGCGATTCTGGTGCTTGGGCGCACCGAAAATTTTACGGTTACCAGCCAGGTGGTGGTGGCAGAGACCATCATTGTCGGACAGGTGCCGGATACTTTACTGCAAGCCGGAGGCTACTATGGAAGCAAAACAGAGAATTGAAGAATTGACCCGTATTTTGTCCGAGGCAAATTATCTTTACTATGTGCAGGATAATCCTGCCATGCCGGATTTTGAATATGACCGGCTTTTGCGGGAATTGGAGGAGCTGGAGGCGACGCATCCGCATTTGATTCAGCCGGATTCACCCACCCAGAGGGTGGGCGGTGAAGCCCTCAGCAAGTTTGAGAAGGTCAGCCATCCTGTGCCTCTTATGAGTCTGCAGGATGTGTTCTCACCGGAAGAATTGAAGGAGTTTTTGGTGAAAACCCTCGAAGCTTATCCGGATTCTGCATTCTCGGTAGAACCGAAGATTGACGGGCTGTCCGTTGCTTTGGAATACGAAAACGGACAATTTGTTCGTGGTGCAACCCGTGGCGACGGTGTAGTGGGTGAGGATGTGACAGAGAATCTGAAGACCATCCGTTCCATTCCCATGCGTTTGGACGGTGCACCTGCACGGCTGATTGTCCGGGGCGAAGTGTTTATGCCCAAGAAGAGCTTTGAGGCGCTGAATGAACGGCAGGAAGCAGAAGGGAAGGCCTTGTTTGCAAATCCACGCAATGCAGCAGCCGGCAGTCTGCGTCAGCTTGATTCGAAAATCACCGCACAGCGGAAGCTGGACATTCTGGTTTTCAATGTACAGCTGGCTGAGGGCGTTACCTTTGCTTCCCATGAGGAATCCTTGGATTTTCTGCGAAAATTGCAGTTTAAGGTTATTGATAACGTGCTTCTCACGGATGCGGATGCTATCGTTAGCCATATCATGTCCATCAATGAAAACCGTGAGCAACTTACATGCGATATCGACGGTGCGGTTGTCAAGGTTAATGATCTGACCCAGCGTACAAAAATGGGAACAACCGCCAAATGTCCCAAGTGGGCAGTGGCATACAAATATCCGCCGGAGATCAAGCCGACAGTGGTGGAGAATATCGTGGTGCAGGTTGGCAGAACCGGTGTACTGACACCGAAAGCGGTGGTGAAGCCTGTCCGTTTGGCCGGCACAACAGTCACCAACGCCACGCTGCACAACGAGGATTTTATCACAGAACGGGATATCCGCATTGGTGATACCGTTTTGATTCGCAAAGCAGGGGAGATTATTCCGGAAATTCTGGAAGTGGATGTCACAAAACGGCCTGTAACGGCTGTGCCGTATCATTTGCCCGCGACCTGTCCTGTTTGTGGTGCACCCACAGCAAAGGATGAGGACGGTGCGTTCTTGCGGTGCACAGGAGCAGAATGTCCTGCCCAACTCAGCCGAAATATTGCCCATTTTGTCAGTCGGGATGCCATGGACATTGAAGGCTTTGGCAGTGCGATTGTGGATGGACTGATTGAAAAAGGACTTCTGAAATCTCCTGCAGATATTTATTATCTGTCCCTTGACGAAATGAAGAGCCTGTGGCAAAAAGGCGAATTGGCGGCCACCAAGCTACTTTCGGCCATTGAAAACAGCAAACAGCAGGACCTGTCGCGACTGATATTTGCGCTGGGAATCCGGCAGGTGGGTGCAAAAACAGGCAAGGTGCTGGCAAGTCGATTCGTCACGATGGATGCCCTGATGGGGGCTACGGCAGAGGAGCTGACCGAGGTGCCGGATGTGGGTGAAGTCACAGCAAAGAACATTGCGGACTGGTTTGCGCAGCCTCAGTCACAGCACATCATTGAAAAGCTTCGTGCTGCCGGTGTCAACTTTGAGAGTAAGCGCACCGTGACCGATGCACGCTTTGCGGGAATGACCTTCGTCCTCACCGGAGCACTGACCAAGTTCACAAGGGAAGAGGCTACGGAGAAAATTGAGCTTTTCGGCGGTAAGGCATCCGGCTCGGTGTCCAAAAAGACGACCTATGTGGTTGTGGGAGAAAATGCCGGCTCCAAGGAGCGTAAGGCCAGGGAATTGGAGATTCCGATCCTTTCAGAGGATGATTTTTTGAATATGCTTCAGTAACAAATTGCGTGCGACTTTTCGGTCGCACGCATTATTTATTGTATTGACTTTAGATGGAAGCGGGAGTATACTAAATTCATAGACCCGGAAATTATTTACATTTTGACAGGAGAGAATTTTCTATGGAAAGACCGATTCTGACCCATCTTTATAACTATGATGAGATCTGCGCTTATTTGCGCGCAGCCCAAAAGGAACATCCGGATATCATGCAGCTGACGGAGCTTGCGCATACCGAGGAGGGACGCGCAATCTGGAACGTCACCCTGTCCAAGGGCAATCCCGATGCAAATCCTGCACTTTACGTACAGGGCGGTATTCACGCACAGGAAGGCTACGGCATTACCGCGTCGCTGAACCTGTTGTGGACGGTTTTGCAGGATCCTTCTGTTCTGGACAATCTGACCATTTACATCAATCCCTGCGTTAATCCCGACGGCTCGGATATGTGTGTCCGTACCGGTGTGAATGTCCGTTCCAAGCTGGAGCGTGTGTACGGACGTCCCAATGCCATCGTGCCCAAGGACCTGAATGGCGACGGCAAGATCCTCTCAATGCGATGGCAGGATCCCAGCGGTCCCTGGGTCAGTCTGCCCGAATGTGCGAATATGATGGTACGGCGGCGTCCCGGCGACAAGGGACCTTTCTATCAGGTCTTTACCGAGGGCATTGTCGAGAATTATGACGGCGGTGAGCTCCAGTACGGCTACAGGGATCTGGACTTTAACCGTCAGTATTCCGTAAATTGGAAGGACAATTCCAATGGCGGTGATTTTCCTGCGAATCATATCGAGCCCCGCACCATTATGAGCTTCCTGTCCCAGCATAACAACATTTTTGCTGTTATTGACATTCATTGCGGCACCCGCGCCTTGATTTACAGTGATCCTTCCAACATTGCAGACTATCGCCTGATGCGCAAGCTTGCCTTGATGGCCAAGGAGATCACCGGTATTGAGCCCATTACCCACGGACGTTACGGTCGCCATTCTGACAACCGCAGCTTCACACCTCATCTGTGCGGTCACATTGATGATTATTGTCATGATGCATTGGGCATCCCCAGCGTGACTGTGGAATTGGGCAACGGCTTCAACTCTCTGGGTATGAATTCCTATGACGTATTCGATGGGGAATTGTATGGCAGAGAGCTGATTGCGAAGGTCGCGGCAATGCACGAAGCCAAGGGCGGTAAAATTGCTGAGCCCTGGGTTGCCATCAAGCATCCCCAGCTGGGAGATGTAGAGGTTGGCGGTCAATTCCATTACAATGCCTACTTTATGGATCCGGATGATATGCTGGATTTGATTCCCAATGTAGCTACATACTGCCTGAAGGTTGCGGAGCTTGCTCCGGTGCTTACCCTGACCAAAACTGCCTGTGAAGCAGTAGGGGAGGGCGTATACCGGATTCGTGCAAACGTGATGAACGAGAGCACCATGGGCACAAAGGCCTTTGAAGCGGCATCCAGCTACCACACAGGCATTGCAACAGTTCAGTTTGGGATTTCCGGAGCACAGGAGATTCTGAATCAGAACACCAATCCCTCTGTGGCTTCCTTGTATCCCATGGAAAGTGCGGCGGCAGAGTGGTTTGTCCGTGCAAAATCCGGTGATGTGCTGACTGTGAAGGTCACCCATCCCAAGGCAGTGGATGCAGTTGCAGAGATAATCGTTCCCTAACGTAATATTTTTATGGGGTCAGGTTTTTGCCTGACCCCTACATTTTGTGTATTTTACGGAAATGTCCACAGGAAAAACACAAAATGTCGGCTTGTCCCTCTGACGCGCACACTGTTGAAAAATGTTGAAAATATCGTCAATATGTCCTTGACAAATGGTAATTACTACCGCATAATATAATTGATGTAAATTGAATTTTATCCACAGAATCGTTGCATCAAGTCCATAATCAACCCCCATGGGGATAAAAATTTTAAGGAGGAATCAACAAGCATGAAAAACACGAAGCGTATACTCAGCATCTTCCTGTGCCTGGCATTGGTGATCGGGTTTATTCCCACCTTTACCACCTTGGCCAAAGCAGCGGAAGAAACCATTACTTACAGTTTCGCAAAGGAGACAAGTAAGGGCACAGAGTTGGATGCCACTTCATTAAAGAAGGCATTTGATACTGCTAATCCTAATTCAGGATTGCAAAGCGCTACACCCACAAAAATCTATAGTGGTAATAGTTCCGGCGGTGCATTCCAAGGAACCGGTTTCTTGAAAACTGGTGCCAACAGCGCGGTTGGCAAGATGGTATTGGTTTTTGACAAGGTTGTCAGCAAGGTTGAGATTACTTGCCATGCCTGGAGTACTTCTAACAGTGACACTGTTAAAGTAAACGGCTCTGCCACACAAGTTGCTCCTAAAACGAATCAGAAAACCGACTCTCTGACATTTGAATTGGCAACTCCTTCTGATACTGTTACCATTGACTTTAACAAGAGAGTATTCGTTTTTGCAATTTCTGTAACTGTAGATGCTGGCGATGCCTCCTGTGAGCACACTAATACTGAGCTGCGTAATGATGAGCCTGCGACTTGTACAGCTGCCGGCTACACCGGTGACGTCTACTGTGCAGATTGCGGTGCAAAGCAGGAATCCGGTACTGAGATTCCTGCCCTCGGCCACAAGGATGAGAATGCGGATAAATTCTGCGATACCTGTCAGGCCGATTTGAATGTACCTACATTCTATAAGGTTACCAGTGCTGCTGATCTGGCTGCCGGAGATACGATCATTATCGTTGCAGCGGGCTCGAATTTTGCACTGAGCACAACTCAAAATTCCAACAACCGCGGACAAGCCGACATCACCAAGAATGAGAATCTCATTACCTTGGATACAGGTTCTGCTGTTCAGATTCTGACTCTGGAAGCCGGCACAAAGGATGGCACATTTGCTTTCAATACCGGCAGTGGCTATCTCTATGCTGCTTCCACTGGCTCCAACTACATGAGAACACAGGATGAAAAGGATGATAATGCTTCCTGGACCATTTCAATTACTACCGATGGCGTAGCCACCATTAAGGCTCAGGGCACCAATACCAAAAACTGGCTTCGTCATAACTCTAGCAGTAAAATATTCTCCTGTTATTCATCCGGCCAGGCCGATGTAGCGATTTACAAGCTGTTCGCAGAGGACACCTGTTTCCACGAGGATAAGACCTACGCTCCCATTGAGACCGATGCTTTCCATCACAGCGTTGCTTGTGCAGACTGTACCGAATACAGTGCAATCGAATTGCACAACACTTTGGGCACAGACGGTGCCTGCTCCCTGTGCGGTGCGGCAAATGAGGATATGGACGCTCTCCGCGCTGCCTATATCGACGATGCCTATGCTTTGGCTGTTAATGAGTCCCTGCCCTTTGCCATCACCCTGACCGGCAAAATCACAGAAATTGATACGGCATGGAGCGACCAGTATTCCAACATCTCTGTTGTTATTGCGGTTGACGGCAAGGAAGCCAAGCCTATTTTGTGCTTCCGTCTGAAGAGCAACGGCACAACAGATGCGAAAAACCTGAAGGTTGGTGATATCATCACCGCCACCGGTACGCTCACGAGATTCAGCGACACAGTTGTTGAGTTTAAAGCAGACTGCGTGCTGGATTATGTCCAGAAGCACACCTGTGAATACGCTGAGTGGCTGGTTAATGAGAACAATCAGCATTACCATATTTGTACGATCTGTGGTGAGCCCACTGATCCTGCAGATCACATTGACGAAGACGCTAATTACTACTGTGATACCTGTGAGAAAATCTGCTGCGATCACGACTACAGCGTTATCACACACCCCGGTTATGTACATACCGAAGCTTGTTCCAAGTGCGGTACTGTCAAAACCGAAAATGAATATAAAGAAACCTACAAAATTTCTCTGGAAGAGTACGAAACCGGACATCGTCATGTTTGTTCCTGTGGCTGGAAGGCTGAGGAAACTCTGGATCATGTACTGAATATCGGCACCTGCGAATGCGGCTATTCCATTTTGTCGGAGGACACCATGGTATCTGAAAACCTGGGTCTGGAAAATGATACTGAGTTCACCGAAACCACCATTGCGGATGGCAATATCACAATTACCGCAGTCAACGGAACTGGCAACAATCCTCCGAAATATTTTACAAGCGGTACTGCGATCCGTCTCTACGGTTACGGTACAAAGCTGACGATTACGCCCGCGGCTGGATATACCATTGCTCGTATTACGTTCACAACTCCTTCCGGCACTAACGCTATTGCTAATGAGGCTGTGTTTACCAACGCAACTGCAACCGGCATGGGCACCAATACCACAATCGCCATCCCTGAAAAGGGCAACGAGCCTGTTGTTCTTACTAACAATGCAACCAGCGGCCATTATAAAATCGAATCTATTATGGTAGAGTACACCGTCTGTGAGCATAGCTACGACGAAGGCGTTGTAACTGATCCCACCTGCACTGAAGCAGGCGAGAAGAAGCAGACCTGCGCAAACTGCGGTGACGTAGTTACCGAAGTAATTGCAGCTACCGGTCACACAGAAGCAATTGATGAAGCAAAGGCCCCCACCTGTACCGAAACCGGTCTGACCGAAGGCAAGCACTGCTCTGTCTGCGGTGAAGTCCTGGTAGCACAGGAAGAAGTAGCCGCTACCGGTCATGCATGGGGCGAAGGTGTTTACACCGATCCCACCACCGAAGCAGATGGC
>SVMA01000036.1 GCA_015067635.1 Oscillospiraceae bacterium | reverse complement strand
TATGCTCCGCAATACCGTGGACGATCTGCACCACAGCTCTCACATTACCCTCAGGCTTCCAGAGAATACTGTGAATACGCCCGGCACCATGAGATTCAAAACAGAAATTCTGCTTCATAAATCACTCCACCACATCATAGCCGGCCTCGGTGATGGCAGCCTTCAAAGCCTCCACAGAAGCAGTGCCCGTGACGGTGACATTCTTTGCCTCCAGATCAACTACGGCGTCCACAGTGCCTTCCACGCCCTTGCAGGCCTTTTCCACATGAGCCTTGCAATGCTTGCACATCATTCCTTCTACCTTGATAACAGTTTCCATCGTAATTTCCTCCTTGATTTGTACAGGTGTATTATGAACCGTAACAGTTTCCGTCTGCACCGCAGTACGGCACTCATATTTGGGCTTAAAAAAGCGAAGTCGCAGGGCATTTGTAACCACAAAAACGGAACTCATGCTCATGGCTGCAGCACCAAGCATGGGACTGAGCTGAATTCCAAATACTGGGAACAGCACACCGGCCGCAACGGGAATACCCAAGCTGTTATAGAAAAATGCCCAGAAAAGATTCTGTTTGATATTGCGAATTGTAGCTTTGCTCAGTTCTACCGCACTGCTAACACCAGTCAGGGAGCTGTTCATCAGCACCACATCAGCAGACTCCATAGCAATGTCCGTACCTGCACCAATAGCCATGCCCACATCCGCAGTCACCAGTGCCGGCGCATCATTGATACCGTCACCGACCATCAGTACCCGGTGTCCATTTTCTTGCAGGGATTTGACAACACCGGCTTTCTCCCCGGGAAGAACATCCGATACAACATGACTGATACCGGCCCGTTGCGCAATCGCTGCCGCTGTTTTTTCATTATCGCCGGTAAGCATCACCACATCCAGACTCATCCGTCTCATGGCATCCACCGCCGCCACGGAATCCTCTTTCAGCACATCAGCCGCTGCAATGGCACCAAAATAACGGGAATTGGAGGCAAAATACAGCGGCGTTTTACCCTGATCCTTCCATTCCGTAAACTCCGGAACCGTTATTCCCAATTCCTCCATCAGGCGGCGGTTGCCGCCAAAGCAGCGGATCCCATCCACCGTGCCAGCAACGCCCTTACCGGGAATCGTCTCAAAGTCGGAAGCCTCAGGGTAGCTATTACCGTTGTTATACTCCAGAATCGCTTTGGCAAAGGGATGCTCCGACCTAGCTTCCAGGGCACAGGCAATGCTGAGCAGATGTCCGCTGCTTACAGTCGCGCTGCTGATATCCGTCACAGCAGGTTTTCCTGTTGTTAAGGTACCAGTCTTATCCAGCACTACGGTGTCCACATGGTGCAGATTTTCAAGAGCTTCTGCGTTTTTAAAAAGAACACCCATTCCCGCACCCCGGCCGGTACCAACCATGATAGCTACAGGAGTTGCAAGACCCAATGCACAGGGACAGGAAATGACCAAAACAGAAATTGCGGTGGTCAAGGCAAATTCCAGGCTCTGACCTGCCAACATCCAAACACAAAAGGCTGCCAGCGCGATCGCCATGACAATTGGGACAAATACTCCGGCAATTTTATCCGCAAGCCGGGCAATGGGTGCCTTGGAACCGCCGGCTTCTTCTACCATGCGTATAACTTGCGACAGGGTCGTATCTTCACCGACCTTATCGGCACGAAATTCAATGTACCCCTCCGTATTGATTGTAGCAGCTGCAACAGCATCACCGGGGATCTTTTCAACAGGCAGACTCTCACCGGTCAGAGCGCTTTGATCCACGGACGCTCTTCCATGAAGGATGGTTCCATCTACCGGGATGCTGCCGCCGGAACGGACAATGACCGTATCTCCAACACGGACATCCTCCAACGGGATATCCTGCTCCATTCCATTTCTTTTAACTGTTGCGGTTTTGGGGCTGAGATCCATCAGCTTCCGGATGGCATCTCCTGTTTTACCCTTCGCCCTGGTTTCCAGAAATTTACCAAGGGTGATCAGTGTCAGGATCATGGCGGCGGACTCAAAATAAAGATTTTCCCGATAAAGCTGCACCGTATCCCAGTCTCCGTGGCCCATGGCATAAGCCATCATGAACAGTGCCGCGACACCGTAGACCAGGGCAGCCAAGGAACCAACAGCGATCAATGAGTCCATATTGGGGCTGCGGTGCCACAGAGCTTTCAGGCCACGGCTATAATAAACACGGTTCAGATATACCGCAGGCAGCGTCAGGAAAAATTGCAGCAGCGCCGCAACCAGCGCATTTTGTGTGCCGTGATACCAGCTGGGTACCGGTAAACCAACCATATGGCCCATTGTAAAATACATCAGGATCACCAGGAAGATACCGGAACCAATGATCCGCTTCTTCATTTCTTTTAGACCATTGTCTGCCGGAATAGTATCCTCTTGTTTTTTTACGGGCTTTCCGTCTTCATAGCTAGCACCGTAACCGGCATCGGACACCGCTTTGATGATCGACGCTACAACAGTATCATCGGGAGCATCCACAGTCATTGATCCTGCAAGCAGATTTACCTCCGCTTTTTCAACCCCGAGCACCTTGCCGGTCACCTTCTCCACGCGAGCGGAGCAGGCCGCACAGGTCATGCCCGTTACTTTGAACTTCAATTTCATGTCAATCCTCATTTCTACAGGCCTGATTCCTTACAACTGGTAAGAAAAATATTGACGAGTATCCTGTTTTTATGTTACCATTTTACCACACATTATCAAATTGGCAAGTATGAACTGTTTTCACACTTTCTTATAATGTGCCTTGAAACCGTATGAAGCGATGCTACACTCGTTTCAACATATTTGTTGGAGAATCAGACAATGGATTATAATAAATTGCTTGATCTAGCGGCCGATATTGGATACCGGCTGACCATGTGCGGCGCGGAAACATTCCGCGTGGAGGAAAGCATCAATCGAATTTTGGATTCCTATGGCATCCAATCAGAGGTTTTTGCAATTCCCAACTGTCTTCATGTCAGTATTGAAACACCCGACGGGACCCCTATCACGCGAATGCGAAGAATCGGAATCCATGGCAACGATTTGGATGCGGTTGAAAAATATAATACCATGTGCCGTACCATCTGCAGAAAAAAACCGGATTTGGATACCATGCGCCAATGGCTGGTTGCCACTGATGAGGCTCGGGTGTATTACAGCAACCGTTCTGTTATGTTAGGCCATTTTCTTGGATCATTTGGCTTTTCCATCGTCTTTGGTGGATCTCCTACCGATGCGCTTTTGTCCGGTCTTTGTGGTTTGATCGTCTATTTTGTTAATTCTTTCATGTCCGGTCTGCGTGCAAATTCTTTCTTCTCCACCATCGCCTGCGCATTCTTCCTTGCCTTGCCTGCCTATGCACTGTCCGTTTTTGACATTGCGGACAATGCAGATATGGTTATTATCGGTGCATTGATGCTCCTCGTTCCAGGCCTTCTTTTTACAAATGCCATGCGCGATATAATTTTTGGAGATATCAACTCCGGTGTGAACCGAATCGTACAAGTCTTTTTGACCGCGGCAGCCATTGCGCTCGGCACTGCCGTCGCATGGAATTGTTCGGCTTTCATTTGGCAGATGCCCATTTCCGCGGCACCCATTTCTTACTCCCTTGTTTTTGAATCCATTGGCTGTTTATTGGGATGTATTGGTTTTGCAATCATCTTCAATATCCATGGCCCCGGCGGTCTGCTGTGTGCCGCAGGCGGAATTCTGGCATGGGTAACCTATTGCCTTGTTCTGGATTTCACCGGCGATGACATCATGGCCTATTTCTGGGGCGCCGTGATTTCAGCTGCCTATTCTGAAGTCATGGCCCGGATTCGTAAATATCCCGCTATCTCCTATCTGGTTGTTTCCATTTTCCCATTGATTCCGGGTGCCGGTGTCTACTACACCATGACTCACGCCGTTCGCGGTGATATGGCCGCTTTTGCTGATCAGGGTGTACACACAATTGCCATTGCTGCAATCATGGCAGTTGGCATCTTACTTGTATCTACCTCTGTTCGAATGTGGGGCGTGTGGAAATCAAAAAGGAGAACATAATAATCATAACCACGCGTAAAACGCGTGGTTTGCTCGAGGCCTAAAAGGCCATATTACTGGCCTGGGTCTTAAGACCCTCGAAAGGTTTGCCAGCCGCAATTCATTTACCTAGCCGCCCCTTAAAAGGG
>SVMA01000001.1 GCA_015067635.1 Oscillospiraceae bacterium | reverse complement strand
GGCCGGGGGAGATTCTGAAATTTCGGGGCAGAGATGTATCAAAGACGGCAATTCATTAAGGACGGAAAAGTACGGGGTCACCAAAAAGGAAACCACACCGAAGGGTGTGGTTTTTCTTTTTGCCGTACGGGAATCGAAGAGGCCGTAAAGAAAAACATGCCGGTGGCATGTTTTTTAGGCCGGGGGAGATTCTGAAATTTCGGGGCAGAGATGTATCAAAGACGGCAATTCATTAAGGACGGAAAAGTACGGGGTCACCAAAAAGGAAACCACACCGAAGGGTGTGGTTTTTCTTTTTGCCGTAAGCATTGTAGGGGTAAGCAATGCTCGTCCAAAAAGCCTCTCCATATTTCCCTGAAATTTGTATTGCAACGATTGCGGTTATATGGTAAGATGGCATCAGCGCAAATTTATTGCATTATTAGGAGGAAAGAAAGACATGAAGAAAATTGTTGTATTATTCCTGGCCCTGGCAATGCTGTTTTCTCTGGCGGCTTGTGCCCAAACCGGCGATAACACTCCTTCAAACGATCCCACAACTGCTCCGCAGTCCGGGGATAATAATCCTACGGAAGGAACCGACCCCACGGAAGGAACTGACCCCACGAAAGCTACCGATCCCACAGAAGGAACCAACCCCACCGGGGAACATACCCACAGCTATACCTCTACGGTGACAAAGGAAGCCGCCTGTATGACGGAAGGCATTATGACCTACACCTGTTCCTGTAGTGATTCCTACACAGAAGCGATTGAAGTCAAAGGACATTTTTACAGCGATTGGGAGATTATTGTCCCTGCGCTCATTGATAGGGATGGCGAGCAAAAAAAGACCTGCACTGTCTGCTCCCATACCAAAACCAGCAAGAATTCTGACAACGCCATGTCCAACTCCTTTTATGACGCAGGTATGCCCTATCTTTTGGGCATGAATTACGGTGCTTTGCTGGAGTATGCCAGCTTCACTTTCCCCGAATATACGGATAAGCCTGTCGCCATTACCACGATCTTTGCGGCACTGTCTGAGCGTTTTACAATTACTGAGGACGATCAGAACTCCATGAAGGAGTACGGCGAACACCGGTTTGGCTATGATGCAACCACCGGCAACATCACCTTGCACGATTACGGCATCTCCGGAATGGGCTCTGCTGAGCTTGTGGGCTATGTTCATAACAGCGGCAACGAATACAGCACATACTACGCCTACTGTCCGTTTGCAGACGTAATTGTCTATTACGAAGTAAAGCTGGTATATAACCGGTCCAACAACAAGCCCAACAAATATCTGTCCTTTGAGATGGTAGATTCCCTTCCCGACAATATGATGACGGAGTAAGGCATCCAAACAGGATAAAAGAGGAATGGTTTTGCGCCATTCCTCTTTTTTATGCTGACGGTTAATTTCCTGAAAAACATGGCTTGTGTACCGGGGAAAAATGGTATATAATAAAATAAGAATAAAAAGAAGGCAGGAATGGCTTTGAAAATGAAAAGAATCAAAAGACAGGGGCGGAAGGCCGTTCCTGCCGAGTACCGCCGGAAACGCAACTGGAAAAAAATAGCGATTTTTGCCGGTATCGGTGTGGCAGTATGCGGGATCATAGCTGTGCTGATAGTGCCGAAGCTGTTGCACGGTTCCAATCCAAACGGCCCACAGGCAACCACTCCGCCGCCCGACCGAGTGATCCATTTTGTGGCCGGAGGAGACCTGAATGTAACAGATCGGGCTGTTGTGGCTGGGTCATCCGGAACAGGCTATGATTATACGAAGGTATTTCAGGATGTGCTGCCGGAACTGTCCCGTGGGGACATCACAGCATTGAATTTTGAAGGTGTGGTCGGCGGCAATCGCTACGGCACCGACACAAGGACTGCACCGGCAGAAATGCTCAAGGCGTTGTCCGCCGCCGGTGTGGATGTATTGCAAACAGCCAACTCCTATTCGGTTTATAATGGTTTACAGGGTCTGAATTCCACTTTGCAGGGTGTTCAGGATGCCGGTCTGACATCACTGGGAACCTATGCAACCAACGGAGATTTTAACCGCAGCGGCGGTTATGTGATTTGGGAGGTTGGCGGCATTAAGGTTGCCATGATGGCGTTTACGAAGGGCATGGTAAATGTGGCAGGACAGCCTGCCGGACTTCCTGACGGCAGCGAGCATTGTGTCAATCTGCTCTACAAGGACTACACCAGCACCTATCAAAAGGTGAACACAGAGGGGATCCGTCAGGTAGTGCGCAATGCCATGGCACACCAACCGGATGTGACCATCGCCATGGTTCACTGGGGAAGCGAATACAACGATCAAATCAGCAAGACCCAGGAAAAAATCTGCAAACTTTTGCAGGAAGAGGGCGTGGATGCCATCGTCGGGACCCATTCCCACCGTGTACAGGAGATGAAATTTGACCCGGAGCAGGGAACCTTTGTGGCGTATTCTCTGGGCGACTTCTTTGGCGGAGAGGTTTCGTACTCGGTGTTGTTGGATTTGGAAATCACCAAAGACGGAGTAACCGGAAAAACGAAAATTACCGATTTTTCCTATGTGCCGATCTTCTCGGAAACGGATGACAGCGGAAAAATACGGGTTTTGCGGATAAAAGAGGCCATGGCCGGCTATGAGAACCGTTATTTGGACTGTGTATCCGAGCAGACCTATTTGGAAATGAAGGATGCTTTGACGCGGCTGGAAAGCCGCATCAGCGGAAAATAAAAAGAAGCCGAGGGGAATTCCCCTCGGCTTTTCGTATTTCTTAGTACATACCGCCCTGAGCTGCGGCAGCTGCGGCTGCGGCGTCTCCGGCGGGATTGGGCTGATCCACTACCAAAGATTCGGTGGTCAGCACGCAGGAGGCAATGGATGCGGCGTTCTCCAGAGAAGAACGGGTCACCTTGGTGGGATCCACGATACCGGAAGCGATCATATCCACAAAGGTCTCGGTGTAGGCGTTGTAGCCATAGCCGATCTTCTTGGAGGAACGGATCTTTTCGTAGACCACGCTGCCGTCCACGCCTGCATTTTCTGCAATCTGACGAATGGGAGCCTGCAGAGCCACAGCAATGATCTTTGCACCGGTCTTTTCGTCCCCGTGAAGAGTGGCGACCAGCTTTTCCACTGCGGCAATGGCATTGACCTGTGCGGTACCGCCACCGGCGACGATGCCTTCTTCCACAGCGGCGCGGGTTGCATTCAGGGCATCCTCCACGCGAAGCTTCTGCTCCTTCATGGCAACCTCGGTCTGTGCGCCGACCTTGATCACTGCTACACCGCCGGACAGCTTTGCCAAACGCTCCTGCAGCTTCTCCCGATCATAATCGGAAGTGGTGGTTGCAATGGAGGAACGAATCTGATGGGCACGGGCCTTAATAGCCTCGCTGTCGCCGGCACCGTCTACGATGGTGGTGTTGTCCTTGGTGACAACGATCTGACGGGCACGACCCAGATCAGCGACCTGTGCATCGGTCAGTTCCATGTTCAGCTGGCTGGAAATAACCGTACCGCCGGTCAAAATGGCGATATCCTGGAGCATTTCCTTCCGACGGTCGCCAAAGCCGGGAGCTTTGACGCAGACCACGTTGAAATTACCGCGCAGACGGTTCATCAGCAGGGTTGCCAGGGCGTCGCCCTCCACATCCTCAGCGATGATGACCATCTTCTTGCCTGTCTTGACCATGGGCTCGAGGATGGGCAGCAGCTCCTGGATGGAGGAGATCTTCTTGTCGGTAATCAGCAAATAAGCGTCGTCAATGACAGCTTCCATCTTGTCGGTATCGGTGACCATATAGGGGGAGATATAGCCCCGGTCAAACTGCATACCCTCTACCACGTCCAGACCGGTTTCTGCAGTTTTGGATTCCTCAATGGTGATGACACCCTCGGTGCCCACCTTTTCCATAGCTTCGGCAATCAGCCGGCCAATGGACTCGTCACCGGAAGAAACGGTGCCGACTCTTGCGATATCGTCAGAGCCGTTGACGGGAACAGAATGCTCCTTGATGGCTGCAACAGCAGCTGCAACAGCTTTCTCAATGCCCTTGCGCATGACCATGGGGTTTGCACCGGCGGAGAGGTTCTTGAGACCTTCCCGTGTGATGGCCTGAGCCAAAACCGTTGCAGTCGTGGTGCCGTCACCGGCAACGTCATTGGTCTTGGTGGCGACCTCACGGATCAGCTGTGCGCCCATGTTCTCGAAAGCGTCCTCCAGCTCCACTTCCTTGGCAATGGTAACACCGTCGTTGGTGATCATGGGTGCGCCGAACTTGCGGCCCAGTACCACATTGCGGCCCTTGGGTCCCAGAGTGACCTTAACGGTATCGGCCAGCTGGTCAATACCGGACTGAAGCTTTTTGCGGGCGTCCTCGCCGTAAATAATCATCTTTGCCATAATCGAAAATCCTCCTTAGTCTTCCACAACAGCCAGGATATCATCCTGCTTGACAAATTTGTATTCCTCGCCATCCAGCTTGATTTCGTTGCCTGCAAACTTGCTGACAACCACCTTGTCACCGGCCTTGACGGTCATAGCAACGTCCTTTGTGCCGGGACCTGCGGAAACGACCTCAAAGATAGCGGGCTTTTCTTTATTGGTAGTTGCGAGAATGATGCCGGAAACGGTTGCTTCCGGAGCGTCCTGTGCTTTCAGCAGAACATTGTCTGCCATGGGTCTGAGTTTCATGTCTTATCCTCCAAATTCTTATTCGTAAGTAGCAGGGGGTGCCTGCCTTTATCTCTTTTTAGCACTCTTTTCTTTCAAGTGCTAAACTATCATACCACAAATTGGGAAAATATCAAGAGGGAAATTCGCTTTTTGCGTAAAAATTTTATGAACGAAGAAAAGGGAGGGTTAAAAAACCCACCGTTTTGGTTATTCTGTTGAAAGAATCTGGGAAAAAGTGCAGATTGAGGCTTGCTTTTTGTGCGATATTCCTTTATAATAATCCCAATAACTGTAAGGAGGTGTCGATTTGGGCGAACTGATTGCCGTACTTTCCGGCAAGGGAGGTACCGGTAAGACATCTCTGTGCGCCGGTATTGCCACAGCCTTGGCGCAAATGGGCGAAAAAGTGCTGTGTATCGACTGCGATATCGGCTTGCGGAACCTGGATATTTCTTTGGCTATGTCCGATGTGGGTGCGCTGAGCTTTGTGGATATGTATCGTGACGGCTACCAACTGTCCCAGGCGGCAACCCACCGCAGTTATCCGACCCTTTCTTTTTTGACTGCACCGGTGAATCTGCAGGCTGAGGATGTGGACACCCAGGCATTTTCCGATTTACTCCGTCAGGCGAGAAGGGAATTCTCTTACGTGTTTCTGGATGCGCCTGCCGGTCTGGATGCAGGCTTCCGGCTCTGCGCGGCCTATGCAGATCGGGTGATCCTGGTCACAAATCCGGAGCCTTCCGCCATTCGGGATGCGGCAAGAACCGGTCAAACGCTGGAGCTGATGAAGAAAACGCAGGTACGTATTGTGGTCAACCGTGTCACGAACCGTCTGTTGGAGGCGACCCGGCGAACCATTGATGATGTAATGGATGAATCCGGTCTGCCTCTGCTGGGCGTTGTGCCGGAGGACGAAAGCGTGACGCTGGCCGCGGCTTTTGAAACGCCGCTACTGAAATACACCCGCAAGGGTGCATCGGCGGCCTGCACGCGCATTGCAAAGAGGATTCAGGGGCGTTGGTCGCCCATTCCATTACGGTAAGGATTAAAGGAGAAGCTCTTTATGAATATAGCATTTTTGGCACATGATAAGAAAAAGGAACTTATGGTGCAGTTTTGCACAGCATATAAGAGTGTGCTGTATCGGCATAATCTGTTTGCCACAGCGACAACCGGCCGGCTGATCTCCGATAACACCGGTCTGCCAATTACACTGCTGCTGAGCCATAAGCAGGGCGGTCATCAGCAGATTAACGCGCGGATTGCGTATAATGAAATCGATCTGGTGCTTTTGTTTGCCGATCCGAATACCACCGAGCCCTGGGATGACGCGCAAATGATCGAAACCATCCGTTTCTGTGATAAGCACAATGTGCCGATTGCCACCAATCTGGCTTCTGCCGAAATGCTGATCATGGGTCTGCAACGGGGAGATTTGGATTGGCGTGACGTGTTATACACCAAGCCCAAGTTCTGAGAATTACTGCCGCCCGTCCCCTTGGCGGGCGGTTTTCTTTAGAAAGGAATGAAAAAATGGATATTATCAAACCCCGGACTTTGTCCGGTTTTATGGAATTGCTGCCCGGAAAGCAAACGCAGTTTGAACGGCTGATGTCGGTTTTGCGGGATACTTACAGCAGCTACGGCTTTGCTCCGCTGGATACCCCTGCCATTGAGGACGCGCAGATCCTGCTGGCAAAGGGCGGCGGCGAAACAGAAAAGCAGATTTACCGTTTCCAGAAGGGCGACAGCGATCTGGCATTGCGCTTCGATCTGACTGTACCTCTGGCAAAATACGTGGCTCTGCATTACAATGAGCTGACCTTCCCCTTCCGCCGGTATCAGATCAGCAAGGTTTATCGGGGAGAACGGGCTCAGCGCGGTCGCTTCAGGGAATTCTATCAGGCGGATATCGACATTATCGGTGACGGCAAGCTGGACATTCTCAATGAGGCGGAAATTCCCGCCATTATCTATAAGGTATTCCGCGGCTTCGGCTTGAAGCGGTTCCAGATTCGTGTGAACAACCGGAAGATCCTCACAGGCTTTTACGCAATGCTGGAGCTGGCGAAAAAATCCGGCGACATTATGCGTACGGTGGACAAGCTGGACAAGATCGGTCCGGAAAAGGTAAAGAAGATCCTGCTGGAGGACTGCGGCCTGACCGAGTTGCAGGCGGATGAAATTTTGAAATTCATCGCCATCCGCGGTACCAATGCCCAGGTGCTTTCCGCTTTGGAGGGCTATGCAGGAAAGAACGAGCTGTTCGACCTGGGTCTTGAGGAATTGAAGGCGGTCACGGTAAATTTGGCGGCCTTTGGCGTGCCAGAGGAGAATTTTGCGGTGGATCTGACCATTGCCCGTGGTCTGGATTACTACACCGGAACCGTTTACGAAACCACACTTCTGGATCATCCGGAGATCGGTTCTGTCTGCTCCGGCGGTCGGTACGATAATCTGGCAGGCTACTATATTGATAAGGCCTTGCCCGGAGTGGGTATTTCCATCGGCCTGACCCGACTGTTCTATGTGTTGGACGAGCAGGGTCTGCTGAACCCCAATTTGCCCACTGCTCCCTGTGATGCCCTGGTACTTCCCATGACGGCAGATGCCGCCTGTGCAATTTCGCTGGCGGAAAGCCTGCGCAGTAACGGTCTGAAGGTACAGCTGTATGGCGAACAGAAAAAGTTCAAGCAGAAAATGGCATACGCAGACAAAATTGGCGTACCCTTTGCGGTGCTGTTGGGCGAGGATGAGCTTGCCGCAGGAAAATGTACCGTAAAAAATATGCAGACCGGTCAGCAGGAGCTGTTGACACCGGAAGAGGCGGCCGCGTACATTCTGTCTGCATTGACAGCCAACAACGCGCCTCTTATTTTGGAGAAATAGAATGGAAGAAAAATTTATCGTCGCATGGGAACAGGCCCGTGCCGCGGCCCTGGAGCTTGGGGTGCGGATGCGTCCTGTGGAAAAGGCTGACGCTATGAAAACGGCTCATCGCTGTCTAAGCGGTCATCGGGAAAGTGACGGATTTTTCCTGCTGGCAGAGAAAAAGCATTTGGAATTCAGTCTGGAGGCTTTGGCGACCGATAAGCGATTCACCGGGCTGTTTACCGACGAAGAAGCCAATACCGCTTTGCAGCGCCTGCTCTCAGCAGGATATTATTGCGGATAAAGGAAATAAGAAAACCCACAGGGGCGACCATTGGTCGCCCCTGCATTTCTTTTACCTGCGTGCGGACAGATCCTTTTTACAGCGGATCATAAGGATATACAGCATACTGCTCAGCCGGTTCATGGCCTGCAGCAGGTCCCCGCGGGTGGGATTCCCCTCGGCATCCAGAAAGGCGGCGACTGCCCGCAATTCCGCTTCCCGACAGGCACATCGGCAACGGTTCAGCCGGACAATGACCTCTCCATCCGTTGCTTCCGGCATAAAATGCGGCTGTCCGTAGTAATCCTGCGGGAAATGAGAATGCCTGCGCAATTCCTCATTAGTCAGTCCGCAGAGGGTTTCTCCTGGAACGGGCTCGTTGAGCACCTCGCATCGGAGAAGCAAACGGGTGAAGGATAGGATTTCCGTCAGAGAAGCGCGGGTCTTTTCCTCTGCGATAAGCTGACATAACATTATTTCCGCTTCCAGCGTGTCCATAGCCCCCCGAAAAAGAATCCGCGGATGGGTTTTCAGCACCAAAACATCCCCGTGCAGATGGGTCATTTGCTCCGGTTTCTCGGACAAAAAGCCACCGTTAAGCAGGCGATAGGTGTGGATTTTTGCCTGCTCAGCGGGAAGAATGGGAATTCGCTCCCGGGTAAGAAAATCCCGGGCGGCGGAGGTTAGCTGATCCCCTTTTTCCAGAAAAAAGACCCGTTTTCCATCCCGGTTTCTCAGATTATCCCGAACATTTTCTTCGGTGTAGAGCATTACTGCTTAGGATTGGGTGTGCTGCGCTTGGTGGGGAGAATGGCATCCACCTCGGTGTGAGGACGGGCGATTACATGGACGGAAACCAGTTCGCCAACCTTTTCTGCGGCAGCGGCACCGGCATCTGTGGCGGCCTTGACCGCGCCCACATCACCGCGCACCATGACAGTCACCAGACCGCCGCCCACCTGTTCCTTGCCTACCAGCTGTACATTCGCGGATTTGACCATGGCATCTGCGGCCTCAATGGCACCTACCAGTCCTTTTGTTTCGATCATGCCCAAAGAATTTGTATCCATTTTTCATATTCCTTTCAAAATAATTGTTGAAGTGGAGAAGAAAGATTATAATTTGCCGTTCAGACGGGCCAGGAGCTTCTCTGTCAAAAGCTCCACCAACTCCACATCGGGACCTTTGGAAACGCAGTTGACTTCTGTATCCCAAGCGACCCGACGGATATTGATGAGATCAAGGGGAGAAATATTATTGGACGAAGCACTGCCGCCCACAGCACCGCAACCCAAGGTCAGTGCAGGGAACAGGGCGGTGGTGGAACCAATACCACCCAAGGCCGCCGGTGTATTTACCAAAAAGCGGGAAACGGGAATTTGCAGAGCAAATTTTTCCACCACGGCGCGGTCCTGTGCATGGATGGCAAAGGTGTGTCCCGCACCCTCGTGGGTCAGCACCTCAATGGCCTTTTCCAATATGGCATCCTCACTGTCCATAACAAAAAATGCCAGCACCGGACACAGCTTTTCCATGGAATAGGGACGGGTAGGACCGGCTTCCTGCTCCCGTGCAACCAGCACACGGGTGTTTGCCGGCACAGAGAATCCGGCCTTTTTTGCCAAAAATTCTGCGTTTTTTCCTACGATTTCCGGATTTAATGAGCCGGTGGGGCGGAAGAGCAGCTTGGCAAGCCTTCCGGCCTCTTCGGTTGACATAAAATAGAAGCCCTGCCGTTGTCCCTCCTGACGTACCGCCTGCTCCATGGAGCTTTCCACGATGATGCTTTGCTCCGAGGCACAAACCGTACCGAAATCGAAGGTTTTTGATTTGGCGATACATGCAAGCGCCCGGGAGATATCTGCGGAGTGATGGATATATGCCGGACCGTTGCCGGCACCTACACCAATGGCAGGCTTGCCGGAGGAATAGGCAGATCTGACCATTGCCGGACCGCCCGTCGCCAAAATCAGCCGCACCTCCGGCGCGCCCATCAGCTCCTGACAGCCGGCCATGGAGGCCATACTCAGACAGCCGACAGTTCCTGCCGGCGCACCGGCTTCCACGGCAGCGGCAGAAATGATTTGTGCCGCACGCAGAGTACAGTTCAACGCCTTCGGATGGGGAGAAAATACCAGAGCATTACCGCTTTTTATGGCGATGATGGCTTTATAACAGACCGTTGAGGTGGGATTGGTGCTGGGGACGATGGCGGCAATCAAGCCCACCGGAACACCGATTTCCCACAGCCGTTTTTCGGGAAGCTCCCGCAAAATCCCTACGGTTTTCATATCCCGTACTGCGGCGGCCACAGTTTCTGAGGCAAAGCGGTTTTTTACCGCCTTGTCCGCAGCATTGCCGAAGCCGGTTTCTGTGACGGCAAGCTGTGCCAATTCCTCTGCGGATGCGGCAAATTTTTTGGCAATGTTTTCTACGATGGCATCCAGCTTTGCCTGGGAAAAGGTTTGTAATTGGGCTTGTGCTTTTTCAGCCTGCCGGCAGAGAAGCCGTGCTTCCTGCCGTGCGGCTAAGTCTTTGTCAAATTCCAAATTTTCAACTCCTTTTATGCCTTCCCCTGGAGGAAGGTGCCGAGCGTTAGCGAGGCGGATGAGGGGAAACCCCGCACGCAGTGCGGCAGAACGAATTAAATTTTGCGTGACTGCGCCGCCTATGGCGGCAGGGGATGCGGATTGCCACACCAGTGACATCGGTCACTGGTTCGCAATGACAGTGCTCGTCGGCACCCCTTAGCTTTCCCAAAGGGAGAGGCAAGCGGATTTTTTAACAGGGCCGTTGTGCCACTTCTTTTACAGCGTCTGCAAAGGCGGCACAGGCGGCTGCACAGGCACTTTGGGTGCCCGACACCAGACCACCGCCAAAATTGGTTTCGCTGGGCGGCGCATACAGTTTACATAACTTTACATCTGCGGCCTTTAATGCCGCATCCATGGCATACATTCCCTCCAAGGGCGGTGCAATCAGATAGGCAAGGGCACTGCCTAAGGGAACAGAGGCTTCCTTGGAAAGAAAGGAACCCACAGAACTGACAGTATGGGCAAGATAGGGCACACCGTTGCTTTCTTCAAAGCCCAAATGCTGCAGTGCACCGATGGCGGCATCCATGCCGCTTCGCATGGCCTCGGGACTGACCCCGGCCAAAATGCCGATGACTTCGCCGGCGTTGGGGGTGGATGCATTTGCGGCTCCGGCATAAAAGCTTCGGGCATACGCCACCTCCACATCTGCGGCTTTGGTGGCGGCATCCAGAGCAATATAGGTGGCGTCGTCGCAGTCCGTGGTCAGCAGTCCCAGGCTGGGATGTCCTGCCGGTGCGCCCAAGGCCTGAGACAGACCCGGGTCAGCTCCGGGCAGATACCGTATCGCCAGAATATTTACGGGGATCATTGCGCCGCCTCCAGATGGAGACCAACACCGGACACCTTTTTCTTCAAGATCGTGTCGATGAGCTCGGCAATATAAGCACCGGCTTCCACTGCCGGCGTACCCTGAGCGTGGATGTTACTGACCACCGTACGGCTGGATTCGGACACGCCGGTGTAAGGCTTGTAGGTGATATAAGCGGACATGCTCTTGTCCGTCACCAGACCGGGACGTTCTCCCACCAGCACGCAAACCAATTCACAGCCGGTGATATCCCCAATGGCGTCACCGGCACCCACCCGACAGTATTTTACGAAAATGTCCTTGCCTGTGGAAATCCCCCTTGCCTTCAGTCCGTCCTTGACGGCGGAAAGACAATCCATGGCATTGGCGGCAATGGCGGCAGAGGACAACCCGTCGCCTACCACCAGCTGTACCCGGGGCGGCGTGTCAATGACCCCCTTGATGGCCTTGGCATTGTGTTCGTCAAAACAGCGACCCAGGTCCGGACGGGTAAGGTATTCTTCCTTGTCGTTGCATTTTGTCTTGGCAGGAAGCAGGTCGTGGGTCTTGGCAAAGTCAGCTTCCAGCTCTGACCATACCGCATCCTGTGCGGCGGCGTGGTCGGCACGAAAGCGAAGCATCGTCAGGGTTTTGTAACGCGGACCTGTCCGACCGGAGCCTAGCCGTGCGGGGGTTTTCTGCTTCATGCGCCGGAATTTCTCACCGTCTGCAGGATGCTCCGTCAAATACAGCTCCCGCAGATTAAGGGCGGTGATATCAGGAACGAAATCTCCCTCGCGAAAATGGGTTTCCGGCGGCTGGGGGTCGGGTACAGTGGGCTTGTAATCACTGCCCTTGACCATGGGCTCTTTGCCCATTCCGGCCAGTAGTTCCGCGATCATTGCGGATAGTTCTTCTTTGTTCACAGGATTCCTCCTTTGAAAACTGTTGTACGTTATCTTGGCGCTCCCGCAAGAGAGCGGATTAAAACAGCAATGCCGAGCCATCACCGGCCTTTACGGTCAGCTTGCCGTTTTCCACAAAGCCCATTTTCTCCAGCCATTTCTGAAATTCGGGAATGGCGGTCTTGCCGGTGAGCTCCCGCAGGGCGGCTGTTTCCCGAAAACCGGTGGTCTGATAATTGAGCATGATGTCATCCCCGTGGGGGATGCCCATAAAGTAATTGCAGCCGGCCATGGTCAGCAGGGCCGCAAGATTTTCAATATCATTCTGGTCGGCCTTCATGTGATTGGTGTAACAGCAGTCACAGCCCATGGAAATGCCGGTGAGCTTGCCCATAAAATGATCCTCAAGACCTGCGCGGGTGACCTGCCGGGCATCGTACAGATACTCCGGTCCGATAAAGCCCACCACCGTATTGACCAAAAAGGGATGAAACCGCTTGGCAAAGCCGTAGCAACGGGCCTCCATGGTCACCTGGTCAGCCCCATGATGGGCATTGCTGCTCAGTTCCGAACCCTGACCGGTTTCAAAATACATTACGTCAGGACCTTCTGCGGTACCCTGATGCAAAAGCAGCTCCCTTGCCTCGGCGATGGTATCTGCGTTGAAGCCAAAGGCGGCATTTCCCTTTTCTGACCCCGCAATGGATTGGAAAATCAAATCGCAGGGTGCGCCGTCACGGACAGCCTTCATCTGTGCGGTGACGTGTGCCAACACACAAATCTGCGTGGGGATGGCCCAATGCTCCTTGATCTCTTGAAAACGGCGGAGAACTTTTCCCACCTGTTCCGGAGAATCGGTGACAGGATTCAGACCGATCACGGCATCACCGGCACCAAAGCTTAGCCCTTCCAGTACGGAAGCGGTGATGCCCTCCGGGTCATCGGTGGTGTGATTCGGCTGCAGACGGCAGGAAAGGGTGCCGGGCAGACCGATGGTGGTATTGCAGTGGGCGGTAACGATGATTTTTTGGGCGGCATAAATAAGGTCCAGATTGCTCATCAGCTTGGCCACTGCCGCCACCATTTCAGAGGTCAGACCGCGGCTGATACGCCGGATGTCCGCACCGGTGGTGCGCTCTGACAAAATCCATTCCCGAAGCTCGGAAACCGTCCAGTTGCGGATGCGGTTGTAGGTGGGTTCGTTAACGTCATCCTGAATGATGCGGGTGACCTCATCCTCCTCGTAGGGAACCACAGGATTTTCCCGCAGGTCGCCCAAGGTCAGGGCGGATAGCACCACCTTGGCGGCAATACGCTCCTGGGCGGATTCTGCGGCCAGTCCTGCCAGTTTGTCACCGGTTTTTTCTTCGTTGGCTTTGGCCAAAACCTCTTTGATATCCCGGAAAATATAGGTTTTTCCTGCCAAAATCGTTTTGAGTATCATACTACCTCCTGATGGTAAGCAGTAGCTCTGCCTAACGGACAGAAACTACGATTTTTCCTTCCTTGTCAAAAATAAGGCAACCGCAACAGCTGTGACGCCGCCGGCCAGTTTTCCCACAATCACCGCCGGAAGCATTTCCGGTGCGAAGCCGGCAGTGAAGCCCATGTGATCGCCAAACACAAAGGCGGCACTCACCGCAAAGGCTACGTTTACCACCTTTCCCCGCCTGTCCATGTTTTTCATCATGTCAAAGGTGGCAATGGAATTGGCAAGGCTGGCAATCAATCCTGCCGCGGCAGTATCATTGACGTGCAGAAGCTTTCCCAATTTCAGCAGGGGCGTTTTCAGCAGTTTGGTGACGGCATATACCAAAGGAAAGGCACCGGCCAGTACGATGGCGATGGAGCCAACGGTCTGAAAGCCTTCTTCGATGGGTGCCAAGCCGGGGATGATCACAAAGCCGGTTAAGGATTGTGTGATGGCGCATACCAGACCCACGGTGATCAGGGCAATAATGCCTTTTCCGAAAAATCCGAAGCCGCGGATCATTCCCTTTTCCCATTTCCAGAGACCCAAGGCAATCAGGGCGGCAATAAGCACAATGGGAATCAGGTTTTGCAAAACCATCAGCAGGGGGAAGCCTGCCACCAAGCCGCCGGCCAGTACGCCGATGGGAATAGTGACGACACCGCACAAAATACCTTTTGCCAAATGAGGACGGTCGGCTTCCCGCAAAATGCCCATGGCTACGGGAATGGTAAATACGATGGTGGCACCCAGCATGGAGCCGGTGATCACACCGCCCAGTAAGGCCGCCTGAGAATTGGAGGTCAACTCCTGCGCCAAAGCGCCGCCGCCCATATCACAGGCGAGAATCGTGCCGGCAAACATGGCACCGTCAGCTCCCAAAAAGTTGAAAACAGGAACGACCACCGGCTTCAAAAGTGCCGCCAGCACCGGTGCCAGACAGATGACACCGATCATGGCAATGGCCAAAGAGCCCATGGCAAGAATGCCGTTTTCAAATTCCTGTCCGATGCCGAAGCGATTGCCGAAGATCCGATCCAGGGCACCCAAAACGGCAAAGACTGCCATAATGGCAATGAGAATTTCATGGACGCTCATATTTTCCCTCCGGATCCAGAATCGCCACCACTGCGGCATCCACCGGTGCATCCATACAGTAACGGGAAGCAACCGTGCCGGTAATCAGCAGTACGTGGTCGCCTGTTCCGGCACCCACTTGGTCTGCGGCTACCATTTGCTCCTCTCCTACCTTGACGACCAAAAAGGTCTGCCCCTGTAAACAGGCGGCTTTTCTTGTGGCCCATACGGAGCCGGAAACAATACCGATTTTCAATCCAATCCCTCCAAAATTTCCTTTGCCAATGGGGTCAATACCGCATCGGGACCGGGTCTGCGTCCGTCCCGACGCATGGCACGGGCGGTCTCGGCGGTAATCAGGCGTTTTTGACCGCCGTCCGTAAAAATGACGCCCCAGTTTTTCAGCTCCCGCTGAGCCGCCGCAAGGCTGGCGGAAAGAGAACGGTTTTTGGGCGCCTGCGGCAGACCTGGCGTATAGAGCAGCACCGGCGTTCCCTCTGCCAGAGCAGATAAAACCTGCTCCTCCTGAAAACGCAGCAGCTGCTGCAGCGTCAGTGAGCCGATGACCACCGCGTCAAAGGGCGGGGTGTCTGCGTATTCGTAGCCCAGAGGAAGGGGCGGTGCTTTGCCCAACAAAAAAGCCCGGTTCATGGCAAAATCCTCCCCAAATCTCCGTTTGTAAAGCCACAGGCGTTGGCTTCGTCATAATCCAAATGTGCGGCGGATGCAAAGTCCGGCCGGACACGTACCACCACGTCCTCAAAAACACAGGGACGTTTGGTTAAGGTCTGCAGACGAACCACCTGCTTATCCGTTACGCAAAAGCGCTGTGCATCCTCCGGCGTGAGATGAATATGTCGTTGGGCAACCATCAGTCCCCGGGGCAAATCCACCCGACCCAGGGGACCCAGCAGAAAGATCGGCGGTGTATCCTTGACATCGCCGGACAGACGGATAGGCGGCGTGACGCCTAGGATTCTCCCGTCTGTAAGGGATATCTCCACCTGTGCTTCCTCTCTGGCAGGACCCAGAACGGCTACGTTTTGAAATTCTCCCTTCGGACCGAGAATCGTTACGCGTTCATTGGCCAAAAATTGCCCCGGCTGAGACAGGGGTCGCTTGGGCGTCAGATCATGCCCGAAAAGAAGCTGTGCCTGGGACTGTGTCACGTGGACGTGACGACCGGAGGCTTCCAGTTCTATGAATAATCGATGCAAAACAGCATCGGTCAAGGCTTGCAGTTTTGACTGTTCCATTTTTTGCTCCTTTCTGCAGGAATGCACGGAAATTACCGTTCCAGAATCAAAGTTTTTATTACCAAAGGAAAGGCGGGTCCCACAGGTGCACCCACATCCAGATAATCTCCGGCTTGTAAACGCACCCGGTCAATACAGAGGATTTCCCCCTCAGGACGGAGCAGGGCCATTGCCTGACCCAAGGCCTTTGCCATGTCCTGCTCCAAAGCTACCAAAGCAGGGGACGGCAGTGCGGAAACAAGAGAAGCTGCCAGCGCCTTCACGTCCCTATAGCAGGGAGAAGAAAAGCCCGGAAGGGACAATACAGAAAGGGTGTCCTGCTGATTCAGCTTTCCTTGAATACAGGAAATCAGAGCATCGGAAGTCAGGGACTGTTCTTCCTTGCTCAGCACTGTCACCGGAAGATTTTTCAGAGGAAAGGGGATATTTTGGCAGAAAACCGTACTGCCGGACAGCTGGGTGCTGTGACAGCCTGCACCGATAACGGTTGCACGGATGGTTTCCGTTCCCAGCCGATAGACGCCTTGACACAGGCGGCTTTTTAGAATTGCCTGACCCAAAATCGGTCCCATATCCCCAAAAGCGAAGGGCTCCTGTCGATTTTCAATACAGTCCGCCACACCGCCGGAAAAGGAAATCACTGCATTTTGGACGCTGCAGCCGGGGTGCGTACCCAATTCTTTCGTGCGCAGTTTGGTAAGCAGAGAGGTGGGGGAGCGCAGACCTGCCGCCATTTCCAAAGCCTGCACCAGCAGCTCCGCCACCGGCTGCAGCTCCCCGGGGGTGACGGTATCTCCGGGAGAAAAAGGGCAAAGCTCCTGTAAAACCGGAGAAATATAGAGAATTTTTCCGGTTTTATCCACTTTTAAAAGACGACCGCCCACGTTCAGACAATCGGTACAGGTGATGCATCCGTTCTCAATCAGCGCCAGATTGGAGGTGCCGCCTCCGATATCCATGTGAAACACCGTTTCTCCGGTTGCTCCGCTATGGGCAACCGCACCGGCACCTCTTGCCGCCAAAATGCTCTCCAGAGCCGGTCCGGCAGTGGCCACCACAAAATCTCCGGCATATTCCGACAGAGCCTCCAGCACCGCCTTGGCGTTTTCCCTGCGGGAGGTTTCTCCGGTGATGATAACTGCGCCGGTATCCACATCATGACGGGAAATGCCTGCATTTTGATATTCCTGCTCCAAAATTGCGCGAATTTTGTCGCCATCTACCAGATTCCCCTCCAAAAGAGGGGTAAAATGCACCGGACTGCGGTATCGGATCTCCCGCTGGGATATCTCCATTTCCGGCACGGCAAAGCCGGAGGCCTGATTGGAGACAGTGAGGCGGGATACAATGAGCTGGGTAGAGGTAGTCCCCACATCCAGACCAACGCTGAGAAGCTGCTCATCCACGTCCGGCTACCTCCGAAAGCACCTGCCGGACAAGCTCGGCAGTTACCGGAAGGGGATTGGTCTTACAGCAGGGATCCTGACATGCGGCAGAAATAAGGGATTGCATTTTCTCCTGCAAAAGCCCGGGAGAAACCCCCGCCTCTGCCAGCGTGGCGGGGAGCCTCAGCTGATTGCGCAGGCGCACCAGGGCATTTTTCAAATTCCGTAAGGCCATGGCATCGCTGATGCCGCCCAAACCGATGCGTCGGGAAAGCTCCGCGTATCGACTGCCCACAGCTTCTGCATTGTAGGAGATGACGGCCGGAAGCAAAATGGCATTCAGCCGTCCGTGGGGAATGTGGAACTGACCGCCCAGACTGTGAGAAATAGCATGGCACAGACCCAAACCGGCCTGGGTAAAGGAAAGACCTGCCATACAGGAGGCGGTATGCACCGAAAGCCGAACCTTGGTGTCCCCTTCAAAGGAACGGGGCAGGAATTGGAAGGCCGCACAAAAGGCTTCCAGAGCCAGAGCGTCCGTGAAGGGATTGGCGTTGCTTCCCACCCAAGCCTCCAGTGCGTGGGAAATAACATCAAAGCCGCCGTCGGCAATCAGCGTATTTGGCAAACCGGTCAGCAATTCCTCTTCCAAAATGGCAAGACAGGGACGAAGCTTCTTGTCCACAAGGGGATGCTTTACCCCGTCATGGGTCAAAATGGCAAAGTCTGTTACCTCGGAGCCGGAGCCGGAAGTAGTGGGAACTGCCACCAAAGGGATATCCAAGCCGCTGAAATAGGTCATGGCCTTGGCGCAGTCCATAGCACTGCCGCCGCCAATGGCCACAATGCCGTCGGGTTGAAATTTTTGAAGCTCAGCCGTACCTTCTGCCACCAGCGTAACCGTAGGATCGGGAACGATCTTGTGGAAAACCGCAAAGCTTTGGGAGTACTTTCCCACCCTTTCAGCCCAGCCGTTTTTGGCAAAAAACGGATCGGAAACCACCATCAGCCGTTGAAAGGAAAACTGTTTGAGGGCCTCCAGCGCACCGCGGCCCATTACGATTTTGGTTTCACAGGAAAATTCTTTCATGTCGCCACCACCTTTTCCTTCCTATTCTTTCCCAAAATTTCCTGTATTATTTATGAAAAATTCAAAGTCCGGACTAGAAGTTTTTTCGCAGTTGTGGTATAATGCGAAGTAAGTATGCAATGATGGAGAGATTGCTTATGTTGGAACTTCTTGCGCCTGCCGGATCCATGGAAGCACTGTATGCCGCCGTGCAAAACGGGGCAAATGCGGTGTATCTTGGCAGCGGCATCTTCAATGCCCGTCAGGGCGCAAAAAACTTCACACCCCAGATGCTTACCGAAGCGGTGAAATACTGCCATGTTCGTGGTGTTGCGGTACATCTGACTTTGAACACGCTGGTTTCCGACCGGGAAATGAGCGACGTTTGTGATTTAATCCGCAGTGCCGCCAACAGCGGTGTGGATGCGTTTATCGTGCAGGATCTGGCGGTGCTTCAGCTTTGCCGTCAAATTGCACCCCACATTCCACTCCACGGCTCTACGCAAATGAGTATCCATTCCCTTTCCGGCGTGCTGTTTTGCGCCGCTATGGGACTTTCCCGGGTGGTTCTGAGCCGGGAACTGAGTCGGGAAAACATTGCCTATATTACTGCCAATTCCCCGATAGAAATTGAGGTTTTCGGGCACGGTGCGCTTTGTATGTGTTATTCGGGACAGTGCTATCTGTCTGCGGCCATCGGCGGCCGTTCCGGTAACCGCGGGCGATGTGCCCAGCCCTGTCGGCAAGCCTATGGCTACGGGCGGCAGGAAAATCGCCATCCGCTGAGTCTGAAGGATAATTGTCTGGTGCAGCATCTGAAGGAATTGCAGAATATGGGCGTAGCATCCCTGAAGCTGGAAGGACGTATGAAACGACCGGAGTATGTGGCGGCGGTGACGGGTGTTTACCGTCGGGCTTTGGACGGTGAGCCTGTTACCCGGGAGATGATGGAAACGCTGTCTGCGGCATTCAACCGTCAGGGCTTTACGGACGGCTATTATACCGGACATACCGGACAGCACATGTTTGGTGTTCGGGAGGATAAATACGACAATGCCAAATGGCTTGCCGATGCAAGAGCCACCTATGAGGCGGCAGAGCATCCCCTGGTGGCGGTGGCTTTCCACGGGGTAATCACACCGGAGGAGACCTCTCTGACGGTGACGGACAGTCAGGGTCACAGCTGTCGGGTCAAGGGTCCGTCGGCAGAGCTGGCCCGTACCTTACCCTTGACGGAGGAGTCCTTGCGGGAAAGACTGTCCAAAACAGGAGGAACACCGTATTTCTGCGCGGAATGTACTGCGGATATCGGTCCCGGAATGACCATCTCGGCTGCGGCGATTAACGCCATGCGTCGGGATGCGCTGAATCAGCTGACTGCCCTGCGGGCAAGGCGGGAAGCCCATTCCCTCCACCGACCCGGAAAGAGCGTCAATTATGCCGGAAGCAAGGAAACACCCGCACCCATCGTGCAGGTGACTACCCGGGAGCAGATTACCGATAAGCTGTTAAAGCTCCGTCCGGCGGCGCTGTATGTACCGCTGCACATTTTGGCGCAGGACCCTGTTTTTTGCCATGAGTTGAACCGCCGCTGTAAGGTGACGGCGGTGCTGCCCCGTATCGTCGCGGACCATGAGATGGACCGATTGAAGGAGCAACTGCGCACCGTACGGGAAATGGGCGTGCGGGATGCGCTGGTGGGCAATTTGGGCTTGCTGCTGCCGGTACGGGAAATTGGTTTCCGTATTCGCGGTGACTATGGCTTGAATCTTTATAATTCCCGATCGGTGAATCTGATGCGGGAATTGGAACTGATCAGTGCGACCTTGAGCTTTGAAATGACCATGCCGCAGATTCGGGATGTGTCCAAGGCGGTACCCTGTGAGATATTGGTATACGGGCGGCTGCCACTGATGGTAACGGAAAACTGTCTCATTCGCGGACGTACCGGCAACTGTACCTGCAATCTTTCCACAGGAAAGCTGATGGACAAAACCGGTGCGGAATTCCCCCTGATCAGGGATGGAAGCAGCTGCCGCAGCATTTTGCTCAACGGGAAAAAGCTAAGCTGGCTGGATCGGCAAAAGGATCTGGGACGGTTGGGACTGTGGGGCATTCGGATGTATTTCACCACAGAGAGCCCACGGGAAGTGGATCAGGTGCTGGAGAATTATCTCAACCCCGCGCCTTTTGATCCCGGTGCCTGCACCAGAGGACTGTATCTGAGAGGGCTGGAATAAGGAAAGGAATTGGGAAATGGAACTGATATTGGCATCCCAGTCGCCCCGACGCAAAGAACTGCTGGGACTGTTCCGGCTGCCCTTTGTTATTCGGGTGGCGGATATCGATGAAACCATGGATGCATCCGCATCCGCTTATGAGGAAGTGGCACGCATCAGTAGGGAAAAGGCGTTGGCGGTAGCACGTACCGAAGAGGACGTGGTGATTGCCGCGGACACCATCGTGGTGTGCGGCGGTAAGATTTTAGGCAAGCCCAAAACTCCCGGGGAAGCCATACAGATGCTGACCATGCTCTCCGGTCGGGACCATCAGGTAATGACCGGAATGACGGTGCTGCGGGGAGAGAAAGTAAGCTCCATCACCGAGGTAACGGACATTCATTTCCGCAAGCTGTCCCAAAAAGAAATTGCCGATTACGTTGCCACGGGAGAGCCCATGGATAAGGCCGGTGCCTACGGCATTCAAGGCGGTGCGGCGCTGTTTGCGGAAAAAATGAACGGAGATTATTATAATGTTATGGGCTTGCCGGTGTGCAGACTATGGCAGATGCTGCAGGAATTGGCACCGGAATTGTTTTAAGGAGTTATTATGAGGTATTTATTCACCAAAAAAGTGAAAATCGTGCTGATTGTAGCCATGCTGTTGTCGGTGGGTCTGGCAATCGCCACCAATTTGATGGGGGTGACTGTGGGAGATTTGGCGGTACAGGGCATTTTAACGCCTCTGCGTACCGGCGCCAGTGCATTGACCGATAAGGCAGAGCAGCTTTATGACTATATTTTCAAGTATGAGCAGCTGGCGCTGGAAAATGAGACATTGCGGGAGCAGTTATCTCAAATTCAAACCGACAATCGGGATGCGGCATCCATCAAGCGGGAAAATGACCGTTTGCGGGAACTGCTGGAGCTGAAAAAAGAGCATGAGGATTACGAACTGGTGGATGCTTATATCATCACCAGAACCAGCAATGATTGGTCCTATACCTTTACGGTCAACCGCGGCAGCGGCTCCGGAATTAAGGAGGGAATGTGCGCCATTACGGAAACCGGCGCAATGGTGGGTGTGGTCACCCAGGTGGGAAGCAATTATGCGGTGATCACCTCAGTGCTGGACTCTTCCCTGGACATCAGTGCGTGTATCGCCTCTTCCGGATATCCCGGCATGGTTCGGGGAAGTTATGCTACCGGTGTGCAGGGCATGCTGCGGATGGATTACCTGTCCTCTGCCGCAGTTATTCGGAATCACGACCAGGTGGTGACGGCCGGCTCAACGGTTTATCCCAAGAATCTGGTTTTGGGAACCATCGTCCATTGGAATCTGACGGATAACGGCATCGCCAAGTATGCGATTCTGGAGCCTGCGGCAGATGTGGCCACACTGGAGCAGGTATTTGTCCTGACCGGCTTTGGAACGGAGTAACGGCTATGTTTGGAAAACGTAAGTATGAATTTAAGCCGGACCGGGGAGAAGGAACCCTGAAAAAGCTTTATCTGACTCCAATTCAGCGAAAACGTCTGCTGAAATGGGGTGCGGTAAGTCTTGTTCTGGTTGTGCTGTCGCTTTTGCAGGACGTGGTGCTGTGCCGGATACAGATTTCCGGCTCCACCTTCGATATGGCAGTCTGCGGCATTTTGCTTTGCGGAATGTTCTTCGATCCGGAGACCACGGCAGTGTTCACACTGATAAGCTCCACGCTGTATTATTTTTCGGGCACTGCACCGGGGACGTATTCCATCGCTCTGATTACCGGTCTGGGAACTCTGCTGTGTATTTTTCGCAGAAATTACCTTCAGCGGTGCTTTAGTGCAACCATGCTCTGCGCCGCCGCAGGAATGTTTCTGTATGAATTGGGCGTATTTGCCATTGGTTGGTTTGTGGGCAATACCACCTTGGACAGGTTGGGTGTTTTTGCTCTTTGCGGCGTGCTGTCTGTGGCAGTCATGCCACTGCTTTATCCCCTTTTCCTGTCCATCAGCAATATCGGAGGAGAATCATGGAAAGAATAACCCGTTTTCGTGTGACCGTTATTTTGGGTCTGTTTTGCCTGCTGCTGGGATTTTTTTGCCTGCGGCTTTACAATGTACAGATCATTAAAACCGGCGGCAATACGGATAACGTGAAAAAATTCTATACGGTCACCCGGGTCAAGGCGGCACGGGGAGATCTGCTTGACCGTAACGGAAATGTTCTGATTACCAACCGGGCCACCTACGATATGGTGTTTAACCATTTCGTAATTACCAGTAACAGCAATACCAATGCCCATTTACTGAAGCTGGTGACACTGTGTCGGGAGATGGGAGAAGAATATATCGAGCATTTCCCTGTCACCAAGGAGGCGCCCTTCCAATATACTCTGGATGAAGTGGGAGCTTCCGGACAGAAGCATTTTCAGGCCTATCTGCCGGTGGTTGCCGGCGGTTTAGACTCAGATATCACCGCACCTGTGCTGATCCGCACCCTGCGGCAGTATTATAAGATTCCGGACAGCTGGTCCGATGAAGATGCGCGGGCAGTTATCGGTCTGCGCTATGAGCTGCGTTTGCGGCAGGATATTACCAATCTGCCCAACTACATCTTCATGGAGGATGTGGACAATCGGGTGCTGGCGGCTATTTTGGAGCTGGGCATTCCCGGACTGAACACGGAAGAGTCCATGGTGCGGGTGTACAATACGGAATACGGGGCCCATATTTTGGGATATATCGGTGCCATTACCGCTGACCAGTGGGAGAGCACCTATAAGAATAAGGAAAATTATGAAAAGGACGCATTGGTGGGACAAAGCGGCTTTGAAGAAGCCTTCGAGGAGTATCTTCACGGCATTGACGGCTATCGGGTAGACGTGGTCACCGCCGAGGGAGATCTGATTGAGCAGTATTACCAGCGGGACAAGGAGACCAACGAGGAACTTCGTCCCATTGCCGGAAAAAACGTAGAGCTGACCATTGATCTGAATTTGCAAACCACAGCAGAGGAACAGCTGGCGGCGTTGATCACCAGTCTGCGGGAAACGGTGGATACGAATCCGGATGACGACGAGATTCCCGACGGTGCGGATGCCGAGGGCGGCAGCGTGGTAGTGATGGATGTGAAAACCGGTCAGGTGTTGGCTTGTGCCAGCTACCCAACCTATAATCTGTCCACCTTCCGGGAGGACTATAATGATCTGCTGCAGGAGCCCTTTGCGCCTATGTTCAACCGGGCACTGATGGCTACCTATTCACCCGGTTCCACCTATAAGATGTCCATGGTGATTGCCGGAATCAATTCCAACATTATCAGCAGCAAAACAGAATATGAGGATAAGGGTGTGTTCACCAAATATCCCGGATATACCGCAAATTGTCTGACATGGACATCCAGCGGCAGAACCCACGGTCATGTCAATTCTTCATACGCCCTGTGCGTATCCTGCAACTACTATTTCTATATGCTTGCGGATGAGATCGGCGGAGACCGCTGGGACGTGGTGGATTCTACGGCCAGACACCTGGGACTGGGAGAAAAGACCGGAGTGGAGTTGTTTGAATACGTTGGCTATCGCGCCAATGCGGAAACCAAGGCGAAGCTTCACCCCCAGGAGGGAGAAAGCGGCTTCTATCCTGCGGACCGTATCCAGGCTTCCATTGGACAGTCGGACAACAAATTTACGCCCATGCAGCTGTGCGTGTATACTTCAACCCTGGCCAATCGGGGCACGCGGTATAAGGCAACCTTCCTCAACCGGGTGGTATCCGCGGATTACAAGACACTGGAATTCGTCAATGAGCCGGAGATCGTGAGCAAATTTGAGATTTCCGATGATGCGTACCGCGCCTACACTCAGGGCATGCGGGATGTGGCAACATCCGGTACCGCACGAACCATTTTAGCTAACTATCCCATTGCTGTGGCGGCCAAGACCGGCACGGCGGAAACAGATTCCGGCGGCTCGGACAACGGTGCATTTGTCTGCTATGCGCCCTATGATGACCCGGAAATTGCCATTGTGGTATACGGAGAAAAGGCCGGTCACGGACGAACCATGGGTCAGATTGCCAAGGCGTTACTGGACACCTATTTTGAAAAGGAACTTGCCGGCAATCTCCCGTCCGGAGAAAATCAACTCAGCTAAATCAAAAAAGACCTGTTGAAAAACAGGTCTTTTTCTTTTGAGCAACAGAATGACATCTGTCTCCCCATGTCATTGCGAACCAGTGACCGATGTCACCGGTATGGCAATCCGCTTTGAGAACCGGTCTCGGAATGACCCGATAACCCCCTTTTTCCCTTGTTTATTCCAGGAAAATGGACGGGCAATCGGGAATAGAGTAAAGGGGAGGTGGGAAATTTGATTCCTGCGGTATGGTTGATGTTGGGGTCACTGCTGTATTCCCTGCAGTTGTCCACCGGCAGCTTTCCCAGACCCTTGACAGCCAAGGAGGAGGCGTACTATTTGGAAAAAGCGGCAAACGGAGATATGGAGGCCCGCAATATTCTGGTAGAGCGCAATTTGCGACTGGTTGCACATATTATGAAAAAATACTATACCCAAACAGCGGATCAGGAGGACCTGATTTCCATTGGCACCATCGGTTTGATCAAGGGAATATCTACCTTTGACCTGACGAAAGGGGCAAGACTTGCGACCTATGCGGCCCGCTGTGTGGAAAATGAAATTCTCATGTATTTTCGGGCGCAGAGGAAGTCCAGCCAGGATGTTTCGCTGTCAGATTATATTGAAACGGGAAGTGACGGCACGGCGCTATCTCTCATGGACGTAGTGGCGGAGGATGCAGACCTGCTGGAAACCGTAAGCACCCGGGAACGTATTGTGCAGGTGCGCAGGGCGGTGGAGGAGCAGCTTCAGGGGCAGGAAAAGCAGGTGATTTTTCTGCGCTACGGCTTGGGTGGCAATGCGCCTATGCGGCAAAGAGAGGTGGCGCAGATTCTGGGCATCAGCCGCAGCTACGTATCCCGTATCGAAAAACGCGCTCTGGGAAAATTAAAGACGGCGCTGGAATAAGAAGCCTTCAAAAGAAATGGGACACCCCATCGGGGTGTCCCAAAGCTTTATTCCAATTCAAATGCACCGGTGTACAGCTGATAATAGGTTCCCTTTTGGGCAATCAGGTCTGCATGGGTGCCCCGTTCGATGATTCTGCCGTGGTCCAAAACCATGATACAGTCAGAATTCATAACCGTGGACAGCCGGTGGGCAATGACGAAGGTGGTTCTGCCCTGCATCAATGCGTCCATGCCTTTTTGTACAAGGGCTTCTGTCCGGGTGTCAATGGAAGAGGTTGCCTCGTCCAAAATCATCACCGGCGGGTCTGCCACAGCCGCACGGGCGATGGCAATCAGTTGACGCTGTCCCTGAGAGAGCTGGGCACCGTTTCCGGTGAGCTCTGTGTCATAGCCGTTGGGCAGGCGGGTGATGAAATCATGGGCATTGGCCAGCTTTGCGGCCCGGATACATTCCTCGTCGGTTGCATCCAGCTTGCCGTAACGGATGTTATCCATCACCGTACCGGTAAACAGGTTGGTGTCCTGCAGAACCACGCCAAGACTGCGCCGCAGATCGGGCTTTTTGATTTTATTGATATTGATGCCGTCATAGCGGATCTTGCCTTCATCGATGTCATAAAACCGATTGATCAGGTTGGTTATGGTGGTCTTGCCGGCACCGGTCGCACCTACAAAGGCGATCTTTTGCCCGGGATAGGCATACAGCGTTACATCATGGAGCACCGTCTTTTCCGGAACATAGCCAAAGTCCACATTATTCATGGTGATATCACCCTTTAACTGGGTATAGGTCAGGGTGCCGTCACCATGGGGATGCCGCCATGCCCAGTAACCGGTGCGGTGAGCACATTCGGTGATATTTCCGTTTTCGTCGATTTCCGCATTGACCAGCGTGACATAGCCGTTATCTGCTTCCGGATCCTGATCCATCAGGTCAAAGATTCGCTCTGCGCCGGCCAAAGCCATAACGATGGCGTTCATCTGCTGGGAAATTTGGTTGATGGGCATGTTGAAGTTTCGGGAAAGGGTCATAAAGGCCATCAGACTGCCCAGAGTGAGCAAAGGCATTTCCTCGGTGGATAACACGCACAGAATGCCGCCAACAATGGCGAGGATGGCGTACTGCACATAGCCCAGGTTGTTGTTGATGGGGCCCATCATGTTGGTGAATTTACCGGCAGAGTAGGCGTTTTGCTGAAGCTCGGTGTTGAGTCTGTCGAATTCTTCCTTGCAGGTGTCTTCATGGTTGAAGACTTTGACTACCTTTTG
Source organism: Oscillospiraceae bacterium (assembly GCA_015067635.1). Classification (GTDB taxonomy): domain Bacteria; phylum Bacillota; class Clostridia; order Oscillospirales; family Oscillospiraceae; genus Faecousia. The sequence continues at coordinate 111,662 of SVMA01000001.1, read as the reverse complement.
GCCGGAGATCATTTCTTCAATGTAGCCGTTAACCGCACCCAGGGATTTTTGCTGGCCAATGAAGAATTTTGCGGCTCTTCCAGCCAGGAATTTGGTGGAAAACACCACCGCCATGACGGTGATCATGGTAACGATAGTGAGAATCCAGGATTCCGTGAGCATGGTGATGAAGATAACCACCAGAGTAACCACAGCGGAAAAAGCCTGAGGAATGGACTGGGAGATCATCATGCGCAGGGTGTCAATGTCGCTGGTGTAGCGGGACATGATGTTACCTGCGGTATTGGTGTCAAAATAGCGGATGGGAAGGGTTTGCATCTTCCGGAACATATCGTCCCGGACGGTTTTCTGGATGCCCTGGGTGACACCCACCATGAGATAACTTTGCAGAAAACTGGCGATCATGCCAACTGCAAAAATACATGCCAGTTTAATGAGGAAGCTCCAAATGGGAGCAAAGTCCGCAGAACCGGATGCCACCATGGGCAGGAGAAAATCGTCAACCAACTTACCCAACGCCGTGGCACTTCGGGACTGCACAAGGGCGGTGACAAAGATACATGCGATCACGCACAAAATGGTGAACTTATAGTTCATCAGGTACTTAAGGAGCCGTCCCAGGGTCTTTTTGGGGTTCTTTGCCTTGCGGCCGTCGCCGCGCATTCTCACAGGAGGCATTATTCATCCCCTCCTTTCTTCTGAGAAAAGAAGACTTCCTGATAAATGGAGCAGGTATTCATAAGTTCGTCGTGATTGCCCTGGGCGACCACCTGGCCGTTATCCAGGACGAGGATCATATCTGCATCCTGCACAGAAGCCACACGTTGGGCAATGATCAGCTTGGTCGTGCCAGGAATCTTTTCGGCAAAGGCCTGGCGGATGACAGCATCGGTACGGGTATCCACTGCGGAGGTGGAGTCGTCCAAAATCAGGATTTTGGGCTTTTTCAGCAATGCCCGGGCGATACAAAGCCGCTGCTTTTGTCCGCCGGAAACATTGGTGCCGCCCTGTTCGATGTAAGTGTCGTATTTGTCGGGGAAGCTCTGAATGAAATTGTCAGCGCAGGCCAGGCGGCAGGCTTCAATCAATTCTTCGTCGGTAGCGTCAGGATTGCCCCAGCGCAGGTTTTCCTTGATAGTGCCGGAGAACAGCACGTTTTTCTGCAAAACCATGGCAACGTTATCCCGCAGGACTTCCAAATCATAGTCCTTGACATCCACACCGCCCACTTTCAGCGTGCCCTCGGACACATCGTACAGCCGGGGAATCAGCTGCACCAAAGTGGATTTACTGGAGCCGGTGCTGCCCAAAATACCCACAGTCGCGCCGGAGGGAATGTGCAGAGAGACTTCCTTCAGGGCCCGGTGTTTTGCTGTGGCAGAGTAGCGGAAAGACACATTTTCAAAATCGATAGAGCCGTCGGCAACCTCTTTAATGGCGTTTTCGGGGGAAGTCAGGTCCGGTTCTTCGGAAAGAAGCTCATAGCAACGGCGCAGGGGCGTCCGGGCCATGGTCATCATCACGAACACCATGGACATATTCATCAGACCCATGAGGATCTGGGTGGTGTAGGTGAACATGGAAGACAGTTGACCGGTGGTCAGACCTTTCAGAGGATCGTTGCCCGAGGCGATGACCATCTGCGCGCCCAACCAGGAAATGGCCAGCATACAGGCGTATACACAGCCCATCATAATGGGGGAGTTCAGAGACAGGATTTTTTCGGCCTTGGAGAAATTCTTGGCCAGGTCGCCGGAAATGTCGGTGAATTTCTCGTTTTCCCGTTCTTCCCGGACAAAGGATTTGACGACCCGGATGCCGTGGACATTTTCCTGCACCACGTTATTCAGCCGGTCCAGTTTTTTGAAACTGCGGTCAAAAATCTTGAAAACCATGGGGACAAGGCATACCAGGGCAACGATCAACACCGGCATGACCTGTAAGTAAACGGTACTGAGTTGGACGGACAGCCGAAGCGCCATGATCAGAGCCAGAATCAGCATCATGGTACAGCGGATGGTCATGCGGATCATCATCTGAAAGGCCATCTGCAACTGGGCCACATCGGAAGTCAGCCGGGTGACGATGGAAGATGAGGAAAACTTGTCGATATTGGAAAAGCTGAACTTCTGCACCCGGTAGAACATGTCGTGGCGCAGATTTTTTGCAAAACCGGTGGCGGCTTTGGCGGCAAAGTTTGCCGATGCCACGCCGAACAGCAAGGATGCTATGGCGCAAAATACCAACAAAGCGGATCGGGTGATGACCACATTCATGTCCTGCAGACATACACCGTAGTCATACAGATCTGCCATTACCAACGGGATGGTGACTTCCATAGCGACCTCTCCAACCATGCAGAGAGGACTGAGGAGCGCCGCCCATTTATATTCCCGAATACATCGGGCCAATCGTCGAATCATACGCGTGTTACCTCCAAAGAGCAAAACCTTATTCTTTATAATAGCATATCGGACTTTTTTGTGCAACCCCATCTCAAAATGTTTACAATTTTCTCCCGGCAAGAGGAGAAAGCGTGGGAACAGACGGGATTTCCCCAATTTTTCTTGCATATTTATGATCTTGTGGTATGATAAAAGAAAAGGAGGGTTTCTCTATGGCAAAAGAACAACTTTCCGGTGCGCTGTCCGCACGCATAGAGCAGGAAAAGCAAAACCGCACCTATACGGATCACTCCTGCCACGACTGTATGGCAATCCGCCGGTACGGTGACGACAAGCCGACGCAGGTTTGGCGGCCCAGATTCGCTGAGGACATTGACCGGGTTATGTACAGCCCCTATTATAACCGCTACACGGACAAGACACAGGTGTTTTCTTTGACCAAAAATGACGATATTACCCGTCGGAGTCTTCATGTGCAGTTGGTTTCCCGCATTGCCCGCACCATTGGCAGAGCGTTAAATCTGAATCTGGATCTGATTGAAGCCATTGCGCTGGGGCATGATATTGGACACACCCCCTTCGCCCACTGCGGTGAAGTATATCTGAATGAGCTGTATAACAACCATACCGGCAGATTTTTTAATCACAATATCCATTCCGCCCGGGTGCTGGACAAAATCTTCCCCCTGAATCTGTCCCTTCAGACTCTGTCCGGCATTGCCGGTCACAACGGTGAAATAGAGCTGGCGGAATACCATCCCGTGCCTATGGACAGCTTTGAAGAATTTGAAGCGGAACTGGAAAAAGCCTACACTATCCCCGGTTATGCCAATAAGATCCAGCCCAATACACTGGAGGGAAATGTGGTGCGTATTTCGGATATCATTGCCTATTTGGGCAAGGATCGGCAGGATGCTGCCAGTATGCAGATGGTGGACGGCCGGCAATTTTCCGATTCTGTCATCGGCAGTGTGAATTCGGAGATCATCAACAATCTGGTGGTCAATATTATTGAAAACAGTTACGGGCATCCCTATATCAAGCTGGACGAGGAGCATTTCAAGGCGGTACAGTCTTACAAAAAGGAAAACTACGCCATGATTTATGCCAACGAACCGGGCAGAGTGATTTTGAACCGGGTGGTCAAGCCCATGATGCAGGAGCTCTATGAACAGCTGTTGGACGACCTGATCCAGGACAAGCAGAGCTCGCCCATCCTACTCCACCATGTGGATTATGTAAATCAAACCCGATATAACCGTTCTGTGCGGTACGGAAAAACAGAGCCCAACCAGATTGTGGTGGACTATATTGCCAGCATGACGGACGATTATCTTATTGATCTGCACCGTTATCTGTTCCCCGACAGCAATTACTATGTGGAATACACGGGCTATTTCAACGATCTGTACGAACGGCGCAATCGGCTGAGTGGGCAGATATCCATGGATGAGCCTGTCTGATGCGGCACCGAAAACAAAACTCCCCGACCGCAAGGTCGGGGAGTCAATTTTTTAATTACTTCTTGGCGCTTGCGATCTGAGCCGCAACTTCGTCAGCGAAGTTCTCTTCCTTCTTTTCGATGCCTTCGCCCTTGACGTAGTGAATAGCATCCACGAAGGTCACCTTGCCGCCCAGCTTCTTGCCGGCATCAGCAATGTAACCGGCCACATCACCCTGGAACAGGTCGGAACGGACGAAGTCCTGCTGCAGCAGGCAGATCTCCTTAAAGAAGGCAGCGATCTTACCCTGAGCAATCTTTTCCTTCACCTGTGCGGGCTTGGAAGCCATCTTGGGATCGTTGTCCATAGCAGCGACCTGAACGGCCAGCTCGTGGTCAACATCTGCCTGGGGAACCAGGCTCTTGTCCCAGTATTTTGCGCCCATAGCGGCAATCTGCATAGCAACATTCTTGCCGATCTCGGTTGCGTCGATATCGCCTTCCACTGCCAGGTTTACCAGAACACCGTGGGTGCCGCCGGCGTGCACATAGGAAACGGAAGTGTTTTCGGCAAAGCGGGAGAAACGGCGGATCTGCATATTCTCGCCGATGGACATAACCTTCTCCTGCATAATCTCAGTAACGGTCAAAGTGGAGTTGGGGTAGGTGCAGGCCTTCAGAGCCTCGATGTCTGCGGGGTTCTGGGTTGCAACGACCTCAGCCAGATTCTTGACAAGATCCAGGAAAGCTTCGGTCTTGGCGGCAAAGTCGGTCTCGGAGTTGACTTCGATCACGACGCCCACGCCATTGACGACGGTTGCGTAAGCAACGCCTTCAGCGGCAATGCGGTCAGCCTTCTTGGCGGCCTTGGCCAGACCCTTTTCCCGGAGCCAGTCCACAGCCTTGTCCATATCACCGTCGGTAGCAGTCAGAGCTGCCTTGCAGTCCATCATGCCAACGTTGGTCATTTCACGGAGTTTCTTAACGTCCAATGCGGTAAAAGCCATTTTGGTATCCTCCTAAAATCTATCTGTGAATTATTCAGCCTCGGGAGCCGCGACCTCAGCGGTCTCAACGATCTCAGCGACAGCGTCCTCACCCTGACGGCCTTCGATGACACCGCTTGCCATTGCAGCGGCGATCAGGCGGATGGCGCGGATTGCGTCATCATTACCGGGGATGACATAGTCGATTTCGTCGGGGTCGCAGTTGGTGTCCACGATTGCCACGATGGGAATACCCAGCTTATGAGCTTCTGCAATTGCATTGCGCTCCTTGCGGGGGTCAACGATAAACAGAGCAGCAGGCAGCTTCTTCATTTCCTTCACGCCGCCCAGATACTTTTCCAGCTTCTCGATTTCGCCCTGGAGCTGAATAACTTCCTTCTTGGGAAGCATAGCGAAGGTGCCGTCAGCTTCCATCTTGCGCAGCTGAGCCAGACGGTCAATACGGGTACGCATGGTGCGGAAGTTGGTCATCATGCCGCCCAGCCAACGGGCGTTGACATAGTAACCGCCGCAGCGGATTGCTTCTTCCTTGATGGCATCCTGAGCCTGCTTCTTGGTGCCGACGAACAGAATGTTACCACCGTTAGCAGAAGTCTCGCGGATGAAGCTATAAGCTTCTTCCAGCTTCTTTGCAGTCTTCTGCAGGTCGATGATGTAGATGCCGTTACGCTCGGTGTAGATGTAGGGAGCCATTTTGGGGTTCCAGCGACGGGTTTGGTGACCGAAGTGTACGCCGGCCTCCAACAGTTGTTTCATAGATACGACAGACATTTTTGATTTTCTCCTTTTGTTTTTTCCTCCACCCCGTTCATCCCGGCCGCCCGTCCGTCATCGGACACGGGAGCGACAGGTCCCCGGGTGTGTGGTGTAATAATGTCATGGAAAAGCCCATGCCGAAACATTATACTGCATCAAAGACAGTTTTGCAAGTATTTTTTCCAAAAAAATTCGGACTTATTCCAACTTTTTCTTAAAATGGAAGCCAAAGAGGCTTGGTGCGTGGTCGACAGCACTCCTCCGGACAAATATCCACCAGAATAATGTCCGGACCGACGCGGCGGATACACCTCCACGGTATGACATAATCCTCCTGCCTGCCGATAATCCCCAGCAACCGACAGGGACCCGGAACCACGATGGCCAGCACACAGCCCTCCGGAACGGTGATTTCCACATCCGAGACAAATCCCAGCCTACGCCCGTCGGAGACGCAGATGACCTCCTTGCAATGTAAGTCCGTTACGCGAATACCCACGCACATCCCTCCCATTGGAAATTTGGTACAGGATATGCGTGGGTATGATGAAATATTCCGTTAAGATAAGTGCTCCTGCAAATAATCGCAGATGATAACTGCGCTGTTTTTCCGATTGCGCAGCAGATTTTGACGCATCTGCTCCCGCTGGGCATCGTTTTCCAGAAGCTCCAGACAAAGCTCCGCAATTTCCTTGGGCTCCTTGGAGGCGACGGCACCGCCGATCTCCTGGAAATGGTGCATATTATAATCCTCACAGCCGGCAACGGCATCCACAAGGACCATGGGCAGACCCTTCGCCATTGCTTCCGTGGTGCTGATGCCGCCGGGCTTGGTGACGTAGATATCCGCGGCGGACATCATTTCGTGGACATTGCGGACAAAGCCGTGAATGATGACGTTGGGATTGCTCTGATAGGCGGTGGACAGGCGGTTATACAGACGCTCGTTGGTACCGCAGATGATGGACAGCACGCAGGAATCGGTCATTCCCGAAACGATCCGTTTGGTGATCTCTTCTATGGGACCGCAGCCCATGCTGCCGCACATTACAAGAATATGCTTTTTGTATTCAGCGATGTTCAATGCCTTTTTTGCCTCGGTCTTGTCCAGCTCCTGGAAGAAGCGCTGATAAACGGGAATGCCGGTGGTAACGGTAACACCGTCGCCAAAGCTTTCCGCAACACTTTCTGCCGGGATAAAGAACGCATCCATTGTGCATGCCGGTGCCCAGGGGTAAGTGGAATAATCCGTAGCTACGAAATAGCTTTTAATGGAATAATTATAGGCACGCTGCATATCCGTAAGCATCAAAGCCGCAAAGACGTGGGTGCAGATAACCGCATCAAAGCAATGCTCTTGGCAGTAGTTGTACAAATCCTCTGAGCCGCGGCCAAAAAGCCAATAGGCCATGGAGCCTTCTCCCAACATTTTGGGGTGCTTTTCCGTTACGCCATAGCCGACACTGAATACGCTGGGGCAGTGGCAGTAAATAAAGCTGTGTCCCCAGGACACAAATTTGGAAGTGCGTTCGGAAATAAAACCGAGCGCATCTACAATTTCGCAGGTGTTGCCGCGGTTCTCCAAGGTTTCCACCACAGCATTGGCAACAGAGTTGTGACCCTGTCCGGTGTTGCAGCTTAGCAATAGAATCTTCATCCCACAACCTCCTGAGTGTATTTTTTTAGCAGGCGTTCCAGCCGCGGACGGTTGAACCGCTGGATAAGAACGAACGGTAAATTTCCTATGGCATTTATCAGGGTAATTACAAAGCCGCCGATGCCGGGCCAAATCACCAGGCAAGCGCAGCCTGCTACCATCAGGGCCGCATGGGTAGCTTCTGCGACACAGGTTTCCTGGATCATGAGCTGCAGCTTTTTTTCATCAACGGATTGGTCAATGGCCTTGGCAGGCATGAGACGGGAGAAGATTTTGCTCATATCCGGCAGACATCTGTGCCATTTCCGGATATGCAGCCGAAGATACCATTGCCCGTTTTTCTCCCATTTCCGGCAGCGGAAAAGGAAGCTGTTGCTATGGAACCATTTCTTTGGCACGATGCGGCCGAGATAAAAACTTAAAGTGCCGATAACGGCAAGATAAATAGCGCAATTTGCGAATTTCATTTCGGGATCTCCTTGGGTTGTACAGGAAGGTACGATACTGATTGAGATCATTATACGACATTTTAAGCATTTTCGCAAGTCGTATTGTGATTTTCAATTGTAAAGTATCTTTTAAGCCCTTTGTCCGGAAGAAAAAAGCACAAATCCCGGAGCAAAACTGCTCCGGGATGGGATTAGTCAAACAGGTCTTTCAGCGTGTCAAAGAATTTTTTGCGTTTGGGTGTTTCTTCCAGGGATTCGTTCAGCTTTTTCAAAAGCTCCTTCTGCTCCTTGTTCAGACGGGTAGGCGTTTCCACCACCACCGCAAACCGGTGGTCGCCCCGACGGCGGGGATTGTTCAGATGCGGGATGCCCTTATCCCGGATGCTGAATACAGTTCCGGTCTGCGTGCCCTCGGGAATTTCAAAATTCACTTTTCCGTCCAGAGTAGGAACCTGAATCTCACCGCCCAGGGCGGCCTGACTGAAGGTCAGCGGAACCTCACAGAAAACCGTGTAGGTATCCCGACTGAAGATGGGGTGTCGCCGAAGGAGGATATCTACCATTACGTCGCCGCTGGGTCCGCCGTTACTGCCTACACAGCCCTCTCCGGGTACGCGCACCCGTTGACCGTGGTCGATACCGGCAGGGATTTTCACCTTGATTTTCTGTGTGCGGCGAACCTTGCCCTTGCCCCGGCAGGTATTGCAGGGATTTTTCACCAGCTTGCCCCGACCGTTACATTGGGGGCATACGGAGGTGGACTGCATGTTCATGCCCAGGAAATTCTGGGTGGTGCGCACCTGACCTGCACCCTTACAGTAGGAACAGGTCTCCACCTTGCCGTCGGCAGAGCCGGAACCGTTACAGACGGAGCAGTTCTCAATTCTATGGACGGAAACCTCTTTTTCACAGCCAAAAGCGGCTTCTTCAAAGCTAAGATCCAGGCGTGCACCCACATCCTCACCCCGACGGGGGCCGTTTTGACGGGCACTGCGGGAAGCACCGCCCCCAAAGAAGGAGCCGAAAATATCTCCCAGGTCCCCGAAATCTCCAAAACCGCCAAAGCCGCCGTAACCACCCTGACCACCGCCGAAGTTGGGGTCTACGCCGGCATGCCCGAACTGGTCATAGCGGCTGCGCTTTTCGTCGTCGGAGAGGACTTCATAAGCTTCCGCGGCTTCTTTGAATTTTTCCTCTGCGTCCTTGCTGTCGGGATTGCGGTCGGGATGGTATTTCAGAGCCTGCTTGCGGTAGGCTTTTTTGATATCCTCCGCGCTGGCATCCTTTTGAACGCCCAGCACTTCATAATAATCTCGTTTGTCTGCCATAAATTCACCTCATGAAATATACGGAGCAATCGTTAGCCTTCCCATGAGGGGAAGGGATAAACGCACCAACAAGGGGCGGCGAATGCCGCCCCTTTGTGGGGTTAATCAGTCAACGGTTTCGTAGTCGGCATCCACCACACCGTCATCTCCGGGTTCACCGGCACCGGGCTGACCCTGGGGATTTGCCTGCTGATACAGCTTTTCAGATACCGCATAGAAGGCCTTTTGCACTTCCTCGGTGGCGGCCTTAATGGCAGAAATATCCGTTCCCTTGTTAACTTCCTTCAGATTGTCCACAGCGCTCTGGATGGAAGCCTTTTCGTCGGCAGAAATCTTGTCGCCCAGATCGGTCAAAGCCTTTTCAGTCTGGTAAACGGTCTGATCTGCGGCGTTGTGGGTATCCACTTCTTCCTTCTTTGCCTTGTCCTCGGCGGCAAACTGCTCAGCTTCCTTCACAGCCTTGTCAATGTCCTCCTGAGAGAGATTGGTAGAGGCGGTGATGGAGATGTTCTGCTCCTTGCCGGTACCCAGATCCTTGGCGGAGACCTTCACGATGCCGTTGGCATCAATATCGAAGGTGACCTCGATCTGAGGAACACCCCGAGGTGCGGGAGCAATACCGCTGAGCTGGAAGCGGCCCAGTGTCTTGTTGTAAGCGGCCATTTCCCGTTCGCCCTGCAGGACATGGACCTCAACAGAGGTCTGACCGTCTGCCGCAGTGGAGAAGATCTGGCTCTTGCGAGTGGGAATGGTGGTATTGCGGTCGATCAGTCGGGTGAAAACACCGCCCATGGTCTCAATACCCAGAGACAGGGGCGTAACGTCCAGCAACAGGATGTCCTGCACGTCACCGGTGAGCACACCGCCCTGAATGGCGGCACCGACAGCTACACATTCATCGGGGTTGATGCCCTTGAAGCCATCCTTACCGGTGATACCCTTAACCGCCTCCTGCACAGCAGGAATACGGGTGGAACCGCCTACCAGCAGAACCTTGTGCAGGTCGCTGGCCTTCAAACCGGCATCGGACAAAGCCTGATGAACGGGCTTCAGAGTGCGCTCCACCAAATCGTGGGTCAGCTCGTTGAACTTTGCACGGCTCAGGGATACGTCCAGGTGCTTGGGACCTTCAGCGTTGGCAGTGATATAGGGCAGGTTGACCACGGTAGTGGTTACGCCGGACAGCTCAATCTTTGCCTTTTCTGCCGCTTCCTTCAGACGCTGCATAGCGGCGCGGTCAGCAGTCAGGTCGATACCTTCGTCTTTTTTGAATTCAGCAACCAGGTAGTCCATGATCCGCTGGTCAAAGTCGTCACCGCCCAGACGGGTGTCACCGGCGGTGGCTTTTACTTCCACCAGACCGTCACCGATTTCCAAAATGGAAACGTCAAAGGTGCCGCCACCCAGGTCATAGACCATGATGGTCTGCTCGTTTTCCTTATCAAGACCGTATGCCAAAGCGGCTGCAGTGGGCTCGTTGACGATACGCTTAACGTCCAGTCCTGCGATCTTGCCGGCATCCTTGGTAGCCTGACGCTGTGCGTCGGAGAAGTAAGCCGGAACGGTAATGACGGCCTCAGTCACGGGCTGACCCAGATAGGCTTCCGCATCAGCCTTCAGCTTCTGCAGCACCATGGCAGAAATCTCCTGAGGTGTATAGTTTTTGCCGTCAATGTCTACGCGGTAGTTTTCACCCATGTGGCGCTTGATGGAAGCCACGGTACGGGTGGCGTTGGTGACAGCCTGACGCTTTGCCACCTGACCGACCAAACGCTCACCGGTTTTGGAGAAGCCCACCACAGAGGGGGTGGTTCTGCCACCTTCGGCGTTGGCGATGACAACAGGCTCGCCGCCTTCCAGAACAGCCACACAAGAGTTGGTTGTGCCCAAATCGATACCAATAATTTTACCCATAATAATTTCCTCCTAAGAATGAAAATAGTTTACAAATTTGTTGCCCTCTCTGTCGCGCGGACAGCGTGACTGGGGGAGAGAAACTACCCCACAGTCCAAAATCAAAGATTTTGTCCAGCTCCCCTCACAAGGGGAGCTGAGGCGGCCTTCGGCCGCTATTTTTTTAATTTGCTACCTGAACCATGGCAAAGCGGACGATTTTTTCACCCATTTTGAAGCCCTGCTGGAACACCTGGGTGATGGTGTTTTCCGCCACGGAATCGTCCTCAGTATGCATGACCGCATTGTGCAGATTCGGGTCAAATTCATCACCCACAGCACCGAAGATTTCCACGCCCAGTCCGGTAAGAATCTTCACCAGCTCATTCATGGTCATTTCCACACCTTTTTTATAGGCGGCATCGGCGGTTTCCTGATTCATTGCCCGGGAGAGATTGTCATACACCGGAAGCAGCTTTTCCACTGCATCGGCCTTGCCGTTGGCATAGGACATTTCCTTTTCCTTGGCGGTACGCTTGCGAAAATTGTCATACTCTGCGGCCAGCCGCAGGTGGGCATCATGCTCAGCGTTATATTTTTCCTCAAAGGGATTAACTTCCGGTGTTTCCTCCACGGGGGTCTCCACTGTTTCCTCAACAGGGGTTTCTTTCTTTTCTTTTTCCTTCTTTGCCACAATATATCCTCCAATAGTGTGTCATTGCGGTCTGCGGGCCGGTTCGCGATGACAGTATCCTTTTATTCTTCTTTTGCTTCCGGCAAGCTCGGTTGTTCGGGCTTGCCGAACATCTTACTGAGACTCTCGGCAAAATAACTCAGACGGGCAGTGACCTTGGCATAATCCATACGGGTGGGTCCTACTACGCCGATCATACCCTGCAGGCCGTCGCCAATGTCGAATTTCGTCATAACCACGGAGGTGTCTTTCAATTCCTCTGAAACATTCTCCGGTCCGACCAGCACCTTGGTGCCGTTGCTGCCCTGCATTACTGCGGGAAGGGAGGAAAGCGCATCCTCATCCAATGTGGTAAGCATCCGTTGCGCCTTTTGGATGTCGTGGTATTCCGGCTGGCGAAGGAGTCTTGCCTGACCGGCAACCGCCATATTGGTACTGCTTTGATTGCGCAGGGTTTCCGCGGTGAAGTCCACGATAACCGGCACTAAGCTGGCAGCTGCACCGGCGGAATGGATCAAACGCTCCAGAAGGGCGGGGGTGAATTCCTCTGCCGGCAATTCCGTCATAGCGGCGTTGAGCACTGCGGACAGGAGCTTCAGCTCATTCTCACCCACATTCAGGGGTAATTTGATCAGCTTATTGACCACCTGGTCATTGCTGAGCATCACCACAAGAATGAAGCTGCCTGCACCGGCCAGAATCAGATCAAAACGCTTGACTGTGGCACCGCCGGAACGGGATGCCACGGAAATGGCGGGCAGGTCCGTAGCCTGGGAAACCAATTTGGCCACCTTTTCCATCAGCTTATCCATCTTTTCCATCTTTTCCTCAATGGCGGAATTGATGGTATTGGTCTCATCCATGGTCAGGCGGTAATCCGCCATCAGCTCATCCACATACAACCGATATCCTGCCGCGGAGGGCACCCGACCGGCACTGGTGTGGGGCTGTTCCAAATAACCCATGGCAGTAAGGTCTGCCATTTCATTACGAATGGTAGCGGAGGAGTAATTCATGTCCGGCAATTCAGCAATGGCCTTTGAGCCAACCGGCTCAGCAGTACGGATGTACAAATCCACAATGGTACGCAGTACCTTTTTCTTTCGCTCTGTCAGTTCCATGAGTTCCTCCTTTCGTTTAGCACTCTTTTCTTTTGAGTGCTAAGCACACTATACACTAGAGTGCTAAAATTGTCAAGGGGTGGTTTTTGAATTATTTTTGAATTTTAAAAAAAATTAAAAAATCCGTGCTATATTCTTTGCGACGGAAGCAATGGCTATACATTATATATAATTAAGATGCAGTAAAAAAGCCGCCCCGGGTATTTCCGGGACGGACAAAAATTATTCAGCTAAAAATTTTTTAACGGACTGCTGGAAGCGCTGCAATGCCGGCAGGTCACAATCTGCATGCACATGCAGGGGTCTGGAATAATCCAGGCTTACCATGCCGATGAAGCTTTTTCCGTTTACCTGCTGGACCTCGTTGCCAACCAGGACGGGGAAGGGCTGGACCGTTGCCAGGGAAATAAACTCCTGCACTTCCTGAAAAGAATGAAGCGCAATATGAAATTTTTGCATTGTTTCCCCTCCTCTGTACAAAGTGGAAAAAGTCGTGTATAATGAACCCATCAGGTCACCGCGAACGATTATAACAGATGAAAGTCGCTTTTGCAATTTGGCAAATTGGACGATGTTACTAAATTGCAACACAAGAATTTGGTGGAAATAACGATATGAAATTCTCTTTTTATACTTTGGGCTGCAAAACAAATCAATATGAAACCCAGGCGATGGAACAGCTTTTTCTGCAAAAAGGGCATGAAATCGGCACGTTTGACGAACCGTGCGACGGATACATTATTAACACCTGCTCCGTGACTGCGGTGGCAGATAAGAAGAACCGGGCGGTCATCCGCCGCTGTCGGAAAGAGAATCCCAATGCTGTCATTGGGGTTTGCGGCTGTTATCCTCAGCACGACCCCGATGCCATTCGTAGACTGAACGCGGATGTTTTGGGCGGCAGTGGCAATCGGGAGGAATTTGTGGAGCTGATGCTTCGCTCGGCAAAGGACAAGGAATGCCTGGAAAAGCTGGATAAGGCGCTGTCCCGTCGGGAATTCGAGGTTTTGCCGGCAGGAGGTCTGGAGGGACGCACCCGGGCTATGCTGAAGGTGCAGGATGGTTGTGTCAATTTCTGTACCTACTGCATCATTCCCTATACCCGCGGACCGGTGCGGTCAGCACCGCTGCCCCTATTGATCGGGCAGGCAAAGGAGTTGGACAAAAAAGGCTATCGGGAGATCATTCTGACCGGTATTGAGATTGCTTCCTGGGGGGTGGATCTGCCGGGAAAGCCGCCTATGAGCCAAATGGTAACAGGCATTTGCTCTGCGGTGCCGCAAATGCGTATCCGGCTGGGCAGTCTGGAGCCGCGGGTCATTACCGAAGAATTTTGCGAGGAGCTGGCCAAACATCCCAATCTTTGCCCGCAATTTCATCTGTCCATGCAAAGCGGAAGCGACACGGTGCTGTCCAGAATGAAGCGCAGATATGACACCGCCCGTTATTATGAAAGCGTATCGTTACTGCGCCGGTATTTTACCGACTGTGCCATCACTACGGATATGATCGTCGCCTTTCCCGGGGAAACGGAAGAGGAATTTGCCGAAAGTCTGGCATTTATCCAAAAATGCGCTTTTTCGGATATGCATATTTTCCCCTATTCCCGCCGTCCCGGCACACCTGCCGACAAAATGCCCGGTCAGCATGACAATGAAACCAAGGAGCATCGCAGCAGGCAGGCCATTGCGGTGGCAGAAAAGATGAATCTTGCATACCGCCGGCAACAGGTAGGGTCGGTTCAGCAGGTGCTGTTTGAAGAGACGGAAAATGGATTCGATGTGGGGCATACGCCCAACTATCTGAAGGTGTACGTTCCGGCACAGGGCAGGCATAATAAGGTGTTTCCGGTGAGAATCACCGATATCCATAAAGACGGTTTGCTGGGACAGATCGATTGATGCCGAGGCGGTTTCGCAAGGACCAATGAGGAAGGAATTGTAAATAATCCCAATCTGAAATGGGAAAAAATCGCTGTTTATGTGTAAAAAGAATACTTTACAAGGTGCGCTTTTTATTGTATAATAGCGTCGTATGTGGTCAAAGACCCGTACCGATATGTATATATACTGCTTCGCAGTAATTTTGAAATGGAGGAAATTCCCATGTCTGTTAAAGTTGCTATCAATGGTTTTGGTCGTATCGGTCGTCTGGCTTTCCGTCAGATGTTCGGTGCTGAGGGCTTCGAGGTTGTCGCCATCAACGACCTGACCTCCCCCAAGATGCTGGCGCATCTGCTGAAGTATGACTCCACTCAGGGTGCATACGCTGCTCCCTTTGGCACGCATACTGTGGAAGCCGGCGAGGACAATATCGTTGTCGACGGCAAGAAGATCACCATTTATGCCAAGGCAAATGCTGCAGAGCTGCCCTGGGGTGAGCTGGGTGTTGACGTTGTTCTGGAATGCACCGGCTTCTACACCTCTAAGGAAAAGGCTCAGGCACATATCGCTGCCGGCGCAAAGAAGGTCGTTATCTCTGCTCCTGCCGGCAATGACCTGCCCACCATCGTTTACAATGTAAACCACGAGACACTGACCAAGGATGACCACATCATCTCTGCTGCTTCCTGCACCACCAACTGCTTGGCTCCCATGGCAAAGGCTCTGCACGAGCTGGCTGGCATCGAGGCTGGTATCATGTGCACCATCCACGCTTACACCGGCGACCAGATGATTCTGGACGGTCCCCAGAGAAAGGGCGACCTGCGTCGTTCCAGAGCCGGTGCCATCAACATCGTGCCCAACTCCACCGGTGCTGCCAAGGCCATCGGCCTGGTTATCCCCGAGCTGAACGGCAAGCTGATCGGCGCTGCACAGCGTATCCCCACTCCCACCGGCTCCACCACCATTTTGAATGCTGTGGTCGCCAAGGAAGTGACTGTTGCTGACATCAACGCCGCTATGAAGGCTGCTTCTACCGAGTCTTACGGCTACACTGAGGACGAAATCGTTTCTTCCGACATCATCGGCATGCGTTTCGGCTCTCTGTTCGATGCCACTCAGACCATGGTCAACAAGCTGCCCGACGGCAAGACTCAGGTTCAGGTTGTTTCCTGGTACGACAACGAGAACTCCTATGTTTCTCAGATGGTTCGCACCATCAAGCACTTCTCCACTTTGCTGTAAGGTATAAAGTAAATCGCCGCCGACCTTCGGGTCGGCGGCTTTTTGTTGAAAAAGCCGTCATATCTCGTAAATGCGGACGATTTCTGTGGGACCCTCCAAAAGCAGGGCGGTGATGGCATTGCCGTCACTTTTGACCGTTACCTTCAAATCCCCACCGGGATTTTTAACCGTCAAGACACCGTCGGGGAGCTTACCCTGTGCCCAAAGCACGGCGGCAGTTGCACCGGAGCCGGTGCCACAGGCAAGGGTGTAATCCTCCACACCCCGTTCATAGGTCAAAATGCGGACGGTGGAAGCATCCACCCAAGTATACATATTGGCGTTGGCTCCCTTGGGGAAGGCAGGATGGTGGCGCAGTGCCTGAAAGCGCTCACGCAGAGGCTCCCGCATTTCCCAGGTCAGACCGGGAAATTCCTGTACCGCATGGGGAACTCCGGGGTTGCCCAATTCCACGTAGGCGGCAGCTTCGGTGCGATGCAGATCCATCACGCCGGGGATGTTCAGCTGTACCTGATAAATGCCCGGACGGATGCGCTTACCAAATACGGTTCCGGCATCGGTCTGCACCGTCATTTCCTCTCCGGAAACACCCAGTTCCTCAGCAAAACGGCAAATGCATCGGGCACCGTTGCCGCACATTTCGCCCCGGGTACCGTCGGAATTGTAGAAATGCAGTCGAAAATCAGCAGTTTCCGAATGATCCAGAGCCATAAAGCCATCCGCATGAGTAAGTTTACATAACGCAACTGCCGTGGCGGCAAAATCCAAATTCTGCCCCCGGGCATCCATGACCATGAAGTCATTTCCGGCACCGTTCATGTAATAAACCTGCATTATTTTTCCTCCAAAAGCTCTTCCATGGTGTAAAGACCGGCGGTTTTGCCCACCATAAATCGGGCGGCATTTACCGCGCCCTCTGCCAGCATTTTCCGACTGCCGGCCTCATGGCGCAGGGTCAGGGTCTGGCTGGGTGTGCAGATATGCACCTCGTGCACGCCGACCACATTTCCCATCCGCAGAGAGGAAATGCCGATCTCGTGACTTTTGCGTTTGCCTTCACCGGAGCGCCCGCAGGCCTCCACTGCCTGAGGACGAACCTGCCGCAGCGCCTGAAAAAGCATGTGGGCAGTGCCGCTGGGGGCATCCACCTTGCGGTTATGGTGAATCTCCAATATTTCAATATCTGCATCGGGGAAAAGAGCTGCGGCCTGCTGAGCCAAACGGCAGAGCACCGCAATGCCCAGACTCATATTACCGGAATAGAAAACCGGAACGGTTTTTGCGGCCTTGTAGATCAGTTCCTTTTCCTCGGACGTATGTCCGGTGGTGCCTACCACCACAGCGCAGTGATTATCCTTAGCATAGGCCAGCACGTCGGAAATGGCGCTGTGATGGGAAAAATCAATAATCATATTGCCCTTCACATCCCCCAGCTCCGCAAAGGTGCGGGGAACGCCGTTTTCTCCATCCAGGCTCACGCGACCTACTACCAGGTTGCCCAACAGCTCGTCAATCAGCTTGCCCATGGCGCCGTTGGCGCCGCAAATAATGGCTCTCATAGCTTGACCCCCAGTTTTTTCATCTCTTCAAACAGTTTGGTACGGAAGGGCTCTTCCAAGGGGGTGAGGGGCATTCTCAAAATTTCTTCTCCAAAACCCATGGCGGACACCGCCGCTTTGGCAGGAATGGGATTGACCTGACTGAACAGGGCATCGATCAGCGGAAGCAGGGACAGTTGCAGGCGGGTAGCCTCTGTAAAATCGCCTGCCAAGGCGGCAGAAGTCATAGCAACAGCATGCTCCGGAACCACATTACTCAGCACGCTGATGGCACCCTTACAGCCCATGGACATCATGGGGGCAGTGAGGGCATCCTCGCCGGAGTAAATCGCGATTTTGTCACCACACAGGCGCATCATTTCCATAAACTGTGCCATATTGCCGCTGGCTTCCTTGATGGCGACGATATTGGGATGCTCTGCCAAAACAGCCAGGGTCTTGGGCTGGATATTACAGCCGGTGCGTCCGGGAACATTATAAACGATGACCGGAACGGTGGAAACATCCGCAACAGCGGTGAAGTGGGCAATTAACCCATTTTGGGTAGCTTTGTTATAGTAGGGAGTCACCACCAACACTGCGTCCGCGCCTGCTTCGCAGGCGTTTTTTGTGTTTTCGATCACATGGGCAGTATTGTTGGTACCGGTTCCTGCGATTACAGGGACGCGGCCTGCCGCGCGCTGAACGGTGAAGCGGATGACCTCTGTCTGATCCTCCGGCTCAATAGTGGCATTTTCGCCGGTGGTGCCCATGGCGACCAGAGCATTGACACCCTTTTCAATTTGGAAATCAATCAAACGACCCAACGCAGGATAATCGATGCCGGTGGGGGTCATGGGGGTTACCAGGGCGGTGGCCATTCCGGTAAAGACAGTTTTTTTCATAATAGATCCTCCTTATCACGCTGTGCGCGGTCTGTCGCTCCCTCCGGGAGAGGCAAGGAATTTTCAATCTGTGTAAAATATTCGTAAAGTGGGATGAGCTTCCGGAAAAATTCCCGCACCCGGTCACCCAGCTCCGGACCGAAGGTATCGGGACCGAAATCCTCGTGGCGGATGATGGCGAGATTGGATTTCCAAAGGTAAAAACGCGCCAGGCGTTTTTCCAGACAGACCTCCGGTCGTTTGTATTCCTCCGCGGAGAGGGACATGCCTGTAGTTTTTTCCACCTTTTTCATCATTTTCAAAAAGGGTTCGGGATTTTTTGCGATGCTGTGGCGGAAGGCTTTCATCACTGCCGGACGGGGCTTCCAGAAAAAGAATCCGTAATCCACACCCTCGGGATTGATTTCAAAGAACAGGCAGGGGTTTTCCGCCCACCACTCCACATCCTGCCGGATACAGATCCACAAGCTTTCTTTGTAGGGAAGGGGATGATGCATCCGGGCATCCCGATAAATGCGGCTGACCTTGATGAGCGTGCCGGATTTATCCAGAAAGGGCTGGAACAGGTGTGCGCCCAACGCTTTGGTGGGCTGATACAGTGTGTCCACATATTGCTGCTTGTGGGAGAGAAACCACTCCCGGTTGTTGTTCATGCGAATGCCCCAAAGAAAATCTACGGTTTCGGGGCAATAGCCTTCAAATGCCATAATAACCTCTTTCTGTGCAGTCACTTTGAAGTCTTCCAAATCAGCTGATTGTGCTGATGCGCAGGATGCTCCGCCTCCGGAACATCCAGAACATAACGTTCACAGGCGTTGATGATCGTGGTGTTTCCGTAGGAGAGGACCCGGGGGGTATCCCAGTGATAATTGGTATGGACATGACCGTGAATCAAATAAGCGGGCTGATACTGATCCAGCAGTTCCCGCAGGGCCTCGAAGCCGATATGTGCCGGGTCACTGCTATCGCCCAAATCCCGTGCAGGCGCATGGGTAACTACCAAATCCACACCGCCCAGGCGGTGCAGGCTCCGGCGGAGCTTGCGAATGCGGCGGCGCATCTGCTGTTCGGTGTACTGATGGGCTCCGGGGTGGTATTTCCGGCATCCGCCCAGACCCAAAATCCGCAGACCGTTATAAATCACCAGCTTGTCTTCGATGCAGTCACAGCCTTCGGGGGGGCGGGTCTCATAATGCTCGTCGTGATTGCCATGGACGTACAAAAGAGGACAACGGGCCATGGTAACCAAAAAGGAAAGATATTCGGATTTCAAATCTCCGCAAGAGAGGATCAAATCGTAGTCCTTCAGTCTGCCGGGAACGTAATAATCCCACAGAGCCGGAACTTCTTCGTCGGAAACAGCGAGAATTTTCACAGCGGTCCCTCCTTTTCCAGAGGAATCCTGTCCCGATGGATGCCAAGCTCCCGCAGCATAGGCTGGGCATAGGCTTCAACTTCCTCAAATTCCGGAATATGACCGATGACATTGTCGCACAGCCAATCCATGTGAAGCAGCTCATCGGGAGTAAAGCCGGCATCTCCCGCGTTGCGCAGAACGCCCTGTTGATCGACGATCCGGCGGCAGAAGGGGTCCAAGGTGCCTTCCTTCAGACCGGTGCGCAGGCAGTTTGCCAATACCTTCAGACCGGTGGGAAGGCGGTCGGACAGATGAACATCAATCACACCGCTGTCCATGCCCCACCAATAATCCACGGCTTTTTTGGAATTTTCTTCCCTGTCCCACGTACCGGAGAGCATGGAGGAGATGATATTCTCGTAAAATTTGCCCCAAAGCCATACGGGAGAGCCGATGGCTTCCCATTGACCCCATTCATCCATCCCGTAGGTGCCGTAATTGCCGAAGTTCAGATAGGCAGGGTTTTCCGTGGGGGCGTCCCGATTGGAGATCACATGGATCCCTTCCTGCAGGAAGTCCTGCTGATGGGCACCCCGCTGACAGGACCACCGCAAGAGGATCTTTGCCCGGGGATTGGTCATTTGTGCACCCAGAGCAAAGGCGTTGATGGAGGCGGGGACACCGAAGGTGGGAGAAGAGGCGATATAGCCGATGCGGTCGTTTTGCGCCATGGCGCCGGCCAATGCACCGGTGATAAATTTTGCTTCAAATATTCGCCCGTAGTAGGAAGGTACACTGGAATAGTGGGTATCCACAGAGCAGTTGAAAAAGCGAACCTTGGGATATTTGACGGCAACGCGCAGAACACTGCGCCGCAGCTGAGGTGTGGTGGCGAAAATGACTTCTGCACCGTCGGCAACTGCCTGTTCCAGCAACTGCTCAGCCAGTGGGGGAGTATCTGCATGGAAATAGCTTTCCACACTGACCTGCTCGCCCAGAGCGTTCTGCAAATGCTGACGTCCTTCATCGTGGGCCTTGATCCAGGTGCTGGAAACGGGATCCAGCGGATGCACAAAGGCTACACGGATATGGGATGGCGCAGTGATCCAGCTGAGAAGTCCCCCTTTGGTTTCCGGCTCGGTGCTGACCATTGCCGTTTCCGGCTGAGAAAAGGAAACAAGGTCATCCCATAAGGCGGAAAGGGTTTTCTTCAGCTCCCGGGCAGGAAGCCGCCCCAAATCCTGATAAGGATACACCTGCAGCCACAAAAGTAAGGCTTCCTCCGGCAGAAGCTGTAAGCCGGTGGAGTCCAGGGAATCAAAGGCATCCCGGAAGTATTGATAATAGGCGGAGAAGGTGCGTTTTTCCTGCTCTGTCCAGCCATCCTCCGGGCTCTTTCCCAGATGGGACAAAAGCTTGGCGTAATCTCCCGGCTGACGGAATTGAATGGCATAAATGCCCGTATTGCGGTAAAAATCCAAAAATTCATAATAGGCAAGCACCCGGGGGCTTCCGTCCTGTACCGGCAAAATACGCTTGACGATACTGGGAATACGGGGAGCGCCCATGTGTTTGAGTACGCTGACGCGCTTGTTGCCCTCCTGCACATATAGCTTGCCTAAGAATTCGTAGCATAGGATCGGATCGCGGATACCTTCTGTGAGATGGGCCTTGCAAAGGTTGATCCATTTGGCGGCAAATTCCGTATCTGTACCCAGCAGAGGCAGAAAGCTTGCGCTGAAGGCGCTGGTGCGGCCGGCCTCTTTCGTGCCCACGATCTGCTCTGTGGGTACTTCAATAACACCCAATTCCACGACAGAATCTCCGCTGCGGCCTTCCAAAAGCGCATCCAGCACCTGCGGATAAGGATCCTTTCCTGCGGCGGTTAAAGCTTTATATTCTTTTTGCCCCAGACGCAGAGCCTGGGTATATTCCTCTTGTGCATGGAGCAGATCCATAAAGCAGTCCTCTTTGTTGTGATATTTATCCATTACTATCATACCCTGTTTCCTATCATTTTGCAACAAAAATTCGCTGGGAAAAGGAAAATGTTTGCCGCCACGGCTCCGCGGCGGACAAAGCCTGAAAGCCCTTGACTTGGATAGGGAGAACAGCTATAATATTACAAAAGAAAACATTGCGGGAGGAAGAAAAATGGAGCAGGGAATCGTCAAGCAAAGCGCACAGGCGGTTTTAGCGCAGGTCCGTAAAGTCATCGTGGGCAAGGATGAGACCCTTACGTGGGCGCTGACTGCCATTTTGGCAAAGGGACATATCCTGATAGAGGATATCCCCGGTGTGGGAAAAACCACCATGGCGGTGGCTTTTTCCAAGGTGCTGGACCTGAGCTACAATCGGGTGCAGTTTACGCCGGATGTCCTTCCTTCCGACGTTACCGGCTTCTCCGTTTTGGATACGGCTACCGGAAAGATGCGCTATCAAAGCGGCGCGGTACTGTGCAATCTGTTTTTGGCGGATGAATTGAACCGGGCAACCTCCCGTACCCAGTCCGCCCTTTTGGAGGCGATGGAGGAGGGGCAGGTCACGGTGGATGCGGTATCCCATCCCATTCCCCAGCCGTTTGTTGTCATTGCGACCCAAAACCCCACAGG
The DNA here is from genome assembly GCA_015067635.1 of Oscillospiraceae bacterium. Lineage (GTDB taxonomy): Bacteria > Bacillota > Clostridia > Oscillospirales > Oscillospiraceae > Faecousia. Next base: position 89,371 of record SVMA01000001.1, on the reverse strand, counting down.
TGCCGCAGGAACTCAGCTTCTGCCGGACAGCCAGATGGACCGGTTTGCCATCCGTCTGAGCCTGGGTTACCCCGGAGCCAGAGAGGAAATGTCCATGGTAATGCACCGGCAGGCCGGTAATCCCATGGCATCCCTGGAACCGCTTATGAAACGGGAACAGCTGATTGCAATGCAGGAGGAAGTGGAAAAAACCTTCATCGGAGAGCCGGTAGTGCAGTATGTGGTACAGCTGATTCACGCAACCCGCAGGCATTCCGGTATTTTGCAGGGTGCAAGTCCCCGGGCCACCTTGATGGTGGTGCGGATGGCAAAGGCATGGGCGCAGCTCCAGGGACGGGATTATGTGATTCCTCAGGATGTGCAAAGCGTATTTCCCATGACGGTCGCCCACAGACTTTTGCTGAAGGCCCAAACCGGAAACGGCAATGGGGCAGCTATGCAGATTCTTTCGGATATTCTGGCTCGTGTGACAGCCCCGCAGATTTAATAAGCCATGGCAAAAAATTGGATTTGTTACCTCGCTGCTTTGGCGGGTATGGGAATTTTCTATCTGGCGTACCGGGAATGGCTTGGATGGCTGTTGCTGGCGGCGTTGCTGTGCCTTCCGGTGCTGTCGCTGCTGCTGAGCCTGCCGGGAATGCTGACACTGAAGCTGCGGATCGTCTGTCCTGCGGCGGTGCCAATGGGAGAAGCCGTTGCGGTAAACGTTGCCGGTCGCTGTTGGTTTCCAATGCCGGTATTTCGTTGCCGGATACATATTACCAGAACCCTCACTGCAGAGCAGTATTGCCTGCGGTTGGGGGATTTTTTGCCTACGGAGCATTGCGGCACGCTGATCTGTCAGGTGAAAAAAGGTTGGGTTTACGATTATTTGGGCTTGTTCCGCATTTCCGTCGGAGAAGTGCCGGTAAGGAAAATGGTTGTGCGTCCGGAGGAAATTCCCGTGCAGATGGATGTTTCTGCGCAGCAGCGGCAGGTGGTGTGGAAGCCAAAGCCCGGCGGCGGATTTGCAGAAAACCATGAACTGCGGCTGTATCGCCCCGGGGATCAGTTGAATCAGATCCATTGGAAGCTGACTGCCAAAACCGGAAAGCCCATCATCCGCGAGCCCATGATTCCGGCAGGTCGCAGACCGATGGTTTCTCTGTGCTTGACCGGCACAGCCGGACAGCTGGATGAAAAGTTTGGCCGCCTGTTGGGTGCGTGCCGACAATTGCTGATGAACAATGTGTCCCATGAAATCGGGGCAGTTACCGGTACGGGGATTCAGATTTTGCCCATTGCCGGTGAGCAGGAGCTGATGCAGGCACTGGATAAGCTGTTAGGCTGTTCCGGCGCAGAGCAGGAGCAGGACATACCCCAGTCCGGGGTTTGGACGTACCGGATCGGAGGGGATGGGCATGGATAAAAACCGCATTTTCACCGGCATTTCAGCCTGGCTGCTTTCTGCGGCGATCTCCTTTGCCGGCATGGGCTGTGTGATTACCGCCTTTGGCTTTGAACAGGTCAATATGGCATGGCTGCTGCTGTTTTCTCTGGGAGCAGGTCTTTATTGGAGCGTTACCTCTCAATTTTCCATTGGTGGTATGCTGGGCTGGATTTTGGCAGGTGCGGCGGTCTGTCTGGATTGGTTGTCGGGCGGCAAGGGTTTGTTGGAGTTCCGCAACTCGCTGGAGGTACTGCTGCATACGGTTTCCACCGCTTATAATGAAGGCTATGGCTGGGGTGTTGTGCAATGGAGCGAAACACTGCCGGATACAGGACCGGAAACAGCACTGTGCGTGGCTTCCTTTTTCATCACCTTTGCAATCTCTTGGACGGTGTCCAAGCGGCAACCGGCATTTTTTGCTGTTTTCATGGGCTTTACACCCTTGCTGGTCTGCACGGTTTTGGCGGATACGGTGCCGGCTGTGCCCTGGCTGATACTTCTGATACTTGCCATGGGCTTATTGATGCTTACCAATTCCCTGCGTCGTCGGGATGAACAGGAGAGCAACCGGCTGATCGCATGGCTGTTGCTTCCTGTAATGCTGGCAACATGCTTGCTGTTTCACGCTATCCCGCAGGAGGAATATCAGCCTCTGTCCGACTCCTATCTGGGTTTTTTTGAGCAATGGGGACAAGGAAACGGGGAACTTATCGAAGGCGGAAACGCGGTGTATCTGGATCAGCTGGGGGCAAAAAGCGAATCCTACCATACCGCCTTATGGCTAAAAACCAAGTACACCGGACGGCTGTATCTGCGCGGACAGAGCTATGACCGCTATGATGGCCGTACCTGGCAGGTATCCGCAGGAATCGGCGCGGATAACGGATGGGGAATACCCCAGCTGAGCCACGGAGAGGTAAATATCCGTACGGCTCAGCCAATGGATTACTTTTTGGTGCCCACACCCCCGGGAAAGGAATATGCTCTGCAGTTTCAGGATGGACGGTACCCCAATCAGGGACGGGGGAAAAGCTATACCCTTATCTGGTATGAAAAAGCCAGCGGCGGCAAGCTTACAGAGGATGAGCGTTTGCTTTATACTCAGCTGCCCGAAAGAACCAGGGACGCTCTGGCGGATTTCCTGAAAGACCATGTTCTGCCGGAGAATGTGACGGAAAGGGCAGAATTTTTGGGACGGCTGGTGCGCAGATCGGCATCGTACAGTCTGGAACCGTCGGAAAAGCCTGCGGATGAAGGGGATTTTGCCCTTTGGTTTTTGCAGGAAGCGGATCGGGGCTACTGTGCCCACTTTGCCAGTACAGCCACGGTGCTTCTGCGTGCGGCAGGGATTCCTGCCAGATATGTCTCGGGCTACGTGGCGGATGCCAGCAGCAGATTGGAAATCGCTGTGCCGGAGAATCAGGCCCATGCGTGGGTGGAATACTTCGATGATGCCACCGGTTGGACGGTTTTAGATCCCACACCGGGCTACGGAACGGTGTCCACTCCGGACCATACCACAGAACCGACAACAACGAATCCGGAGCCTACGCAGCCCATTGAAACCACCCAGCCCACCACAGAAACGACTGCGCCAACACAGGGGACCAGTCAATCTCCCAGTCAGGAAAGCCAGAGCAATACAACCGGGGAAGGTCCTGGGGCCGCACCCCGGGAGCAGTTGGATCTGACTGCGTTTTTCTGGGTGCTGTGGCTGGTTGCGGGAATTGTCGTAATTTGGGGACAGTACCGTCTGCGCCGTCAGTGGTACCGGCGGTATCTTTCCGGAGGAAAGCCCAATGAACGGGCGTTGTGCCTGTGGCGTACTCTGGTTCGCCGCAGTAAAATTCTCGGCTGCGAAATTCCATCGCGAACGAAGGAATTGGCGGAAAAAGCAAAATTCAGTCAGCACCGCATCACAAAGGAAGAGCTGCAGGAAATGGAAACCGCATTGGTGGCGCTGAGTGAACAGGTGAAGCAAAAGCCCTGGTATATACAATGGGCGATTCGTTTGCTGTTTGCCATATAAAGAAAATGTACCCGAAGGGAAAGCTTCGGGTACATATTTTTTATGTCGCGGCAAAGAATATTGCCGAGGTGAGATTGTGAAAAAGGAAGAAAAACAGGAACAACCCAAGCCCATTCCCTGGGAGATGACAGACCCAAAGCCTCCCGTGATCCAATCCGGTCACCTGGAACAGCGAAGAGAAAATTGAGGATAACATTGCAGGGACGGCAAGCAGCCGTCCCTGCACATATTTTTCAGGAAACAGAGGGGATTTCAAGAGGACGCAGGACGCTGTAAGCATCGTAGCGCGTATCCATCAGATCCGTTAAAAACACCAGTTGGCTTTGGGGTTTTTCCAAACTCAGACCGGCAACCAGTTCGGGGATATCCGCTGCGACCACATCCGTTACATATATCCGGCAACGACCCTCCGGAAGTGCGATATTGCGATTAACAAAGGATAAGACAAAATGCTCGTTGGTGCAGGCGACAGACAGGGTTTTGGCGGCTTCATTCAAAGACTCTTCCTTGTCGCCGGTGAACCGGATGCCATCAGTATAGGGGAAACGGAAATCCTCCAGCACCACCTCATCAAAACCCAAATTACGCAATTCGGTGATGATCTGCACCAAATGATCCAGCGTGCCGGTGGAGGCGGGATTCAGCCAGTAATGGAGCTGTTTCGGTACGCTTTTATCCTCCCAAAGCGCACCGCTTCCGGAGGATTTCGGAAGACCGTAGGGCACGCGGGAGCTTTGATCCTCCATGAAAAACCAGTATTCCCGGAAGGCGGGGATTCGGGCAATCAGATAACGGTCCTCGGCCTTCAAATCCAGAATCAGTCGGGTGACAGAGGAGGTGTCCACAGTTTCTGCCGTCCGTCCGATGGCGGAGGTGTAAAAATATTCACCGCGGATACTCTTCATGTCCATGAGAATGGGCGTGGTGGTGGGCAGCGCAGTCAGCGCAGATTCCACCGCCGCCAGATCATTGGTGAGCATTTCTTCTGTAACAACCACACCGTTGAGCTGGATCGGCTCAGAGGATTGAGGGTTCAGCAAATCATCGGTGTTGCCGTAGATCAGCGGCAGACTGGCTCCCTGGGTGGGGGTTTGCGCCGGCTCTCCCTGGGAATAGTCGAAGGAGAGATTGAAATCAAGTTTGGCGCCATCCTCTGTGTAAATTACATAGCGGCTCAGCCAAAGCATCCAGGCACCGATGGCAAGGACACCCAGCAGAAAAACAACGCTCAAAGAGATGAAAAAGCGCTGCAATCCGCGGCGGTAACGGTAGGGAACGGTTATCATAGTACGTTTTTGGCGATGATACAGCGCCAATCCTCCTTGGCTTTGGTTTGAAGCACCGTCAGTCCGGCCCGGGTGAGGGCATGGATGACGTCCTCCAACCGTGTGTCTAAAATACCGGAGCAAATAAGTGTGCTTTCTTTTGTCAACAATTTGGGAAGCACCGGAGCCAAATGGATGATCACATCGGCAACGATGTTCACCAGCACCAAATCATAGCAGTTATCCGACAGACGCTCCATGAGCGCTTTATCTCCGGTGACGTCGCCGGTGCAGGCGGTGAAGGCAGGGGCGGAAAAACCATTGTATGCGGCATTTTCCCGGGCGATGGATTCCGCCTTTGGGTCAATGTCCACGCCGATGGCATTTTTGGCCCCCAGACGCAGGGCGGTAACGGACAAAATACCGCTTCCGCTTCCCAGATCCAGACAACGGCTGTCAAGGGTCACCAACTGTTCCATGGCCTCCATGACCATCTGGGTAGAGGGATGGGCTCCGGTGCCGAAGGTCAGACCCGGATCCAAAATCACAGGCAACCGTCCGCTATGATCGGAGTCGGCCAGCCAATAGGGCAAAACGATCAGCTTTTCTCCCACTTCCACCGCAGGATAATGCTCCTGCCAGCTGTTTTCCCAGTCAGTTTCCGGCAGGATATCTGTCTGGAGAAGGAGATTTCTTTCTTCCGCAAAAGCCTTGAGCCGGGACAGCTCGGCTTCCTGAGAAGACTGCAGATACAGTTTGATGTGGGAAAGCCCCTGCAGCTGCTGCTGTAAATCTTCATCGATGTAGTCCCAACAGGCCTTGTTCTGCTCTAAAAAATCTTCAAATTGTGTTTGGTCTTCCAGCACCAGCTCCTGAAAACCGGCGGCAGTCAGAGCTGCGGCAGTTTCCTCAATGGAGTCCGACGTGGTGCGGACGGTAATTTCCAACCATGCCATTGGAAAATCCTCCTGAAAAACGGTGCTTTTTATCATTGTACTCCATTTTGGAAAAAATCGCAACCGGAAAGATATGAAATTTTCCGTCGGGGCTTCCTATTTTAAGAAAACTGGTATATAATAGGGACACGATGAAAAAAGGAGCTGCCAATGATCGAAACAAGATTTTTGCTGCCCGGGATTCGGCTGCACTGTGTGCGCGACAGCCGGTTCAAGCAGGGTGCATTCAGTATACAATTTGTAAGACCCATGGACAAAGGGGAAGCGGCATGTAATGCACTGCTTCCGGCGGTGCTGCTGCGGGGCAGTGTCCGGTATCCGGACCTGCAGGCAATTACGCTGAAGCTGGACGATCTGTACGGTGCGGCTGTCAGTGCATTGGTGCGCCGCATCGGCGATTATCAAACCACCGGACTGTATTGCAGCTTCATGGAAGACCGGCTTGCTCTGGACGGAGATGAAATTCTGCGGCCCATGCTGGAATTTGCAGGAGAATTGCTGTTTGATCCCCTGACGGAAAAGGGAATGTTTCTGCCGGATTATGTGGAAAGTGAAAAGAAGAATCTGATCTCCACGATCGCGTCGGAAATCAACGATAAGCGGGTGTATGCGGCGGGAAAACTGCTGAAGATCATGTGTAAGGGGGATTCCTTCGGTTTGCCCCGACTGGGAGAAGCGGAGGAGGTACAGGCCATTACCGCCCAAAGCCTGTACAGCCATTACAGAAAAATTCTGGCGGAAAGTCCGGTGGAGCTGTTCTATGTGGGCAGCGCAGAGCCGGAACAGGTGGCACAGCTGCTACAGAAGCTGTTGGAAAAGCTTCCCCATCAGATACGGGAGCGCAATCCCCAAACTGCATTTTCCGGTGGAACAGGAGCGCACGTGACAGAAACCATGGATGTAACGCAGGCTAAGCTGTGCATGGGCTTTCTTACCCCTATCACCAACACCGCGCCTCAATTTGCCGCCATGCAGGTGCTCAACACCGTGTTTGGCGGGGGTATGACCAGCAAGCTGTTTATGAATGTGCGGGAAAAGCTGTCGCTGTGCTACTCAGTATATTCCGGCTACTATGGTTCCAAGGGAATTATGACGGTGTCTGCCGGTATCGATGCGGATAAGGAAGCGGTGGTACGGGAAGAGATACTTTCCCAGCTGGAGGCTTGCCGGCAGGGAAGTATATCCCGGCAGGAATTGACTGCCGCCAAAGAGGCACTGCTTTCCTCTTTGTCCACCATTCACGATTCCCCCGGTGCCATTGAAAACTATTATGCAGTGGCGGCTCTCAGCGGAATCCGCCTGAACCTGAAGCAGTATACCGAGGCGGTATCTGCGGTGACGGTGGAGGAGGTTTCTTCTGCCGCCCGTACATTGCAGTATCACTCCAGCTTCTTCCTGAAAGGAGAGCGTGCATGAGTTGTGTGGATTACCCCAGACTGGGGGAGACCTGTTTTGCCCAGACTGCCGCCAACGGCTTGGCGGTGCGGATCGTAAAACGCCCCGGCTTTACGAAGAAAATGGCCTATTTCGTCACGGATTTCGGGTCGGTGCATACGGATTTTGAACTGGATGGCGAGATTTATCACGCGCCTGCCGGCATTGCCCATTTTTTGGAGCACAAAATGTTTGAATTGCCGGGACGGGACGTGACGGAAGAATTTGCCGCCTTGGGTGCCAATGTCAATGCCTTTACCAGCTATGATATGACGGCCTATCATTTTTCCTGCTCGGAAAATTTCATGGAGAGCCTGAAGCTTTTGCTGGAATTTGTGTCCACTGCCTATTTTCCGGAGGAAAGTGTCCGGCAGGAAATGGGAATTATCGATCAGGAGATCGGCATGAACGAGGATGCACCGGATACCCGGGTGTTTGAGGATCTGATGCAGATTCTCTATAAGGAGCATCCCATCCGCGTGCCGATTTTGGGAAGTCGGGAAAGCCTGCGGGAAATTACACCGGAGCTGTTAACGGCATGTCATCGGGCATTTTATGTTCCTGCCAATATGATTTTGTGCATTGTAGGCGATGTGGATACCCGGGCGGTCATGGCGACGGTGGATGCAGTATTGGGTACTGAAGCAAAGCCGGCAGGCAGGAAGCTCCGACCGTGGAAGGAAGAAATGAGCGCAATCCAGTCCCAATGCAAAAGCGTCATGGAAGTGGCTATGCCCATGTTCCAGATATCCTTTAAGGCGGAGCCCGTGGAGCACGGGAGAGCCGCCATGGAAACGGAAGTTGTTGCAGATCTGGCGGCGGAAGCACTGTTTGGAGAGTCCTCTGCGCTGTATTTGGAGCTGTACGAAAAGGGATTGATCGATTCTTCTTTCGGTGGCGGCTTTGAATCGGTGGACGGATGCGCCATGCTCACCTGCGGCGGTGATTCCGAGGATGCGCAGGCCATTCGGCAGGCAATTCTGGAGCAGGCACAGAAGCTGATCCGTCAGGGCGTTTCCCAGGAGAGCTTTCTGCGGATGAAACGCAGTGCCATGGGACGGCGGATTCGGGACCTTGACAGCTTTGACTCCACCTGCTTCCGTATTTGCGCCTACCATTTTAGTAATTTTGATTATTTTGAATTTCCTGCGGTGTACGCAGAGGTAAAGAGGGAACAAATTCTGGAGTTTTTGTCCCGTGTTGTGACAGAAACGCGCTGTGCCCTGTCGGTTATTGACCCAAAGGAGGAAACATAAATGAACAATCCCATATCTTTTCCCCATCTCGGCATTCACATAGACCCTTCGGGAGTAATCGAGATCGGACCGCTTTATTTTCATATTTACGGTCTGCTCATCGGTCTGGGTCTGATGCTGGCGGTGCTCTACGGCTGGAGAAGATGCAAGCAATTTGGCATCCGGCAGGATGACATCACCGACGGAGTGCTGTGGGTCGCTCCCTTTGCGATTATTTGCGCCCGTCTGTATTACTGCATTTTCGAGTGGAAGACCTATTCCGCCAATCCCATTTCCATCCTGTATATCTGGGAGGGCGGACTGGCAATCTACGGCGGTGTGATCGGTGCCGTGATCGGCATGGCGGTATATTGCCATATTAAGAAGATCAAGCTGGCGGCATTACTGGACCTGGTGCTGATTGGCTTTTTGATCGGACAGGCCATCGGCCGTTGGGGCAACTTCTTCAATCGGGAGGCCTTCGGAGCCTATACGGATAATTTCCTGGCCATGCGGATCCCTCTTTCCAATTTGAAGATCCCTGCGGATGCTACGGAGCAATTTTTGTATCAGGTGGATGTGCTGAAATACAATGCCATGACCCGCGGCTATAACGGTCTTATTCAGGTACATCCCACGTTCCTTTATGAATCCCTGTGGAATGCGGCAGGCTTTGTGCTGCTCCATTTCCTGTCGAAAAAGCGTCATTACGACGGACAGGTTGCTCTGGGCTATGCGGTTTGGTACGGTTTGGGAAGAACCATCATTGAGGGTTTGCGTATGGACAGCCTGTATTGGGGACCCATCCGTGTCAGTCAGCTGCTTGCTTTCGTTTCCTGCGCTGCGGCAGCCGTAATGCTGTTCTGGCTGGCAAGAAAGCCCCATGACCCGGAAAAGCTGTTTGTCAATCAGGTGGCGGCAAGAGAAGCGGCTGAGGAAGCCGCGGAAATTGCGGTGCAGGAGCAGAAAATCGAAGAAGAAGCTCTGGAAATTTCTGAGGAAGAGTAACCCTGGAAAAGGATTGACAAAGTCCCAAAAACTGGGTATAATACAACAGACAATACAAAAGGCTGAGAACAGAAGAGTACGTTGCCGGAAACGTTCAGCGAGTCCTGCAGGGTGAGAGGGGATACGGCAAAAGCGGCAGAACATGGTCTGGGAGCCGGAGGGTCGATAGGTAGGCCCTCCCGGGTACGCCCGTTACAGCAAAGAGGCAAAAATTGTCATCGCGAACCAGTCCGCAGACTGGTGTAGCGATCCCCCGGAGATTCCGGAAACCTTAGGGGATTGCCACGTCGGACTTCGTCCTCCTCGCAATGACAAAGTTTGCAAAACAAGGTGGTACCGCGTCGATTTTCGTCGCCCTTGATGCGTCAAGGGCGGCGTTCTATTTTTAAGGAGGAACATTATGAGTGAGAAGAAGCCTTATTATATTTCTACTGCCATTGCCTACACTTCTGCCAAGCCCCATATAGGCAACACCTACGAAATCGTGCTGGCAGATGCCATTGCCCGATATAAGCGTCAGGTGGGCTATGATGTGTATTTTCAAACCGGCACCGACGAGCACGGGCAGAAAATTCAGCAGAAGGCAGAAAATGCTGGGATTACCCCTCAGGAACACGTGGACAACGTGGCCGGTGAGATCAAGCGGATCTGGGACTTGATGAACACCACCTATGACCGCTTTGTGCGCACTTCCGACCCTGAGCACAAGACCAAGGTGCAGAAGATATTCAAGCGGCTGTATGAGCAGGGGGATATTTACAAGGGCAAGTACACCGGCAAATACTGTACGCCCTGTGAGTCCTTTTGGACGGAAAGCCAGCTGAAGGACGGAAAATGTCCCGACTGCGGCAGGGAATGTGTGGATGCCGAGGAAGAGGCCTATTTCTTCAAAATGAGCAAGTATGCCGACCGGCTGATGGAATACATTGAAGCGCATCCCGAGTTCATTCAGCCCGAGAGCCGGAAAAATGAGATGGTGAACAACTTCCTCAAGCCGGGTCTGCAGGATCTTTGCGTTTCCCGCACCAGCTTTACCTGGGGTGTGCAGGTGGATTTTGATCCCAAGCACGTGGTGTATGTATGGCTGGACGCCCTTTCCAACTATATCACCTTCTCCGGCTATGATCCGGACGGTAATCACGAGCCCCATTACGGAAAATTCTGGCCTGCAGATCTGCATTTGATCGGTAAGGACATCGTCCGCTTCCACACCATTTACTGGCCGATCTTCCTGATGGCATTGGGAGAGCCCTTGCCCAAGCAGGTCTTTGGTCATCCCTGGCTGCTGGTCAAGGGCGATAAGATGTCCAAGAGCCTGGGTAATGTGATTTATGCCGATGATCTGGTGGAGATGTTCGGTGTGGATGCGGTGCGCTATTTTGTGCTCCACGAGATGCCCTTTGCTGCGGACGGCATCATGACCTATGAGCTGATCATTGAGCGTATTAACAGCGAACTGGCCAATATTCTGGGAAATCTGGTTAACCGTACCGTTGCCATGAGCAACAAGTATTTTGGCGGCGAGATCTGTGCTCCCAATACACCTGACGCGCTGGATGAGGAATTGAAGGCGGTGGCTTTGGCCATGCCCGGCAAGGTGCAAAACAAGATGGACGAGCTGAAGGTGGCGGATGCCATAGATGAAATTTTCGCTCTGCTCCGTCGTGCCAATAAGTATATCGACGAAACAGCTCCCTGGGCATTGGCTAAGGAAGAAAGCAACCGTCCCAGACTGGGTACGGTGCTGTATAATTTACTGGAGTCCATCCGCTTTGCGGCAGTGGCACTGGAGCCCTTCCTGCCGGAAACCTCCGGCCGGATCCTTGCGCAGATCAACTGCGAAAACGGTGGTCTGGAGAGCTTGGAAAGCTTCGGTGTTTTGCCTGCCGGCGGTAAGGTGGGTGCCGGTGAGATCCTGTTTGCAAGACTGGATGCCCAGCAGAAAATGGCAGAGATCGACGCATTTAATGCAGAGAAAAAGAAGGCAGCCCTGCCGCCTGTGGAGATCGAGCCCTACGCTGAGGAAACGGTGGATTTTGACACCTTCTGCAAGAGCGATTTCCGGGCAGTTAAGGTCAAGGACTGCGTGAATGTGAAGAAGTCCGACAAGCTGCTGCAGTTTACTCTGGATGATGGTACCGGCACTGACCGGCAGATCCTTTCCGGTATCGCCAAGTATTATAAGCCTGAGGAGCTGATCGGAAAGACTTTGGTGGCTATCACCAATCTCCCGCCCAGAAAGATGATGGGCAGGGATTCCTGCGGTATGCTCCTGAGTGCGGTGCACACTGAAAAGGGTGAGGAGAAGCTGAATCTCATTATGATCGATGACGCCATTCCTGCCGGCGCCAAGCTGTGCTGAATACGGTTTTTCGGCTGTCCGCCGCGGATATTTTTTTCGCGGCGGACATTCTGTTTGCGAGGGGAATAAATTTGGCAAAATTCACAGGGAAAAGGGCAAAAAAAGACAGGAAAATGGTTGTTCCACAAGTTGACGAACAGTGTCACTTTATGGTATAATGTAGCTACAATCAAACGCAGACTGTGCCTGACGGATCAGTGGAGCACCACGTGGTACAGATTCCTGCGGCAAGGCCGACCGTCTGGGCACACTTTCTCGCATGGCGGGAAGTGTGCCCATCTTTTGTTAAATGGAGGGTTTTATGAAAAAAGTTGGAATCATCATGGGAAGCGACAGCGATTTGCCGGTGGTACAAAAGGCCGCAGATACCCTGCAGGCTTTCGGCGTCCCCTACGAAATGCACGTCTATTCCGCCCACCGCACTCCTGAGCAGGCAAGAGATTTTTCTGTCAATGCCCGCAATAACGGCTTCGGCGTTATCATCGCCGCGGCGGGTATGGCTGCACATTTGGCAGGGGCTTTGGCGGCAAATACTACTTTGCCGGTCATTGGTATCCCCATGAAATCAAATACCTTTACAAACGGCATTGATGCCCTTTTGTCCACTGTCCAGATGCCCTCCGGCATACCTGTGGCAACGGTGGCAGTGGATGGGGCTGTCAATGCCGCTTTGCTTGCTGTCCAGATGCTTGCCATCACTGATGAAAGTCTGGCGGAAAAACTGGACGCCAAACGCAGAGCCGATGCCGAAAAGGTGCTTGGCAAAGACGCGGCATTGCAATAAACAAAATAAATTATTTCAGAAAGAGGTAATTATCATGAAAGACTTAACGCTCCTTTACACCGGCAAGACCAAGAATGTTTACGCGTTGCCCAACGGAAACTGCCTGCTCCTTTTCAAGGATGACTGCACCGGCAAGGACGGTGTATTTGACCCCGGCGAAAATACCGTCGGACTGACCATTGCGGGCGTGGGCGATGTGAATTTGCGGATGTCTGTTTACTTTTTTGAAAAGATCAATGCCGCCGGCATCAACACCCATTATGTGTCTGCAGATCTGGAGAATACAACCATGGAGGTCAAGTCTGCCAAGGTATTCGGCAAGGGTCTTGAGGTGATTTGCCGTTATAAGGCGGTGGGCTCTTTCTACCGTCGCTACTCTGACTACTGCACAGAGGGACAGGACCTGCCTGCTTACGTGGAGACCACCTTCAAAAACGACGAAAAGGGAGACCCGCTGGTAACCAAGGACGGCCTGGTGGATTTGGGCGTTATGACGGCTCAGCAGTATGATGATTTGAAGGAAATGACGCAGAAAATTACCGGCATCGTGGCGGAGGATCTGAAGGCCAAGGGCCTGGAGCTGTATGACATCAAGTTTGAGTTTGGCTATGACGCGGACGGTAATGTGATGCTTATTGATGAAATTGCTTCCGGCAACATGCGCGTCTACAAGGACGGCAAGTACATTGACCCCATGACCTTGAACGGTCTGTTCTTCGCTTAATTTTTCAAAAGGAGAGTATCCATGGGAGGATTTTTTGGAATTGCATCCCGTCAGGATTGTATGATGGATGTATTCTTCGGCGTGGATTACCATTCCCATTTGGGCACCCGTCGGGGCGGCATGGCCGCATGGGATGCGGAAATCGGACTGCAGCGGAAGATCCACAGTATTGAGAATTCGCCGTTCCGCACCAAGTTTGAACATATTTTTGAGGAGATGCGGGGCACCTCCGTCATCGGCTGTATCAGCGATTCGGATCCCCAGCCCATGCTCATCCGTTCCCATTTGGGTACCTATGCCATTGCCACGGTGGGTATCGTCAATAATGCGGATACACTCATCGAGCAGGTTATGGCAGATCACGGCGGTTACTTTGACGCCATGACCGGCGGTAAGGTAAATTCCACTGAGCTGGTGGCGGCACTGATTAACCAAAAGGAAAATTTCGTGCAGGGCATCCAATACGCCCAGTCCGCCATTGAAGGTACTGCCAACATTCTGATTCTGACGGACACGGGAAAGCTGATCACCGCCCGGGATCGTCTGGGCAGAATTCCCGTGCAGATCGGCAGGGACGAGAACGGTTACTGCGCTTCCTTTGAGGAGTTTGCCTTTACCAAGCTGGGCTATGAAAAGGTCTGTGAGCTTGGTCCGGGCGAAATTGTGGAGCTGACACCTTCCGGTATGACCCAATTGGCAGAGCCCGGCAAAGAAATGCGGATGTGTGCTTTTTTGTGGAGCTATTACGGTTATCCCACCTCTACCTATGAAGGCATCAATGTGGAGGCGATGCGCTATCGCAACGGTGCAGCGATCGCCCAGCGGGATATGGAGCAGGGACGCAGCATGGAGCTTGATTATGTAGGCGGTGTTCCCGATTCCGGCACACCCCATGCCATTGGCTATGCCAACCATACCGGAAAGCCCTTTGCCCGGGCATTTATCAAGTATACCCCCACCTGGTCCCGTTCCTTTACCTCTGCAAAGCAGGCGGACCGGAAAAAGGTGGCAAAAATGAAGCAGATTCCGGTACAGGAGCTGATCAAGGACAAAAATCTGCTGTTTGTGGATGATTCCATTGTCCGGGGCACCCAGCTGCAGGAAACGGTGGAATTCCTCTACGAAAACGGGGCGAAATCCGTACACATGCGATCTGCATGTCCGCCCATTATGTATGGGTGCAAGTACCTGAATTTTTCTCGTTCCACCAATGATATGGATCTGATCTCCCGCCGGATAATCATGGCGCTGGAAGGAGAAGAAGGCTTCCGGCATTTGGATGAGTATGCCGACGGAAATACCGAACGGGGCAAGAAAATGCGCCAGGCCATCTGTGAGAAGTTCAAGTTTGCATCCCTGGGCTTCCAGACAGTGGACGGCGTGATCAATGCCATTGGCATGGATCAGTGCAAATTATGCACATATTGCTGGAACGGTAAGGAATAAAATCTTTCCCCACTATATGTCATTGCGAGGAGCGTGCGTGCCACGCCACGTGGCAATCCGCATCCTTGCGGTGCTTTACACCGCGCGAGCCAAAGGCTCGCAAGGAAAACGAATTCCCACGCCAGTGTGCGCACTGGCCCGGAATGACAGAAAACGTTTGTGAAAAGGAGCGCCATTATGGAGCATAAGAATTCCCAATCTGCCAGCTATGCGGCAGCCGGTGTGGATATTACCGCCGGCTATAAGGCGGTAGAGCTGATGAAAAAGCACATCGCACGCACAAAAAACGCCGGTTGTCTGGATGATGTGGGCGGTTTTGGCGGCTGCTTCGGTCTGCCCATCGCCGGCATGGAGGAGCCTGTTTTGGTTTCCGGTACGGACGGCTGCGGCACCAAGGTAAAGCTGGCCATTCTTATGGATAAGCATGATACCATCGGTATTGATGCAGTGGCCATGTGCGTCAACGATATTATCTGCTGCGGTGCAAAGCCTTTGTTTTTCCTGGACTATATCGCCTGCGGCAAAAATATTCCCGAAAAAATTGCCGAAATCGTAAGCGGTGTGGCGGAGGGCTGTGTCCAGTCCGGTGCGGCACTGATCGGCGGAGAAACTGCAGAGCATCCCGGCCTGATGAGCGCGGAGGATTATGATTTGGCAGGCTTCGCTGTGGGCGTGGTGGACAAAAAGAAAATTTTGGACAACACCCGAATGAAGGCAGGGGATGTGGTCATCGGACTTGCTTCCACAGGCATTCACTCCAACGGCTTTTCTCTGTGCCGCAAGGTGTTCGGCATTGACAGCAATCCGAAGTCTTTGTATGTTCCCATGGATGAGCTGGGCGGAAAGAGTATTGCCGAGACCTTGCTCACACCTACGCGGATTTACGTCAAAGCTATTCTGGCTCTGCTGGAGCAGGTGGATGTAAAGGGCATTTCCCACATCACTGGCGGCGGCTTCTATGAAAACATTCCCCGTTCCATTCCCAAGGGACTGTGTGCGGAAATCGACAAGGCATCCATTCGGATTCTGCCGATTTTCGACCTGCTGGCAAAGACTGGAAACATCCCGGAACGGGATATGTTCAACACCTATAACATGGGTGTGGGCATGAGTGTGGTGGTGCCGGCAGAAGAAACAGAGAAGGCGATCTCCATCCTGACTGCCCACGGAGAAACGGCATACGTGATCGGCAGAATTATTGAAAGTGACGAGCAGGTGATCTTAAAATGAGCACCAGAATAGCGGTTTTGGTTTCCGGTGGCGGCACCAATTTGCAGGCACTGATCGATGCCCGGGGAAAGGTGCTGAAAAGCGGAGAAATTGTGTTGGTAGTTTCCAATGTGCCCGGTGCGTATGCCTTGGAACGGGCAAAAAAAGCCGGCATCGCTACGGAAACAGTGGTCAAAAAGGAGCTGGGCTCCCAGCAGGCATTTGAAGAGAAGCTTATGCAGGTGCTGGATGAGAATAAAATTGATATCATCATCCTGGCCGGATTTATGACGATTTTGACAGAACGGTTTACCTCCCACTATCCCAAGAGGATACTCAACGTTCATCCCAGCCTGATACCCAGCTTTTGCGGTGCGGGCTTCTACGGTCTGCGTGTACATCAGGCGGTGCTGGATTATGGGGTGAAGGTTACGGGTGCAACGGTGCATTTTGTCAACGAAATTCCCGACGGCGGGGAAATTATTGCCCAAAAGGCAGTGGAGGTGCTTCCCGGTGATACACCGGAAACCCTGCAAAGACGGGTTATGGAACAGGCGGAATGGATTCTCCTGCCCCAAGCTGCAGAAAAGGTTTGTTCTGAACTGAAATTTATCGGGAGGATAGGAAAATGAATGTTTACGAAGTGGCCACGATGACCGAAAAACTGTCCGGCAATACTTACCCCGGTCGGGGTATCGTTTTGGGAGTCACCCCGGACGGCAAAAAGGCCGTAGCGGCCTATTTTATCATGGGACGCAGTGTGAATTCCCGCAACCGGGTATTCGTGCAGGAGCCGGACGGCATCCGCACAGAAGCCTATGATCCCAGTCTGATGAAGGACCCCCATCTGATCATTTACCATCCTGTTCGGGAGGCCGGATGCGGCTTGATCGTCACCAACGGCGACCAGACGGATACGGTCTGGCAGTACCTTTCCCGTGGCGAAAGCTGGGAAGCGGCCCTGCGCACCCGATGCTTTGAGGATGACGGCCCCAACTGGACACCCCGTATTTCCGGCTTGCAGGCCGGGGACGGCAGTTATAAAATGTCCATTCTGAAAGCCAACGATCCCGAAGGTACGGACTGTGCCCGTTTCTTCTACGAATATCCTGCTAAGGCAGGTCTTGGCCATTTCCTGCACACCTATGTGTGTGATGGCAATCCGGTGATTCCGACCTTCCAGGGCGAGCCGGAACGGGTATCTGTCCCGCAGGACATTGATGCCTTTACCGCGGAGCTGTGGGAAACTCTGAACGAGGACAATAAAATCTCTCTGTTTGTCCGCTATACCGATCTGATAAGCGGAGAAAAGGAACAGAGGATCATCAATAAGCATAAGTAAGCACCTTGGCTCCCCTTGTCAGGGGAGTTGACCAAAATCTCTGATTTTGGTCTGAGGGGTAGTTTCTCTCCCCCGGTCAGCCTGCTCGGCTGACAGCCCCCTCGTCGGAGAGGGCCAAGATTCTAAACCGGAATATTGGAGGTAATTAACATGAAAGAATTTGAACTGAAGTACGGCTGTAATCCCAACCAGAAGCCGTCTAAAATCTATATGCGCGACGGCAGCGAACTGCCCATCACCATTTTGAACGGACGCCCCGGTTATATCAACTTTTTAGACGCTCTGAATTCCTGGCAGCTGGTCAAGGAATTGAAGGAAGCCACCGGTATGGTTTGCGTTACCTCTTTTAAGCATGTTTCGCCCACCTCTGCCGCAGTAGGGAAAATCCTGCCGGCAGAACTGAAAAAGGCCTGTTTTGTGGATGACATCGAAGGTCTGGACGACAGCCCTCTGGCTTGTGCCTATGCCCGCGCACGGGGTGCGGACCGGATGTGCTCTTTTGGTGACTGGGTCGCGCTTTCCGATGTGTGCGACGAACTCACTGCAAAGCTTATCGCCCGGGAAGTGTCCGACGGCGTAATCGCTCCCGGCTATACAGAAGAGGCGCTGGCAATTCTGAAGACCAAGCGCAAGGGCGGCTACAACGTGGTGGCCATTGATGCGGATTATGTGCCGGAAACCCAGGAAACCAAGCAGGTATTCGGCATCACCTTTGAGCAGGGACGCAATAATTTTAAGATCGATGAAGCCCTGCTGACCAATCTTGTGACAGAAAACAAGGAGCTTCCCGAAAGTGCCAAAATCGACCTGATCGTGGCGCTGATCACATTGAAATACACCCAGTCCAACTCCGTGTGCTTTGCCTATGACGGACAGGCCATCGGTGTGGGTGCCGGTCAGCAGTCCCGGGTGCATTGCACCAGACTGGCAGGCGGTAAGGCGGATACCTGGTTTTTGCGTCAGCATCCCAAGACGCTCAGCCTGCCTTTCCGTGAGGATCTGGGCCGTCCCAACCGGGATAATGTAATTGACGGTTACATCAACGGAAACGAAGAGGATGTGTGTGCCGACGGCATTTGGCAGAATTACTTTACCTGCCAGCCTGAGCGTCTGACCGAGGAAGAGAAAAGGGCGTGGCTGTCTTCCCGACAGGATGTGGCTTTGGGCAGCGATGCATTCTTCCCCTTTGCGGATAACGTAAAGCGGGCATACGCTTCCGGTGTCAAGTACATCGCCCAGCCTGGCGGCTCCATCCGGGACGATCTGGTGATTGAAGAGTGCAACAAGAAGGGCATCGCCATGGCCTTTACAGGCATGCGTCTTTTCCATCATTAAGGCACAAAAAACCGGCTCTCCCAGAGGGAGAGCCAAGTGGATTCCCACGGATTAAGGGAGGTATCTATGAACATATTGGTCATCGGTGGCGGTGGACGGGAACACGCCATTATCAAAAAACTGAAGGCAAACAAGGCTGTCTCCACCGTTTATGCCCTGCCGGGCAACGGCGGTATTGCTGCGGATGCAGTTTGTGTGGCCATTGGAGCAACGGAAATTGACAAAATCGTGGAATTTGCGGCCGGTCATGCTATCGATTATGCGGTGGTTGCACCGGATGATCCGTTGGTGCTGGGCTGTGTGGACCGGTTGAAAGAAAAGGGGATTCCCTGCTTCGGACCCAATGCCAAAGCCGCCATGATTGAAGGCAGTAAGGCGTTTTCCAAGGAATTGATGAAAAAATACGGCATCCCCACGGCGAAATATGAGATATTTACGGAGCTTTCCAAGGCGCTGGAATACTTAAAGACCGCCCCTGTCCCCACAGTGGTGAAGGCGGACGGTCTGGCGCTGGGTAAGGGTGTGATCATCGCCCAGACCCGGGAAGAAGCGGAGCAGGCTGTGACCGACATGATGGCAAATGCCAAATTCGGCGCCTCCGGCTCCACGGTGGTGATCGAAGAATTTTTGACCGGACCGGAGGTATCCGTGCTGGCCTTTACCGACGGAAAGACGGTGAAACCCATGGTTTCCTCCATGGACCATAAGCGTATCGGCGATGGAGATACCGGTCTGAACACCGGCGGAATGGGCACAGTTGCACCCAATCCCTATTACACAGAAGCTTTGGCAAAGCGGTGTATGGAAGAAATATTCCTGCCCACAGTCAATGCTATGAATCGGGAGGGCAGGAGCTTTCAGGGCTGTCTGTATTTCGGCTTGATGCTCACAGCCGACGGACCCAAGGTAATTGAGTATAATTGCCGCTTCGGCGACCCGGAGACCCAGGTGGTGCTTCCCTTACTGGAAAGCGATTTGCTGACAGTGATGCAGGCCTGTACCAACGGAACGCTTTCGGAAACGGAAGTGAAGTTTTCCAATAAGCACGCCTGTTGTGTGGTAACTGCTTCCGGCGGCTATCCGGAAAGCTATCAGAAGGGCTTTCCCATCACCATGACCGAGGAAGCGCAGAAAAACACTTTCGTTGCCGGCGCAAAGCTGGAAAACGGAAGGCTTTACACCTCCGGCGGACGGGTCACCGGCACTACGGCAGTGGCGGACTCTCTGGCAGAAGCGGTTGCAGAGGCCTACCGACTGGCTGATGGGGTAAAATTCGAAAAAGCCTGCCGCAGAAGCGACATCGGTCAGCGCGCATTGGCTGCAGGAAAATAAGGAGAAAAATATGGTTTATCGTATTTTTGTGGAAAAAAAAGAAGCATTGGCCAGCGAGGCGAAGAGCCTTTTCCATGACGCTGTCAATCTGTTGGGTATCCACAGCCTGGAAAAAGTGCGGGTACTGAACCGCTACGATGCGGAAAATATCACACAGGAACTGTTTGATTATGCGGTGCAAACGGTGTTTGCAGAGCCGCAGGTGGATATTGCCACGACCAAGGCGGAGCTGAAGGGAGCGACGGTGTTTGCGGTGGAGCCCTTGCCCGGACAGTTTGACCAACGGGCGGATTCTGCGGCACAGTGCATTCAGATTCTCAGCACCGGCGAGCGTCCTGCCATTCGCACAGCCAAGGTATATGCCCTGTACGGCAAGCTGACTCCGGCAGAAATTGCCCAAATTAAGAAATACGTTATTAATCCTGTGGAATGTCGGGAAGCTTCCCTGGAAAAACCCGATACATTGGCCATGCAGTATGATATCCCCACCCAGGTTGCCACGCTGGATGGCTTTATCGATTTGGATACGGAAGGTTTATCCGCCTTTATCCGGCAATACGGTCTGGCAATGGACCTGGATGACATTGCCTTCTGCCAGAGCTATTTTCGGACGGAACAGCGGGATCCTACCATTACGGAAATCCGGATGATCGACACCTATTGGTCCGACCATTGCCGGCATACCACCTTTGCAACCGTCATTGATGAGGCGGTGTTTGAGGATGCCCTGCTGCAGGAAACCTGGGACCGGTACAGAAAAACCCGTCAGGAACTGGGTCGCACCCATAAGAGCATCTGCCTGATGGATCTTGCGACCATTGCAGTGAAGCATCTGCGGATGAACGGGCAGCTTTCCAAGCTGGATGAGAGCGAGGAGATCAATGCCTGTACGGTAAAAATTCAGGTTACGGTTGACGGAGAAACGCAGCCGTGGCTGTTGCTGTTCAAAAACGAGACCCATAATCATCCCACGGAAATTGAACCCTTCGGTGGTGCGGCAACCTGTATCGGTGGTGCCATTCGGGACCCCCTTTCCGGTCGGAGCTATGTATACGGTGCTATGCGTGTAACCGGTGCGGCAGACCCGCTGAAGCCGGTTTCTGAAACGATTCCGGGCAAGCTGCCCCAACGGAAAATCGTGACCACAGCGGCCGCCGGCTATTCTTCCTATGGCAACCAGATCGGTCTTGCCACCGGTATTGTGGATGAGATATACCATCCCGGCTATGCGGCCAAGCGGATGGAGATCGGCGCAGTCATTGCCGCCGCACCGGCAGAAAACGTACGCAGAGAGCGTCCCGAAGCAGGGGACGTGGTCATTTTACTGGGTGGCTCCACCGGTCGGGACGGCTGTGGCGGTGCTACCGGCTCGTCCAAAAGCCACACCGTACAGTCCCTGGAAACCTGCGGTGCGGAAGTGCAAAAGGGCAATGCTCCGGAAGAACGGAAATTGCAGAGATTGTTCCGCAATCCCATTGCATCCAGACTGATCAAGCGTTGCAATGACTTCGGCGCCGGCGGTGTGTCGGTGGCGATTGGAGAACTGGCGGACGGACTGATTATTGACTTGAACAAGGTCCCCAAGAAATACGAGGGTCTGGACGGTACGGAGCTGGCCATTTCCGAATCGCAGGAACGAATGGCTGTGGTAGTGGAAAGCAAGGATGCCCAGACGTTCCTGTCGCTGGCGGAAACGGAAAATCTGCAAGCCTGCGTGGTGGCGACGGTAACGGAAGAAAAGCGTTTGGTGATGAACTGGAACGGCAAAAAAATCTGCGACATCAGCCGGGAATTCTTAAATTCCAACGGTGCAGACAAGCATATTACCGCCCTTTGTCCCAAACCACAGAGCTATGAAAAGGCGGTTTCCGGCGGTTTTTGCGATAACTTCCTGTCCGTAGCATCGGACCTGAACACCTGCTCCAAGCGGGGACTTTCGGAACGGTTTGACTCTACCATCGGTGCAGGCACGGTGCTGATGCCCTTTGGCGGCAAATACCAGCTTACGCCCATTCAGGCTATGGTGCAGAAGATATCCGTGGAAAAGGGAAGCACAGAGGACTGTTCCTATATGTCCTTCGGCTACAATCCCTTTATTACGGAAAAGAGCCCCTATCATGGCGCGTATTTGGCGGTGGTGGAATCTGTTTCCAAGCTGATTGCTACCGGTGCGTCCTTTGAAGATGTTTATTTGACCTTCCAGGAGTATTTTGAACGCCTCGGCAAGGACCCGAAGCGGTGGGGAAAGCCTGTAGCGGCTCTGTTGGGAGCTTTCCGGGCCCAAATGGATTTGGGAATCGGCGCCATCGGCGGCAAGGATTCCATGTCCGGAACCTTTGAAAATCTGGATGTTCCGCCCACGCTGGTGTCCTTTGCGGTGACTACCGGCAAGGTGGGTGAGGTGGTATCTCCGGAATGGAAGGGAGCAGGACATAAAATCTGCCTGCTGAAGCCGCAGTATGATAAAAACCGTCTGCCCGAAACGGACTCCCTGCGCAGTATTTTCAGTCAGGTGACGGCACTTTTACGGGAAGGCAAGGCTGTTGCAGCCTACACCCCGGGTATGGGCGGTGTGGCAGAAGCGGTGATGAAAATGAGCTTCGGCAACGGCATCGGTGTCAAATTGGATGCCGCAGTGCCCATGGATATCCTCTTTGGCTATTGCTACGGCGGCTTTGTGCTGGAAATGGCAGACGGGGAAGTGGGACAGGTGCTAGGTGTTACCACACAGGAAAGCGAATTTGTTTTCGGAGAAGAAAAGCTTTCCATGGAAAGCGTGCTCACAGCCTACGAGAGTAAGCTGGAACCCGTATATTCCTGCAACATTACCGGTGAAAATGCCCCCATACCTACGGTTTCTCACATGGCACCCCTGCCGGTGGCTCCTGCCGTTCGAACGGCAAAACCCAAGGTGTTGATACCTGTTTTCCCCGGAACCAACTGTGAGTATGATTCTGCCAAGGCGGTGGCAGCTGCCGGTGCAGAGCCGGAGATTTTCGTAATTCAAAACCGCACAGCCGGTGCGATCAGCCGCAGTGTGGAGCAATTTGCGGAAAAGATCAAAGAAAGTCAGGTAATCTTCATTCCCGGTGGCTTCTCCGGCGGAGATGAGCCGGATGGCTCCGGCAAGTTCATAACCGCATTTTTCCGCAACGGTGCAGTCAAGGAACGGGTCACTGAGCTGTTGGAGAACCGGGACGGTTTGATGCTGGGTATCTGCAACGGCTTCCAGGCACTCATTAAGCTGGGTCTGGTGCCTTACGGCAAAATCATAGATACGGACGAGACCTGTCCCACCCTGACCTTTAACACCATAGCTCGACACCAAAGCCGGATCGTTCGCACCCGTGTGGCATCCAATCTGTCTCCCTGGCTGACGGGTACGCAGGTAGGAGAGGTATACAATGTGCCCATTTCCCACGGAGAAGGACGTTTCTACTGTGAGGAGGCGTTGGCAAGGACATTGATTGCCAACGGTCAGGTGGCGACGCAATATGTAGACCTTCAGGGCAATGCCACCGATGATATTCATTTCAATCCCAACGGCTCTTTGTTTGCCATTGAGGGCATTACTTCTCCAGATGGCCGCGTATTGGGCAAGATGGGTCACAGTGAACGCTGGAATCAGGGTCTTTACCGGAATGTCCCCGGGGAATATGATATGAAGCTGTTCCAATCTGCTGTGGAGTATTTCAAATAAGCACGAACCCCCGCGTGAAAATCACGCGGGGGTTATCCGTTATCCTTGCAGGTGTCTTTCCAGTCGTGAACTGGCAAAGGCATACAGACCGATGGCCAAAAGGCTGACAGGAATCCACAGCAGGGAAAAGGGCAGACAAATTTGCCCGGCAAATTGCCAGAGCTGGTTGCGGTAATCCCAAACACGATAATCCCGATTGACGAGAAGTCCCGTCACAAGCTCCAGTCCGGTTATGATACCGGCACCCAACACAAGCCGCAGGGCAAGGGGCAGGCGGTTTTGTTTCCCTACTGCACCGCCCACCAGCAAGAAGCACAGTCCTCCCAAAAGGAACATGCTTCCGTGACTGCGTCCGCGCCACAAAAATTCCAAAAACATATATGCACTGCCGCCCATGTAAAAAAGGATACAGGTCCTCAGAAATTTCATAGCCATCCCTCCGGGGACAGTATCCCCCTTCCGGTGGCTTTCTACACCCCCAAAAGACCCATCAATTCCGCAATTTTACAGCAATGCTCCCGCTTTTTTGCGGCAAGACAGGAAAAAACAGCGCCGTATTCCCCGTGATGGGAACGGCTTTCGTAGGCAGTAAGGGTCTTTAATGCCCGTCCGTAGCTTTTCCGCAGGGCAACATCCGTATTTTCGTTTGCCGGCGGCACCGCCGCTACATTCATGGCCATACCGGTTGCGATTTGGTAGATTCCTTTGAGACAGCGTGCGGCAGAAAGTGCATCCTCCTGTAAGGAAAGCAAGATTTTCTGTCCCGGTCCCTGTATTTGACGTGCCAGATTGCCGTAAAGTGTGGCCTCTGCCAAAGCACCGGCCGTCAGACCGGGCAAACCGTCCGTGATTGGCTGTGCGTCACCCCGTATCCGTTTCCAGATTTTGACTTGTTCCGGTGTATCCATCCATAACCCCTCCTCTGTCCTTTCTATACCAATATAGCAGGACGGGGGAGGGATATTCCAAAAAAATTAAGAATATTTTGACTTGCCTCTTTTCTTTTTCGTTCATTTGTGCTATAATCATAAAAAACACCGTCAGGAGGGGATTTTATGCCGCGCACCAGCGATAAGGCAGAGAAAATTTTAGAGTATGTGAACACC
The DNA here is from genome assembly GCA_015067635.1 of Oscillospiraceae bacterium. Lineage (GTDB taxonomy): Bacteria > Bacillota > Clostridia > Oscillospirales > Oscillospiraceae > Faecousia. The sequence continues at coordinate 64,675 of SVMA01000001.1, read as the reverse complement.
TTTATCCAAGAGTATGGCTACGCCCCCTCTGTGCGGGAGATCGGTGCGGCGGTGGGACTGCGTTCTACGGCATCGGTCAGCTATCATATTCAGGCCCTGCAGGACAAGGGAATGCTCCATGCTCCCGGCGCTAAGGGTCGCAAGCGTGCTCTGTCCACCGGTATCCGCCAGGGGCAGATTCCCATTGTGGGTGTGGTCACAGCCGGTATGCCGATTTTGGCGGTGGAGAATCAGGAGGGGACGATGGCTTGGGAAGGTGACCCCCATTGCTTCGCACTGCGCGTGCGGGGCGACAGCATGATCAATGCGGGAATCCTCGGCGGTGACAAGGTGGTGGTTCGTCCCCAGGAAACAGCGAATGACGGGCAGATCGTGGTCGCCCGGATTGGGGATGAGGCAACCGTTAAGCGGCTTCGCCGCCGTAACGGAGAAATTTGGCTGATGCCGGAAAATGATCAGTACGAACCCATTGACGGCAGTGAAGCGGAACTGATCGGCGTGGTAAAGGCCGTCGTTCGGGAATATTGAGAAAAGAAAAGCGGTCGATTGTCTGATGCAATCGACCGCTTATATTTTTGCAGTTATCCGAAAACGGGCTCGCAGGTGACGCGGACACCCAAACGCTTGAACATCAGCTCATCCACCTCGGACAAAATGACGGTGGAATGGAGCTCACAATCCCGAAGCTTACTCAGCTGTTCCATTGCCAGCTCTGCGGTGGGATTCGTGGCAGCGCTGATGGACAGTGCGATCAGAATTTCATCGGTGTGCAATCGGGGATTCCGATTTCCCAAATAACCGGTTTTCAGCGTTTGAATGGGATCAATGACCACCGGTGCGATCAGATGCAGCTTGTCCCGGATGCCGCCCAGAGTCTTCAGCGCATTGAGCAGAGCTGCCGCAGAGGCACCCAGCAGGTTGGAGGTTTTACCGGTGATGATCTGACCGTCCGGAAGTTGAATGGCAACGGCGGGCAGACCGGTGACCTGTGCTTTTTCCAAAGCGGCGGCAACCACACTGCGGGCGGACAGCTCAACCCCTACTTTTTTTACCAACAGCTCCAGCTTGCGCACCACTTCATCGGAAGCGGTGCCTTTTTTATGGTCACACAGGGCAGTGTAATAGCGGCGGATAATCTCCTGACGGGAAGCTTCCTTTACCTGTTCATCGTCAATGATGCAGTTGCCCACCATGTTGACACCCATATCTGTGGGGGATTTGTAGGGACAATTTCCCAAAAGCTGTTCAAACATGGCAACCAATACGGGAAATGCTTCCACATCCCGATTGTAATTAACGGTGGTCTCCCCATAGGCTTCCAAATGGAAGGGGTCGAGCATGTTGACATCATTTAAGTCAGCAGTTGCCGCCTCATAAGCAAGATTCACCGGATGGTTGAGGGGCAGATTCCAGATGGGGAAGGTTTCAAATTTGGCATAGCCGGCCTGAGCACCCCGCTGATGCTCATGATACAGCTGACTCAAGCAGGTAGCCAGCTTGCCGCTTCCCGGGCCGGGGGCGGTAACCACCACCAGGGAACGGGTGGTTTCAATGTAGTCATTTTTTCCGAAGCCTTCATCACTGACCACACGGGCAGTATCTGAGGGATAGCCTTCAATATCAAAATGATGGTATACCTTCAGACCCATCCCTTCCAGTCTGGCCTGAAAAGCTTTTGCTACGGGCTGACCCCGGAAGCGGGTCAAAACCACGCTGGATACGTACAGCTCCAGATCACGGAAAATTTTCAAAAGCCGCAGGACGTCCCTGTCATAGGTGATGCCCAAATCTCCGCGCACCTTATTTTTCTCAATGTCACCGGCATTGATGACGATGACGATTTCCACCTGATCCTTCAGCTGCAAGAGCATTTGCAGTTTGCTGTCCGGCTTGAAGCCCGGCAGTACCCGTGCGGCATGATTATCGTCATACAGCTTGCCGCCAAATTCCAAATACAGCTTTCCACCGAAAGCATCCAGCCGCCGGCGAATATGGGCAGATTGGGTTTGCAGATATTTTCCGTTGTCAAAGCCGAGATTTTCCATGGGTGGACACCTTCTTTTCTTTGAATCCTATCCCGTTTATTGTACCCCAAGGACGCAGAAATAGCAAGGACTTTTCTACGGCATCTGACAAATTTTTGCCAAGCCGCCGCTTCTGCAGATTCCCTCACTTCCCGTACTTGACAGGTCGGGGGATTCCATCTAAAATAGAAGGCAAGAAAATGCGTGTAAGGAGAAACAAGAATGGCACTTTTTTGTGATTTGCATAACCATTCCGTTTTTTCCGACGGAACGGATACACCGGAGCAACTGCTGGAGCTGGCGGAAAAGCAGGGGCTTTGTGCCATTGCGCTGACAGACCACAATACGGTGGCAGGGCTGCCGGATTTTCTGAAGGCTGCCGAGGGAAGGAAGGTCCGCGCCATTGCAGGCACAGAATTTTCCACGGTTTATCAGGGGACGGAGCTGCATATTCTGGGTCTGTTCCTGAAGCCGGAGGATTACGCACCCATTACTGCGCTGCTGGAAGAATTCCGAATCAGGAAAGAGCAAAGCAATCTGGACCTGGTGGAAAAGCTGAATGCCGCCGGCTACGAAGTGGATTATCACCGCATCAAGGACAATACCCCACAGGGGCAGGTCAATCGGGCGCTGATTGCTGCAGAATTGACCAGGCTGGGGTATACCAAATCCATTCAGGAGGCATTCCAGACACTGCTTCGTCCCAAATGCGGATACTATACGCCGCCGGAGCGTTTTTCGCCCTTTGAAATTATTCGCTTCATCAAATCCCTGGGTGCGGTGGCGGTGCTTGCCCATCCGTTTTTGAATTTGGAGGAGACGCCACTGCGGGAATTTTTGAAAGAGGCAGTTCCCTGCGGTCTGGACGGCATGGAGGTTTACTATTCCACCTACGACGAAAAAACCACCGCGTTGGCAGAAAAGGTGGCAGCGGACTTTGGCTTGCTGCCCAGCGGCGGAAGCGATTACCACGGAGGGAACAAACCGCACATCCAAATGGGCATCGGACAGGGGAATTTGGCTATCCCTTGCGGACTAATGACGGCACTGGAAAAACGGTTACACAAGAGTTGAAAAAAGTTGGAAATTTATGCAACTTGATGTGGATTTTTGCAGGAAACTGTGCTATAATATATGCGCTAAGTATAAATAAGAATTTATTTCCTATCCACGGAGGCAAAAAACATGAAATATGATATCCAAAGAGCCGGCATGGGCAAGAGATTCGGTGCCTGGTTCCTTGATGCATTTTTGTTCATTTCCCTTGCGGTACTCATCATTTCTCTTTTGAGCGAAATGGTGCACTTGGGCGACCATACGGTAAAGCTGGACAATATTTACGCCGAGTATGAGGAAAAATACGGCATCAGCTTTTACATGACCCAAGAGGACTGGGATAAAATGTCCGAAGAGGAAAAGCTGATTATGAATCACGCCGCTACGATGCTGGCGCAGGATATGGAAGCTAAGCAGACATACGAGATGGTTTTGAATCTGATTTTGCTGACCTTGTCGCTGGGACTTTTGATTCCTTATCTGATTTTGGAAATTGCTGTTCCCTTGCTGTTCAAAAATGGACAGACCTTGGGCAAAAAGGCCCTCGGACTTGCGGTGATGCGTACGGACAGCGTGAAAATCTCTCCGTTTTTGCTTTTCGTCCGGACGGTGCTCGGTAAGTACACCGTTGAGACCATGATTCCGGTGGCATTTCTGGTGATGAGTGTATTTGGCTTGGTAAACATTAACGGTCTGCTGTTTTTGACATTGTTCCTGACCTTGCAGTTGGGCATAATGGGCTTTACACGGAACCGTTCCACCATCCATGACCTGATGTCTCACACCGTTGTGGTGGAATATTCCAGCCAGATGATTTTTGATTGCCCGGAAGCACGGGATGCATACGAAGCACGGATCAACGAAAACTAATTACGTCATTAAGGAACAGCGCGTTCCTTGAGAATAAAAAGTAGGAAAATTTTTATATAGGAAGGGAATTATATGAAAGTTGTTTTGCAAAATCTGACGAAGGTTTTCCCCAGTCGGAACAAGAAGGTTAACGAGGAGGTCGTTGCCGTTAACGACTTCACATTCACCATCCCGGATGGTAAGCTGATCGGCTTGCTGGGACCCTCCGGCTGCGGCAAGTCCACTACGCTGTACATGATCAGTGGCTTGCAGAAGCCCACCAGTGGTCAGATTTTCTTCGGCGATGATGACGTTACCGAGCTGCCCACGGAAAACCGCGGTGTCGGTCTGGTGTTCCAGAACTATGCACTGTATCCCCACATGACCGTTCGGCAGAATATTCTGTTCCCCCTGCAGAACCTGAAGGGCGCTGACAAAATGAGCAAGAATGAGATGCTGGAGCGTGCCTACTATGCCGCAAAGCTGGTTCAGATCGAGGATCTGATGGACCGCAAGCCCGGCGAAATGTCCGGCGGTCAGCAGCAGCGTGTGGCCATCGCCCGTGCACTGGTTAAGATGCCCCGTGTTCTTTTGCTGGATGAGCCCCTTTCCAACCTGGATGCCCGTCTGCGTCTGCAGACCCGTGAGGAGATCCGCCGCATTCAGCGGGAAACCGGCATTACCACAATTTTCGTTACCCACGACCAGGAAGAGGCTATGTCCATTTCCGATATGATCGTGGTTATGAAGCTGGGTGTGGTGCAGCAGATCGGTGCTCCTCAGGAGGTTTATGACAATCCTCTGAACCTGTTTGTTGCAAAGTTCCTGGGTACTCCTCCCATCAACGTGTTTGACGGCAAGGTAGAAGGCGGCAAGCTGTACATCGGTGAGGATGCTGTTTTGGATGTTCCCGGTGTGGAAGATCAGGAGGTTACCGTTGGTATCCGTCCCGAGGGCTTTATTGTGGACGAAAACGGTCCCATGCACTGTAAGCTCAACAGCGTGGAGGTTATGGGCCGCGACGTGAGCATCGTGTCCGAGAATCCCGCAGCACAGAGCCCCGTTGTTCGTTCCATCGTAGATGCAGACAGCAAAGTGGACACCTCCAAGGAAACCGTCAGCTACACACTCAAGGCCCACAAGGTTTTCATTTTCAATAAGGAAACTGAAGAACGGATCGAGTTTGAGGTGAAGTAATATGGTAGATAGCAAACATCAATGGAAAGCATGGCTGTATTTGTCGCCTGCCATCGTGTTGCTTCTTATATTCACCGTATGGCCCATCTATAACACCATTAAGATGTCCTTGTTAGAGGGCTATAATACGATGGCGGCTTCCAATCCGTTGCACCCCGGATTTTCGTTTGGTTTTTATAACTACACCTACGTGCTGCAATATGACGGTATTGGAAATTTTGTTAACTGTTTGAAGAACACGGTTTTGCTGTGTATACTGACAGTTCCGATCTCCACTATTTTGGCTCTGCTCATTGCGGTAGCGCTGAATTCCATTAAGCGGCTGCAAAAGCTGCTGCAAACCATCTTCTTTATGCCCTATGTGACCAACTCCATCGCCATCGGCATGGTGTTCGCCGCAATGTTTAACATGATCATCGGCGGCAGCACCAGACCGGACTCGGTGGGTATCATCAACAATGTGCTGGAATTCTTCGGTATTGGATACATTAACTGGACCAATGCAGGATCGGAATACTGGGCAAACATTGTGGTTATGGTGGTTTACATCGTCTGGAATGCTCTTCCCTTTAAGATTTTGATTTTGTTGGGCGGCTTGCAGAGCATCAATAAGCAATACTACGAAGCGGCTCGGGTGGACGGAACTCCCCGTTGGAGAGTGCTGACCAAGATTACCGTACCCCTTTTGTCCCCCATGCTGGCCTATGTCGTCATTACCGGCTTTATCGGCGGTTTTAAGGAATATTCCAGCATCGTAGGTATTTTCGGCGATAAGCTGGGCCCCACAGGCAATCCTTACTCTCTGGATACTATGGTTGGATTTATTTATCGTTCCCTTAGTACCCAGGAAGGCAATGCCAGTGCGGCAGCCTTGATTCTCTTCGGTATTATTTTCGTGGTGACGATGGTCAATCTGTACGTCAGCAAGAAAAAGACCTACTATTAAGGAGGTGCTGTGAAATGTCGGATATCAGAACCATGAATAAGCGCGACTGGAAAAAGGTTTCGGACAGACAGCGCGTAGTAGGTGGCATAGGAACCGCTTTTACCTATACCTTCTTAATCATAATGGCAATTATTGTCATTTTCCCCTTCTATTTCATGATTATTTCGTCCTTGAAGACCATGGACGAATATCGGCTCAGCGTTCCTACGCTGTTCCCCAGAGTGTTTGCCTTCCAGAACTACGCTGAGGTTTTTGCCAGCAAAGACCTTCAGTTGGCACAGCTGTTCTTCAACACCGTGTTTGTCGGCGTGGTCTCCACGGCACTTTCCCTGGTTATTACCGTGCTTTCGGCCTTTGCCTTTGCCCGGTTGGAATTCAAGGGCAAGAATGCACTGTTTGCCGGTCTGTTGGCAACCATGATGATCCCCGGCGAACTGTTCACCATTACCAATTATCAGACAGTCAATTACTTTGGTTGGATGAATTCCTACACGGTTTTGATTGTACCCTTCCTGGTGAGCGTGTTCTATATTTACCTGCTGCGGCAGAACTTCCTGCAGATCCCCAATGAGCTGTACCTGGCCGCCAAGGTGGACGGCTGCGGCGATTTGAAGTATCTGCGCAAGGTAATGATCCCGCTGGCACTGCCTACGCTCATCTCCATCACCATTCTGAAGATGATGGGCTCCTGGAACTCCTATATGTGGCCCCGTCTGGTGGCCAACGATGATGCACACCGCTTGATTACCAACGGTTTGCGTACAGCCTTTACCAATGCAGAAGGCGTCACCAATATCCCGGTGCAGATGGCAGCGGTTACGGTGGTATCCTTCCCGCTGTTCTTGGTGTTCATTTTCCTTCGTAAGTATATTATGAAGGGCGTATCCAGAAGCGGCATTAAGGGCTGATTTCCCGGTAGCAAGAATGGAAGCGAAAGCGACATTCTCCATAATAGAAAAGATGAAAGACTGAAAAGCAGAAAGGAAGAAACGACAATGAAAAGACTCGTAGCAATTTTGACAGTGGTCATGCTGCTGGCCTCCATGATGGCAGGCTGTAGCGGAGGAAAAGCCGCTGCGGTAGACTTTGTGATGCCGGAAAACGGTTTTGATACCGAAACTCCGGTAACCATTAAGTTCTATCACCAGATGGGCGCACAGCTTCAGACAATTCTGAACACTGCCATCGAAGACTTCAACAAGATTTATCCCAACATTACCGTTGAGCATGCCACTTACGGCGATTACAACGGTGTCCGCGATCAAATCAAGAATGAGATTCCTGTTGGCAACCAGCCGAACCTGGCTTACTGCTACCCCGATCATGTTGCTCTTTACAACATCGCCGGTGCTGTGCAGACTCTGGACGTGCTGATTGACGACAGCCAATACGGCTACACCGCCGAGCAGAAGGCTGACTTCATTCCTGCTTACTATAACGAAGGCAAGACCTTCGGTGATGGCAAGATGTACACCCTGCCTATTTCCAAGTCCACTGAGGTTCTGTACTATAACCGCAGCTTCTTTGAAAAGCATCAGCTGACCGTTCCCACCACCTGGGACGAAATGGAAGCAGTTTGCCGCCAGATCAAGGCAATCGATCCCACCTGCATCCCTCTGGGCTATGACTCCGAGGCCAACTGGTTCATCACCATGTGTGAGCAGTACGGTTCTCCCTACACCAGCGTTGACGGCGACAAGTTCCTCTTCGACAATGCAAAGAACAAGGAATTCGTCAAGAAGTTCCAGGGCTGGTACAATGAAAAGCTGGTTACCACCGAAGAGCTGTCCGGCGGTTACACCTCTGCTCTGTTCACAGGCGAAAGTGATTCCGGCACACGCTGCTACATGTGTATCGGCTCCACCGGCGGTGCAACCTATCAGCAGCCCAACCAGACCAACGGCGTGTTTGAGTTTGAGGTCGGTATCACCACCATTCCTCAGGTAGACGCAGCCAAGCCCAAAGTCATTTCTCAGGGTCCCAGCCTCTGCATCTTCAAGAAGAGCAATCCTCAGGAAGTGCTGGCATCCTGGCTGTTTGCAAAGTTCCTGACCACCGACGTGGTGTTCCAGGCTTCTGTTTCCATGAACAACGGTTATGCACCGGTTATCCAGTCCGTTACAGAGAATCCTGTGTACGCTGAGTTCCTGCAGAGTGCAGATACCACCCATATTCAGGCTTACGCAGTTAAGGTCGCTTTGGAGCAGAAGGATGCTTACTATGCATCTCCTGCCTTCAACGGCTCCTCTGTTGCCCGTGACCAGGTTGGTCTTCTGATGCAGAAGTGTATGGCTTCCACTTCTGTGGATATCGATGCCGCTTTCAAGGAAGCAGTTGCAGAATGCAAGTACCAGGCTGGCATGTAATCCCTTATAAGGAAGCAATTTCATATGAAGAATGTATCAAAAGTAGTTTCCCTGCTTTTGGTGGTCTGTATAGCCGCGGCGGTTTTTGCCGCCTGCGGTGAAACAGAAGGAACCAACCCCAGCGCCGGCACAACCCATGTGGATTATGTGGCAGAAACCAAGCTGGACATGAATTCCAACACCAAGAAGCAGGAAGTGACCTTTGGGCAGCGGAGCCAAATTGACGGCGACACCTCTCACTTTGAGGTGCCCAAGTCTGTGGACGCTTCCGGTGTCATCAAGGCCAGATATCTGGCGGTAGATACACCTGAATCCACCGGTCAGATTGAAGAATGGGGCAAGGCGGCATCCCGCTTCACCCAGGAAAAGCTGTCCTCTGCGGCATCCATCGTGCTGGAGTCTGACAGCGAAAGCTGGAACTATGACGGCAACGGCAGATATCTGGTTTGGGTTTGGTATCAGCCTGCGGCAGATGCTGAGTACCGCTGCCTGAACATTGAACTGCTGCAAAATGGTTTGGGCGCAAGCTCCAAGGCTTCCGATGGCCGTTACGGTCAGGCAGCAGTTGCAGCCATCAACCAGGCAACTCAGGAAAAGCTGTTCATGTTCTCCGGACAGAAGGACCCCGAGTATCCCTACGGCGGTGCGGCAAGCATCACTTTGCGGGAACTGCGGCTCAATGTGGAGGAATACAACGGCAAGAAGGTATCCGTAGAGGGTATCGTTACCTATAACAGCGACTATACCGCATTCATCCAAAGCTATGACGGTGAAACCGGAATGTGGTACGGCGTGCAGGTATTCTACGGCTACAATTCCCAGCTGATTCCCGTGCTGGAGCAGGGCTCCAAGGTTCGTGTGGTCGGCGTTCTGACGGAGTTCTACGGCACCTACCAGATCTCCAGCCTGAACTATAACCCCATGAAGCCCGAGGATCCCACCAATACCGTACAGCTCAGCAAGGGCAACGAAGTAACCTATCCCGAGGCAACACCGGAAGTATATGCGGGCAATGTTACCGTTCCTTCCGGCGACAGCGAGGTAACAAAGAAGTTCAAGGAGCTGGCGGTTTCCACCACCCTTTCCATGAAGAACCTGAAGGTTACCGATGTCTACACGACCACAAACCCCGATAGCCATGACTGTGGCGCAATGACGTTGACCTGTGAGGTGGACGGGAAGACCGTTTCTATCCGTACCGGCGTATTCTACGACGATAACGGCAACATCTTCCAGGAATCCGTATATGCCGGAAAGACTATTGACATCAATGGTATTCTCGAGGCCTATAACGGAGATTATCAAATCCGGGCTTTGGCAAAAGAAGATATTACAATTCATAATTAATGTGATAAGGAGAAAGCTATGAAAAAGATTATTTCCTATATTCTGCTGCTGGTAATGTGTGTTTCCATTTTTGCCGGCTGTGCAAACGGACCTGCAGAAGACGCCAACCTCATCAGCGCAAAAGACTACCTGTTCGCTCTGTACAAGGACAACAACCCCAAGACTGCTGCTGACTTTACTGTGTACAGCAAGGTTATGGTAGGCGATGTTGCATATCCCATTACCTGGACTGCTGATGCCGGTGACAATGTCAAGATCATCCCCGGTGAGACGATGACCACCATCGACATCAATGAAGAGACCGAAACAGAGATTAAGTACACTCTGACCGCAACCCTGACCAACGAAGCCGGCGAGACTGCTTCTGTTTCCTTCAATTACACCATTCCCGCCAAGGCTACTACCAGCGAAGGCGGCGCCACCCTGTATTTCCCCGCTGACCAGAAGTATATCACCGGCAAGGAATATGCTTACACCAGCTCCTCCGGCACAACCAAGATGGAGCTGATCCTGTCCGACAGCAAGGCAGACGCTGTTGCTCTGACCGTTCAGGAAAATGACGACAACACCGTTTCCTTCATCGCAGAGGGCAAGTATCTGTTCTGCGACGGCACCAACGTAAACTTCACTGCAACTGCAGATGACAACACCAAGTTCGTTCTGGAGCCCGCAGCCGGTGACAATCAGTACTTCATCAAGTGCGCTGTTGCTAACTACAACGGCAAAGCACAATACCTGGAGGTTTACAGCGGCTACCTGACCTGCTATGGCATGAATGCAGACAAGGCTGATATCTACACCTTTGAGCTGAGCGACACCACCGGTGCAAACGGCAAGCTGGAAGCTGCCGGCACCACACCTCCTGTAACTGAGCCCACTCAGCCCACGACTCCTACTACTCAGCCTACCACAGCTCCTACCACTGCACCTACTACTAAGCCAACTACTCCTGCACCCAGCGTTCAGGGCAAATTGGCGGCATCTTTGGATATGCTTGGAACCACAACCCGTGTCAGTCGCACCGACAATCAGACTGTCCATGCAGCAAACGGCATTACTTATACCAACGACAAGGCTTCCAGCACAACCAACAACTACGACCAGCAAAAGAACTATTCCACAAGAGCATACAAGAGCTCTACCATTAAGATCGAGTACACCGGTATGGTAAAGATCGTATTTACACTGGACGATTTCAACAACGGTGACTATCTGGACGGCTTTGACGGTATGGAGGTGAGTGGTGCTACCATTACTCGTGACAACGATGTAGTGACGATCACCTTTGCAAGCGCAACCAATGTATTCCAGTCTGCAGAGCTGTTGCATCAGGTTCGTATCGAGAAGATCGACGTTTACACAGCTTAAGTTCTAAGCAATAAGCGAATTTGGGATCAAGGCCGCGCCTTCGGGTGCGGCCTTTTCGTTCACAAAAAAGTCGAAATTTGTTTTCAAATTTGTGATTTGCTGTTCAAAAAGCTCCATTATGATACAGTTGTAAAGGGAAGCGGATGCCGTGAACCGCTTTTCTTTACAATAGAAAAGCTTTTTTCTACCTCTCTTCTTTCCAAACCCCTTAATGGGAAAAACCCGCTGTTTTACACAGCGGGTTTTTCCTGTAAATATGCTATGCTTTTTTCCGTAAATTAGTTAAAAGTTGTACAAAAAACCACTTGAAAACTTGAAAAAGGTTGCTATAATTGAAAAGGATAAATTGCGTTTAGAAAGAAGGCTTTTTTATGGAAGTACTGCTGGCCATTGGCATTGCAATGTTTGCCGGCCTTTTTTTGTCCCGATTGGCTTCCAAGGTCAATTTGCCGGACGTTACCAGCTACCTGGTGGCAGGCGTTCTGGTGGGACCGATGGTGCTGGGACGGTTGGGAGTACCCGGCCTGGGCTTTGCTTCCTTTGCGTTTGTGGAGGAAATGGGGCTTTTGTGCGACGTGGCATTGGGCTTCATTGCTTTTTCTATCGGTAGCGAGTTCCGGATCTCTGCCCTGCGGAAAACCGGACGGCAAGCCACGGTAATTGCCATTTTTCAAGCACTGACGGCAACCTTGCTTGTGGATTTGGTGCTGGTGGGACTGCACCTTGTTTTGGGAGACCGCCTGCCGATTTCCACCTGCCTGATTTTGGGCGCCATCGCTACTGCGACTGCACCGGCGGCTACCTTGATGGTCATCAATCAGTATAAGGCAAAGGGTCCGCTGACGGATATTTTGCTCCCGGTTGTCGCCTTGGATGACGCAGTGGGGCTGGTGGTGTTCGCGGTTTCCACCGGCATTGCCCGGGCACTGATCAGCGGCTCTGTGAATATGGTTTCCCTGTTGGTCAACCCCGTGATTGAGATCATGGGCTCTTTGACGTTGGGAGCACTGCTGGGATGGGTGTTCAGCACGGTGGAAAAATTCTTCAATTCCGGCTCCAAGCGGTTGAGTCTGGCAGTGGCCTTCGTTATTATTTGTGCGGCCCTGTCCAAGCTTCGTTTTCATTTTGAAGGCGGCTTGGAAATCGGATTCTCTTCCTTGCTGGTGACCATGATGTGCAGTACCGTTTTCTGCAATCTGTGCGATTTCTCTGAGGAGATCATGTACAAGACGGAGCGTTGGACTGCACCGATTTATGTTCTGTTTTTTGTTATTTCCGGTGCAGAGCTGGATTTGACGGTGTTTGGAGATCTGGCTGTCGTGGGCATTGGGGTAGCCTATATTCTCAGCCGGTCCGCCGGAAAGCTTTTCGGTGCCGGTGTCAGTGCAAGGCTGATGCGCTGTGAACCAAGCATCAGCAAATATCTGGGAATCACCCTACTGCCCCAGGCAGGCGTTGCGCTGGGCATGTCCGTTACTGCGGCTGCTCAGTTTAGTGCAGAGGGAGCGATCATTCGCAACATCGTGCTGTTTTCTGTGCTGATTTATGAGCTGGTCGGCCCGTTGCTGACCAAGCTGGCATTGACTGCCGCAGGGGATATCAAGCCCAAGCCTTCTGTCCGCCGGGGCGATGTATAAACTTGACTTTTTTCGCCATTGTAGTATAATAATATTAGAAATTCTGTGTATTAAGGAGCGATTTCCATGTTTCATACCATGACCATTGCCGGGTTGGAGCGTCAGCTTCCCATATGTAAGGTGACGGATGAACTGTACATTGCCGGCTTTGTGATTTTTGGAGATCCGGAGCTGACTGTGGCCTGTGCCGCGGAGCTTTTGAAAAAAGCACCGGAATATGACTACCTCATTACCGCTGAGGCCAAGGGTATTCCGCTGATTCACGAAATGGCACGGCAGGCAGGGGATAAGAAGTATGTACTGGCCCGTAAGGGTGCGAAGCTGTATATGCGGGATTTGTTTGAGGTCTCCGTGAACTCCATCACCACGGCTAAGGAGCAGCATCTGTATCTTGACGGCAATGATGCGGAGATGATGAAGGGTAAACGGATTTTGATCGTGGACGACGTGATATCCACCGGAGAAAGCCTTTCCGCATTGGAAGCGTTGGTGGAAAAGGCCGGCGGAATCGTCTGCGGACGGATGGCCATTTTGGCAGAGGGAGACGCCCAGGATCGGGAGGACCTGATTTATTTGGAAAAACTGCCGCTGTTCCATCCGGATGGAACGGTAATGGAATAAGGATAACGTTAACGGGTCGGTGCATCAGCACCGACCCGTTTTTAATTTTGATTATTGCATTACTTTGAAGTAAATCAAGAAGGTGAACACGATGGTCGTGAGGATGTACAGGTCGATCAGCGTGCCGATAAGACCAATCAAAATTCCCAGAATGGGAATGAAGGTCAACAGACCGATGACAAAGCCGATGATAATACCAACGGCGACCAGAATCACTACGCGAATGACCAGCTCTGCGACATCCTTAGGTCCGAATGCAAAGGGGAAAAACTTTTTGACTAATTCTATGATAGAAACACCTTTTCTTTATTACAGCAACGGTTCCATGCCCAAAACGGGATGGTTTTTCTCCGTCAGCCAGTTCAGCAATTCTTCACCGTCGGTGGTGACGGTTTCGTCAGCCACCAGATCCACGAAGTTTTCGATGCCGTACAGCTCAAAGGCTGTCTTGTTCAGCCGTTCAGCCACATCATCCTTCAGCTCCTTGGGCATCCACACGATTCGCTCGATGCCGCCCTCAGCGGAGATGAATTTCTTGGATGCGATGAAGTGACGGCCGTGACCCATATAGCCGGGAGTTTGGACACCACCGCCGGTGCAGGATGCCAATTCGCCGAAGGTCATGCCTGCGGGAGTCATGCCCTTGAATTCCCGGTTGACCACGATGAAGCCGTTGCTCATAGGCTCGATGCCGCAGATACATTCAAAGCAGCCGCAGGAGGTCATGGGATCTTCCAGAATGGAGTACAGGGTTACATTTTCTACAGCACCGTGGGTAGCTTCGGTAATCATCTTGTTGACAGACTCAAACCGGCCGGTGCGCTCATCCAGCAAGCCTTCCTTGAAAATGGGCTGGCAGGGACCGTTGGGATTCAGTTCGTTGGTTGCCTTGGCATCCAGCCAGGAAACAGCACCGCACAGACCCAGCCGTTCGGGAGTGACCACACAGCAGTGGGCAGGCGCAAAGGACTGGCAGAGAATACAGGTGTAGTAGCGGTCAACAGCTTCGTCCGTCATGGATGCCAGACGGTCATCTCTTTGGCTGTAACGGGGCATTGCCTTTTCATCCCGGAACTTGGCGGCCTCAGCGGCATCAGTGATGAGGGTGATTTGGCACTTGTCTACCACCGCCGCAAATTCATTCATGATCATAACGTACAGGACCTCTGCAAAGTCCTTCAGCCGCAGACCGGCTTCAAAGGCCGCATTGGATACACGAATACGTACCTGATTCCGCTGGCCGGTGTGCATCACGCCTTCCATGTAGTTAAACCAGGCGTGGAATTTCCGTTCGATAACAGACTCAAAGTCCACCTGCATTTTTTTGCCGGCCACTTCCACATAGGTAGCCAGAGCCAACTCGGAGGCTTGATCCAAGTCCGGACCGATGATAGAAATTTTGTGGTCCTCAATTTCGGAAAGTTCCCGCATGACAACCAGCTCCGCGGTGGGATTCTTGCCGGAGAAGAATTCGTTGTGCATATCCGCCTTGCGGATGATTTCGCCCTCAAAAGCGGCCGCAAAAGCCACGGGAATGGGCAGTTCGGTGGTCTTGATCTTGATGTCGCGCAGTTCCAGAGACTTCTTCACGGTGTTACTGTGATCGCAAACGGACTCCAATGCACCGGGAACCTGGTTCTCGCCCAGGTCGATATCCACCACAACGGGGAAGCCCAAAGCGATGGCACCTGCACCGGCGGAAACCACCACGGCATCAATGGCACCGAAGGTGTTGACAAAAGCGGGCACACGGTTTTTGGTGTAGTCCAGCAAGCCGGCCAGATCACCGGGCTGAATGTTGCCAAAAATCAAGGCTGCACGGACTGCAACGGTAACAACGTGAATGACAGAGGTCACATCATGACCCAAGGGAATGACGCGCAGCTCCAGACCCATTTTTACGCCGCCCTCGGCACACTGCTCAATGACATCGCCAACCAGGAAGGTCATAATGCCCTTGGACTGGTAGCCCTTTACCACATTCACCACATCGGCGGCGTTGTCGGCCTTGCCCAAAACAACGGCTACGCCGGGGATATCGCCGGTAACCAGCGGCACGCCCAGAGAACGAATGATGGGGTCGGGAACAAAGCCGATGCCGGATTCGTTGGCGTAGGGGTCTGCTTCCAGATATTTCAAGCCCTCAAGGATCTCAGCACCCACAGCAGTGGCCAAACCGGCGTTCAAGGCCTGACCCAGATCCTCCTGATTGGTGATCAGGCTCTTCAGGACGCCTACGCAGGCAGTCAGATCTCCCAGGGTCTTTACCTTCACGCCGGTTGCGGCGTAGATGGTGGGGAAATAATAGGCAGTATCAGGGAAAGAAATTTCCTTCTCTGCGCCATATTTTGCAATGGCATCCTTGACAGCGCCTTCGGTAAGACCGGCAACGGCATTACTGCCGCCGTAGATCAGATCAGTTAATACACTCATAATATTCTCCTCCTAATTTGAATGGTAAATGTATATAAGGCCGTGTGGCAGAATATACGAAGGCAATATAAGCAAACCGGCTGGGAGGGAGTGTTCCCTCCCAGCCATAAATGCGGGATTATTTCTTACAGATCCAGATAGCTGTCGGAATACAGCACGTGGTTCTTGAAGATATCGCAGGACTTGATGGTCTCCATCAAGCGGCGGTCGTTGGGGTTGACGATGGCAGAGGTCAGACCCTGCATCATACACATAGCGACCAAAGCGGAGTCCATGATGGGACGAACCTCCTTAGGTGCACCGTTGGAGTTGTTGCTGAGACCGCCGGTGGACTTCAGACCCTCGGCAGAGAACAGACGGATGGCTTCCAGAACTTCCATCTGCTTGTCCTGCATGCCCTTGACAACCAGGAACAGGGGGTCGAACCACAGATCGTCGGAAGTCATGCCCAGGCTCATGCCGCGCTCCAGCATGTTGTGGCAGTGCTTCATGCGCTCTTCGTTATCCTTTGCAATGCCGTCGGCAGAACACAGAGCGATACAGATTGCATCGTTAGCGGCGGCCAGATCGATGTAAGAGATACGGGAGCCGGCATCAGCAGAGTTGACGATGGGCTTGCCGTTGGTACGGTTATAAACCTTAATACCGGCTTCGATAGCCTTCTTGTTGGCAGTATCCAATGCCAGAGGCACATTGTTGAAGTTCTCCTGCAGCAGCTTGACAGCCCACATCATACGCTCGGGACCGTCCTTCTCGGCAGGTCCGATGTTGACATCCAGATAGGTAGCGCCGGCGGCAATCTGCTCAGCGGCACGCTTCAAAATGGGCTCGGGATCCCGTTCGTCCATTGCCTTGCGGATAGCGGGAGCAATACAGTGAATACGCTCGCCAATGGTGACAAAGGTCTGGGACTCGGGATTGTGACCCTTGTACTGCACGCCCATGTCAACCACTTCGATCTTGGGCACCTTGGTAGCCAGCAGCTCGTCGAAGGACAGCTCCTTGACTTCCACGGTGGTAGCGGCCTTGGCGGCATTTTCAGCAGCGGCGGCCTTGGCGGCAGCTTCGTATTCCTTATCTTTCATGTACTTGGGCAGCTGAACAGCTTCCAGAGGACCGACGACCACGTTCCAGCCGGGCAACTTCTCCTGAATTTCACCCTTCATGACGGCAACCTTGCCGGGGATGATCAGGGTGCGGTTCTTGATCTTGTTCTCCACATCCAGCTCCTCGAAGGTCTTCTTGATGGTGGAGGAGGACAGCTTGCCGGCAGCCCAGGCAGTCAAAACGGACATACCGGAAGCGTCGGTGATGATCAGGTTAATGGGCTGATTGGAACGCTCCAATTCGCCGGAAACCAGGAAGTAAGTCAGAGCAAAGTCAACGGTCAGACAGCAGGGGCTGTTTTCGTCAGCGCCGTTCAGAGGGTAGATCTTGGCTTCCACCTTCATGGGCTTCTGAGGATCGGTGAAGATATTCTGACGCAGACCGTACAGAGGCAGAGCCTGTGCATAGGTCATGGTATCCATAACGATGATGGAAGCATACTTCTCAGTGAACATTGCGGCATAAGCGGTCTGCAGACGGCTGTCGCCCTTTGCAAGTCTTGCAACGTTTACGATGGAGGGATAACCGAAGGAACGGTCGCCATCCTTAATGGCAGTACGGCGAATCAAAACAGCATTGGCCAAAGTTTCCTTTGCGGTCTTGCCGGTGGCATCCAGAACCAGGTTCTTGTTGCCCTTGGCTTCCAGATTCTTCACGGTGTCGTACAGGTCAGAGATGTTCTCTGCCCAAACGCCCAATGCAACACCGGCTTCGGTGGCAACGGCGTTCATAGCTTCCCAGTTTGCAGGGGTAGCACCGTCCAGAATAACATCCTTGCCGCACACAGCCAGAGCTGCCTTTGCGCACTCGACGTCCCAGCATTCCAAAACCAGACTGCGGCCGGTAGCGGCAGCCTTCTTAACCAGATTTGCATACACAGCGGGATCGTCCTGCTTGTTGGCAACAAAGACAAACTCCACATACATTCTTTCACCGATACGCTCGTAATCCACCTTCTGCAAGTCAGCCAGCTTGGCATCTACGGCAGCATCGTCCATGCAGGTGCAGACATTAACAGCGTACAGGTTCTTGCTGACCAGAGTTTTTTCGTGACGGAACAAAACGGTTTCGCCACCCAGCTTATGCTCGCCCACGGAGATGGTCTTCATGGGAGGAGCAGTCTGCTCGTTGAGCATTGCCTTTGCTTCGTCGGAGAAGTAGGGGCACTTGTCGATTTCCGCAGCACCCTGTGCAACCTTCATACAGAAAGCCATACAAGTGGGGCTGCCGCACTCCTTACAGTTCTTCTTGGGAGAAATCTTAAAAATGTCAAGACCTTTCAAAGCCATAATATGTATCCTCCTTTCGATTAGACAAGTTCAGAAATGAACTTTTTGATGGTTGCGATTGCAGCGGGATGACGCATGATCACTGCATCGGCACCACCGGTCAGGTCGGCAGCGGCGGTAGCCACTTCCATGTCGATGGCACGCTCTTCAGCGCAGCCCCATGCGGGCTCGTCGGCTTCGGATGCGGTGGATTCCTTGACGCCCCAGGTGTCGGTGGACACAGGTGCAATGATGGGCATCTGCAGGTCGGCATCGGACTGAGCCAAAGCGGCCAGACGGACGCGGTCCAATGTGGAGGCCACATATTCATAGCCGTAACCAACAGCTGCAGTACCGATGTTCATCACAATGGCCTCGGGTGCAATGGACAGACCCTTGAGCATGATGTTCAGCTGCTTTGCCAGGTTGATATCGTCAGCGGTTTCTGCGCCTACCTTCTGGCCGTAAGCCAGAGCGACGGAAGCACCGACGGTCTTGTAGTCCTCGTTCTTGGCGGACATCACCAGGATGTTCTTGCCTTGCAGAGCCTCAGCGATCTTGCTGAACAGCTCGCCGTCTTTTTCCATGTTCTTGCAGCCCATGATGACGATGGGCAGGGAAACGGCCTCGGCCACTGCCTTGGCGTCTGCTACACAGTCAGCAACGGGGCGGTTGGCGCCGTTGGGGTCTGCGGATTCAAAGTTCAGGCACAGGAAATCAGCGCCTTCCATGGTCTCTGCCTTCTTTGCAAAGTCAGCCATGGTGGTGCATCCGGCATAAAATTCCTTCAGACCGGGAGCAGTCCAAGCGGTAGCGGCATCAGAGATCTCCACGCCGATCTTGGGAGCGTTTTCGATGGGTGCATCAAAGGTGTAGAAGGGCAGGACGTTCTGACCGCCGATCACCACGGCTTTGTCACCGGTGCCCAGGGTAACGGCATTGATCTTGCCGCTAAAGGGCTGTGTCTTAGGTGCGAAAGACATAGGGTATATCCTCCTTAAAAATAATAAATATTTTAATAATGTTGTTACAGTCCTATAGACTGGGCAATGCCCTTCAGGGCAAGCTTAATGGGGGAATTGTCCGGCAGCTTGGAAGAGGGTTCGCCGTCGCAGTCGCAGCGGTAAACCGCGTCATCATGGGGAAGAACGCCGAAGAGCTTCAGTCCGTGCTTTTCAATTTCCTCTTTTACGCCATCGTCCAGCATGCCACCCGGCGCACGGTTGACAATGAGTCCCATCTGACCGGGCCGGAGGTTCATTTCCTCCACCATTTCGGCAATGCGGGCGACTGCCTGAATGCCCCGGCGGGAACAGTCGGAAATCAGCAACATGGTGTCCACATGGGGAAGGGTTCCCCGGGCCACATGCTCCAGACCGGCCTCATTATCCATGACGATGTAGCTGTAATTTTTTGCGTATTTATCCACCTGGGTTTTCAGCACGCCGTTGACATAGCAATAGCAGCCCTTACCCTGGGTGCGGCCCATAACCAGCATATCAAAGTCATCCTCTTCAATGATGGCAGAGTTGAATTTGAAATCTGCATAGTCTGCTTTGGTCATTCCGGCGGGGATGGAGCCTTTCATCTCCGCCTGTGCCATTTCTTCACGGATGGCACCGAGAGAGGTTTCCACCTCCACACCTAAAACCTCGTTCAGGTTGGAGTTGGCATCTGCGTCCACCACCAGCACCGGGCCGTTGCCCTTTTTGCACAGGTAGTCGATCAGCATGCCACAGGTGGTTGTTTTTCCCACGCCGCCCTTACCGGCAACGGCGATGGTATGTGGTATTGCCATAGATATTTGCTCCTTAAATGAAAGAATGTAGGGGAGTCGTCGCCCGTCCGCGGACGACCGATGGTCGCCCCTACAATATAATTAAAATTACACCAGATCCAACAAGCCGGCTTCCCGGGCGATCAGGGCAACGTCATCAAACTTGTTCAGTGCGTACAGGTGGATGCCGTTGATGCCGCAGGCGCGGTATTCGTCAATCTGCTTGATGGTATATTCGATACCGGCTTCCCGGAAGGCGGCCTTCTTGCCTGCCACGTCTGCATCGAAGGGTTCGGCACAGAAGGGATCGGGGAAGATCCAGTTCTTGGAAATGATCTCGCACAAAGCTCTGGGCATGACACAGCCATTGCGGGACAGAGCCATGTTGATGGTTGCCTTCATGTCCAGAATGGGCATGATACCCACGTCCACAGGCATCCAAACACCGGCGGCACGGATCGCATCCAGCCAGTAGCGGAACTGATCCATATCCCAGCACAACTGGGTCATGATATAGTCAGCACCATTGTCCTGCTTCTGCTTCAGGAAAGCAATATCGGCTTCCAGACTGCGGCACTGAATGTGTCCTTCGGGAGAACCGGCCACAGCAATGGTGAACTTATCTCCGAATTCCTTGCGGGCAAACTTGACCAACTCGGTGGCATAGTGCAGGTCACCGCCGGTACCGGTCCAGCCAAAGGGCAGATCGCCCCGCAGGGCCAGCATGTGGTTAATGCCGTGGTCCAGATAGTTCTGCAACTGCTGGCGGATACCTTCCTTGGTATTGCCGATACAGGTAAAGTGGGTCACACCGGTGGTCTTGCCGTCCTTGACGATCTTATCCAGAACCTCCAGATTTTTGCCCACGTTGGTGCCACCGGCGCCGTAAGTACAGGAAATGTAGTCGGGATTCAGCGTGTACAGCTGCTCCAACACACCGCCTTCACCGCACAGCTTTTCCATGCCCACATCGGTCTTGGGGGGGAACACCTCAAAGGAGAACGCACTGCGTTCATCCAAAATGTCCATTACGCTCATGCTTTCTTTTCCTCCTGATTAGAATATTGCTTGCAAAAATTATCGTTAAATTAGGGCGCACTGCGCCCATATCGATACGAGTATATCGTATCATATATGACGCAGAAATTCAACCTGTTTTTTAGACATTTTTACTTTTTTCTGCTTTCGAATAAAGCTTTTGCAGTTACGCTATTCCAATAAAGCCCAAAGAAGATGCACAATCATTTCTTCCTTGCCCATGGACGGCGTTACCGGTTGCGACAAGCCGTTCTGCAGCATATTGTGCAGAGCCGCCACATCCTGCACGGAATCCGGCTTGCCGGACAGCAAATAATCCAGGGAAACGCCAAATTCCCTGGACAGCGCCACCAAAATGCTGACAGACGGTTCCCGCCGACCCTGTTCGTACATTCCAACAGCGCTGGTGCTGATGTGCAGGCGCTTTGCCAGCTCTGCCTGGCTCAAGCCATGGCTTAGACGTAAAGATGCAATGCGTGTGCCTAACATAGAAATCCCCTCGCTTTTTTCGGTTTTTGCCATCCTAGCATATCTGCCTCGCGAAAGAGAGGGAAAGCCGTCGAAAGAAAATCTTTTTCAGCGAAATATCCGTTTTTCTGGCAATAAAGAAAAATTCTGCCGCCCTCTTGTTTTTTCGAGCAGTAGGGGTTATAATATGCAAAGAAATGTGATAGGAGGTCATATTATGGCTGTAAAAATTGAAAAAGACACCATTATCGGTGATGTTCTGGATATTGCGCCTCAGGCAGCTCCGCTGTTCTTTGCCATCGGCATGCATTGTCTGGGCTGTCCCTCTGCCCGTGGAGAAACCGTAGAGGAAGCCTGCATGGTACACGGCATTGAGTGCGAGCCCTTCCTGGCACAGCTCAATCACTTCCTGGAAGCCTATGAGGCTGACCAGGCAGAGAAGAACCAGTAAAACCGGCTATGCCATCCCGAATTTGCCGGGATGGCATTTTTTAAGCCCTTCCCCCGGGGGAGGGCGTATGGGATTTCGTAAATTTCGGAGGTTACTTTATGAACCTGCCTGTTTCCAAACGGCTACTGGCCTGTGCTGCGTATATCCGCCCCGATGATGTGGTAGCGGATGTGGGCTGTGACCACGGGTATCTCGGCATCTATCTGCTGACTGAGGGTATCGCCAAGCGGGTAATTGCATCGGATATCAACGAAGGTCCTCTGCAAAGCGCCCGCCGCAATGCAGAAAAGTACGGCGTGACAAATAAGATGACCTTTTATCTTTCTGATGGTGTGGCCGGGATTCCCCGGGACTTTGATACCCTGATCTGTGCCGGCATGGGGGCAGATACGATGATATCCATTTTGTCTGCCGCACCCTGGCTGAAAAGCGATCGCTACCGCCTGATCCTGCAATGTCAGAGCAAAACACCGCTTCTGCGGCGATATTTGTCAGAAAACGGGTGGAGCATAGCCAAGGAATCCGTACTTAAGGACGGCAGATTTCTTTATACGGTCATGGAAGTGTTGTGGGCGCCGGGCAGTTCCCGGCTGAGCGTCGGCGGATGGTACATTTCCCCCGCGCTGTTGGAAAATTCCTGTCCGGAGACGAAAGAATACTGCCGGCGCATTATCGACGGTCTGCGTCTTGCTGTTGCCCACCGGGATGACCCGGAAAAGAAACAGGCGCTAACAGAGCTGGAAAGCTTACAATAATCCCCGGGAGGGACAAGAAAGGAAAAGCCTTATGACAACTGTACAAAATATTCTGGATTTTATCGAGACTGTTGCCCCGGCCTATATGAAATACGAATGGGATCATATCGGGCTGAATTGCGGTCATTCTGATGCACCCGTAACGAAAATTTTGCTTGCCCTGGATCCCTTTGACGAAGCGGTCAACGAGGCCAAAGCGTTGGGTGCCCAACTCCTCATTACCCACCATGCTCTGATTTGGGAGGGTGGTTTTGTCAACGACCAGACTGTTTGGGGCAAAAATGTAATGACCCTTTTGGAAAACGGCATTGCCCACATCAACGCCCACACAAATTTGGACTGTGCTCCCGGCGGCATTAATGATGTTTTGGCAGAAACCCTGGGACTTTGTGAAATTTCCGTAGTCAATCCCATGGGTACGGATCTGCAGGGGCGTCCTTACGGTCTGCTGCGTATGGGCACGGTTCCTCAGCAGGAACTGGATATTTTCCTTGCAACCGTCAAGGCCGCGCTGGGCTGTGACGGATTGCGGTATGTAAGTGGCAATCGTCAGGTGCATCGGGTAGCTGTGGGAGGAGGCTCCTGTGCTTCGGATATGATGGATGCTTACTATGCCGGCTGCGATACCTTCGTTACGGCGGACATTAAGTATAACCAGTTCCGTACCGCTTACGAACTGGGCATGAACGTCATCGATGCCGGGCATTTCCATACGGAAAATCCCGCCATGAAGGTCTTGGCAGACAAAATTTCCGCCGCTTTTCCGGAATTGGAAGTGATTTTGTCCAAGAAACACGCAGAGTGCATGAAATTCTATTGATTTTTTGCGAAAAATCTGCTAAAATATACCCGAAATTTCAGAAGACAGAGGAAGGAAGATACGTATGTCCGGACATTCCAAATGGCATAATATTCAAAAAACCAAAGGCGCACAGGATGCAAAGCGTGCGGCGGCCTTTACAAAAATTGCAAAGGAACTGATCGTGGCGGTGAAGGAAGGCGGCGGAATCACAGATCCTGCCAACAATTCCCGTCTGGCTACCGTCATCACTAAGGCAAAAGCGGCAAATATGCCCAATGATAACATCAAGCGCTGTCTGGAAAAGGCCGCCGGTGCCGGTGGCGGTGACAGCTATGAAACCATCACCTATGAGGGTTATGGCCCCGGCGGTGTGGCGGTTATTGTAGAAACCATGACCGATAACCGCAACCGTACTGCCGGCTCCATGCGTCACCACTTTGATAAGTATGGCGGCAACCTGGGTGCATCCGGCTGTGTCAGCTGGTCCTTCGATAAAAAGGGCGTGCTGGTCATTGACAACGAAGAAGGGGATTATGACGAGGATACCGTTATGATGGATGCCATGGATTGCGGTGCCGATGACTTTGAGGCAGACGGCGACGTATTCACGGTTTATACCACCCCCGATGATTTTAACGCGGTGGCAGAGGCCATGGGCGACAAAAAGTACACCTTTGTGTCCGCCCAGATTGAAATGGTGCCCCAGAACTACCAGAAGCTGGAATCTGAGGAACACATCAAGTTGATGGAAAAGCTCATCGACGTTATGGAAGATGACGACGACGTGCAGAACATCTGGCACAACTGGGATCAGGAATAAAAAGAAAACCCCTGCGGTGTAAACCGCAGGGGTTTTTATCAATGTAGTGTAATTTCAAATTGGCACAGATCGTTTTGGATATCCAAAACCTCCAGAGTAAAATTCAGAGCAGAGCCGCTGTGATACCGATGCTTTTGCCAGATATCTTCTCCAAAGACCACACTGCCGTCCCGATACAGACTTTCCGGATAGAGATATTCTTCCATTTTGGTGCTGTAATCGGCGCGGAGATTATTTTGGAACAGCTTGCCGGTGTCCGAATTGTCATACAGGAAGCCGGTGGAATAGGAATCTCCCTCATTCCAGTCGATCTCTCCTTTGAAATTGTAGCATATCCGCGCATCCACGTGCATGATTCGGATTCCCTCGGCCACCTCGTACTTATCATCCAAAATGGGGGAATCGTTGGCGTTCAAGCCATCGTTGGTATAGAACTCAATTAAGAAATACTCATCATATATGGAAGTGATTTCATGATCCGATACCAGCAGGAAATCACCGGTGGTAGTGAAGCTGGACAGAGAATAATTTCCCGTGCCGGTCCCTGTGACAACGGTAGGACTGACCCAGCCCAACAGCAGTTTTGTGATCACGCCGTGGTCACCCAGGGTGCTGTCCATCATGTCTGCGCTGTAAGTTCCGCCCTGAGGTCCGTGCTTACTGTCATAGTCGTAGTAATCATCCACGCCCATCAAATGGGCGGTTTCGTGGACATAGGTATGGGAATCCACAAGGATATCCTCGGTGGGGTACATATCGGTATCCTCGTGCATGAAATCCGTTCCGGCAAAGGCATAATTATAGGCCTTTAAGCCGTCATAGGTGGTTTCCTCATATTCCCAGGAAACGAAGGCCCAATACAAAGAATCGTCGCTTTCATAGTCCACATCGCAGTTATAGACCAGCCAGACGGAGTCAATATATCCATCCTTATCGTAATCGTAGTCGTTGAAATCCAGCTTGCTTTCGTAATATGCCAGAGCTTCCCGCAGGATCAAAATACTGCCGTCTGCGTCGTTCTCTTCATCGTAGTAACTTTCGTACTCGGATGCGGTACGGGAGGGAGTAAACCATTCGTCCAAAACGACGCAATCCAGATTTAATTTTCCGTAGGAGCTGGTGGAATAATAAGATTCCACACTCTGCCAGCCGGTGCTTTGCTCCGTGCCGGTAAAGGCGGTTTTGATGTCATTGAGCGCCGCTGAAGTCTTCTTGGAATTGTCCAGATTTACCGGAATGACCAACAGCTTGGGGCTTCCCACCGAGGGCAGACCCTTGGTTGTGAGAGGACCGTCCTTTTTCAGAGAATTGGGGAAAGCTGTTGTGGTAAATTGCGGCTGTGGCGGTGCTGGTACAGTCGGCTCAGGCTCAGTGGGCTGTGGAGCTGTCGTCCCCGGAGCAGTGGAAGGCGGAAGGGTGGTTGGCGGTACAGTGGGAGCCGTTGTGGGCTTTGTTGCCGCGGTGGGCGGAACAGTGGACACCGTACCCGCGTCCGTTGAAGCTGTCGCTTGCGTGGACGGCTGTGTTGGTGCGGTTGTGTGAATGGGGACGGAAGGCACCCAGATAGGCAAGTCCGCATCCACTGGATTTGCCTTACAGGCAAATAACTGAAAAGCCATCAGCACAGCAAAGGTGACAGCCAAAAACTTTTTCATTTCAAGTCTCTCCTATGTTCGGGTTCTCTGTAAAAAGTATAGCACTCTCCGGGCAAAAAGACAAGAAGATTATGATAAAAAAAGTGTCCACCGGACACTTTTTGCACCGGCCTTCATGCCGGTGCCGCCCTTTTGATTCCGCATCACGCTCCATAAAGAAAACCACCCTTTTGGGTGGTTTTCTTTATGGAGCGGGTAATGGGAATCGAACCCACCTCTCAACCTTGGGAAGGTCGCATTCTACCGATGAACTATACCCGCGGAGAACAAGGGTATTATACCAAAGACTCCCGGGAATTTCAACTGTTATTTCTCGTTAAATTCCGGCGGTTTTCGTAAACTATGGGGCGGCATTTCTGCCGCTCCATAACGGTAACTGCAGGGATTATTCTGTCCGCAAGGCGGTAACAGGATCTTTTTTGGCTGCTTTTTTGGCAGGGATCCATCCGCCGATCAGGGTGAGCACTACGCTTAAAACCACCAGAATCAGTGCCGCAGTGAGAGGCAGGGAGGCGTTGACATCGTCATTGCCCACCAGCAGATGAATGATGGCATTACACGGAAGCAGCAACAGTGCCGTAATGCCCACACCGATCCCACCGGCGCACAAGCCAATGATGAAGGTTTCGGCATCAAATACCAGCGAGATATTTCCCTTGGAGGCACCGATGGCACGCAGAATACCGATCTCCTTGGTGCGTTCCAGCACAGAAATATAGGTGATAATACCAATCATGATGGAGGAAACCACTAGCGAAACGCTTACGAAAGCAATCAGCACGTAAGAAATTACGTTGACAATGGTGGTCACCGAGGACATGAGCAGCGCCACATAATCGGTGTAGTTGATTTGGTTTTCATCACTCTGGGCTTCGTTGTAATCCGCAATACACTCAGCTACCGCATCCTTGGCTTCGAAGCTGTCGGTGTAGATATTGATGGCGGACGGTGCATCCAGGCTGATCAGACCGAAGAGCTCCATATTATCCTCATAGCTGCCGGGGGAAATATAGCGGTCATAAATGGACAGCAGGACGGAATCCTCCGGATTTTTCAGGTAATTGTCCAGCATGGCGGCTAATTCCGGCTCGCTCATTGCCAGAAGCTGATCTGCAATTTGGGGTTTATCGGCATAAATCTGACTGAGCATTTCCTTAAACAGAGCTGCCTTGTCAGATACGCCCAAAGTGGCAATGTAGGATTTGGCATCCTGGATTTTTGCGGCATCGTCCTTAGGAATGAAGGCAACACCGCTGAGAACGTTGGTATCCGGGGATTGCTTCTGCGCCTGCACGACGGGGCTTTTTTCTGTCCAGTCGATGAGATGGAGAGTCAATGCCTGCGTATAGGCAAGATTTGCGGTAATGGGAGTAAAATTGCTGTCCTCATAGGGACGAATGACACCGCAAATGGTCAGTTTCAGTGCGTTTTTCAGCTGCTTTTCCAGTTCTGCATCGGTGCCGATTTCCCGGAACAGACCGTCCTGACCCTCCACATAGCGCAGTGCCGAGGGGAGCAAATAAAACTCCTGCTGGCAAATATCCTTATATGACCAGGATTGCTCCGGAAGGTCGATTTTTTCGCCTGCTTCCAGCTGCAGCAAAATCTCCCGATATTCCGCCGCCGGCAGGATGCCCAGCTGATACAGCATGGATGCGGGGATTTCGTTGTTTTGGTTGAGCACCAGGACAATTTCCTCCCGGGTTTTCGGCCAGTCGCCAAACAGGACCTGGTAATTTTCCATCAACGCGGGGGAAACCAGTTGACCGGCAGTGCCGGGAAGGAGCTCCTGAAAGGCATTCATGTTGCTCATCATGGACATGCTTTCCATGGGCGAGGCAGGCATAATCTGGCTGGTGTAGCCACGTACCAATTCCCCGTTGGAGTCGTAGGTATACAGCCCAAACTGTGCGTCATAGGAATAGACGATGCCGTTGCGTCCGATATGCGCGTGAATGGGGCTGTTGGGATCGTCTAAATACTCTTTAAAGGCGGTCAGATTATTTTCCGTAACACTGGAGGTGAAGGAGGAGAACAGCTCCAGATCCATACTGTTCATATACACCTTGTCCAAGGGGTGGTCGGCTTCTTCCAGATCTGCCATCGCGCCGTTGCCGATCAGGGAACTGAAATCCATGGCCTGTTCTTCAATAATAATGGGGTAGGAGGTCATGGTGTCTCTTTGGATGTCCGTGATATAGTTGTTGACACCGTTGGAAAGAGACAATATCAGACCAATGCCGATGATACCGATAGAGCCGGCAAAGGCGGTGAGTATGGTACGTGCCTTTTTGCTCCGTAAATTTTGAAAAGACAGATTCAGCGCCGTACCAAAGGACATGAAGGCGCGCCCCAGATTCCGATGCTGGGGTTTTTCGTAGGTTTCCGGCTGATAGGGATCGGAATCGTCAGTAATTTTGCCGTCCCGCAGACGGACGATACGGGTGGCATAAGCTTCGGCAAGATCCGGATTGTGGGTAACCATTACCACCAGACGGTCTTTTGCCACCTGCTTCAGCAGCTCCATTACCTGCAGACTGGTTTCCGTGTCCAATGCACCGGTGGGCTCATCTGCCAACAGGATATCCGGATCATTTACCAGTGCCCGGGCAATGGCAACCCGCTGCATTTGTCCGCCGGAGAGCTGATTGGGCTTTTTGTGGAGTTGATCTCCCAAGCCCACATCCTCCAGCACCTGCTTCGCTTTTTTTCTGCGCTCACTCCGGCTGAAGCCGGAAATGGTCAGCGCCAGCTCCACGTTGGCAAGAATGGACTGGTGAGGAATCAGGTTGTAGCTTTGGAACACAAAGCCGATGGTATGATTCCGGTAGGAATCCCAATCCCGGTCAGAATAATCCTTGGTGGAAACACCGTTGATAACCAGGTTTCCGGTTTCGTACCGATCCAGACCGCCGATGATATTGAGCAGCGTGGTTTTGCCGGAGCCGCTGGGACCCAAAACGGCCACAAACTCATTGTCACGCAGATTCAGGCTGACATGATCCAACGCCTGCTGAACCAGATTGCCGGTTTTATATGTTTTGGAAATATCACTTATTTGAAGCATGGTCTACCCCTTTCGGTTTCCTGGATTTTGTACTATCATAACTCCATTATATCCCAATTCCATGAACATTTAGTAAAATTTTTGATTTTCTTAATGAAGGACGGTCTGGGAGCATATTGGGAAGGAACAGGTCCGTCAAACGACGGACCTGCTGTCAGCTTGCTCACAATTTTCTTCCGGAGCTTCCGTGGGAAGCAGGTTCAAATAGGCGTGGGCGTAGGTAACGGCCACCTCGTTTCGCCGCCAGCCGTACAAAACCAGAAGCAAAAACAGATACAAAGCAAAGAAAAGAAGATATACCGTAAAGGCATCCGGGGTCATTTCAATGCCGATGCTTTCCAGAATGAAATCCCCGTTGCCAAGGATGGAAATCAGAAACGCCAGCAAATAGAACCACCAAAAGCGCAGATCGATTTTCAGCATGGTTTTCCAATTTCCCCGCATAGCCATTCTGCTGCCCCGCATTGCGGCAAAGGCACCGCCTTCGAGATGGTCCATGAGCCACAGTTCTGCCAAGCGATACCGGCAAAACAGGAAGAAGATTCCGGGCAAAAGGCAAAGGACGAACAGGATGGCAAGGGGGAGTGCGGCTTTCTCAGTGAAAGCGGCAAGGGCTGCTTCCATAGCGGCCTCATCCATGGCGCCGCCTGCCAAAAGCTCCTCGGATTCTATCAGCGAAGCGGCAAAGGGCGTTACGAATACGAACAGGATGCTGCTGAGCTGGGCACAGAGGAACATGAGGATCACAGCCAATGCAGACAGCAAAAGATTCAGCCGCAGAACCGGACCGAAACGGCGAAAGCCTTCTCTCAGATCGGAAAAACCGGATGCATTGCCCCGTGCAACCTGTACAGCGTAGTAAACATATCCAATTTGCCAAAAGGGGAGGAAAAACAGCTGGGTAAGCCGCAGAATTGCCTGGACGGTCATCAGCATAGAACGGGTGCTGATGCCGCTGAGACCACCGGTGTTGCTGATTTGCCGATCCAGAAAATAGTCTGCCACCACCAGCAGCAAAGAGACCAAAAGGGTCACTGCGGTGTGAAAAACAACCACACGCCAGGGGGTGCTGCAACGGGCAAGACTGCGGTCGGCATCCCCCCGAAGCGTTTGATAATCAAGAAGCATGCTGTGCCTCCTATCGTTGGTATTGCCTATATGGTAAACCAAAAACTGGAAAATAGCAAATGAAATTTTCTTTCTGCTGGAAAAAGAGAAAAAAGTGTGCTATGATAGGGGTAAATAATAATTCCCTCGGAGGGAGCTTATGCAACTTGGAGAGAAATTGAGACAGGCACGGCTGGAAGCCGGACTGTCCCAGCGGCAGCTGTGCGGTGATGTGATCACCCGCAATATGCTTTCTCAAATCGAAAACGGTTCTGCCCGTCCATCCATGGACACCCTTTCCTATTTGGCGGGGCAACTGGGGAAAACCGTCAGTTATTTTTTGGAGGAGCAGGCGGTCACTTCCCCCAATTTGGAAGTGATGGCGCGGTCACGGGCGGCCTATGCCCAAGGAGATTATGAAGCTTTGAAGGCTTCCTTGTCCGGGTATCAAGGCCCGGATGAAGCCTTTGACCAGGAGTACGGTTTGCTGCAGACTTTGTCCCTGCTAACGCAGGCAGAGCAGGCCATTCGGGATCGCAGAACTGCCTTTGCCCGGGAACTGCTGGAGCAGTGCAAAGGGCAAAAAAGCTGCTATCTGTTGCCGGAATTGGAACAGCGGAGACTGCTGCTGTGGGCACAAGTGTCCTCCGAGCCCGTGGTGCTCCCGCCTGACGATTTGCCGCTGTTGATTCGGGCAGAGCAGGCATGGAAAGCCCGGGATATCCAACGGTGCATCGCCCTGCTGGAGGTGTGTGAGGATCAGACGCTTCCCCACTGGCAGCTTTTGCGGGCGGAAGCGGCCTATGCAATGCAGGATTACCGTTGTGCGGCTCGGTTTTTTCACGGAGCAGAGCAGGAATATCCGGACATCTGCTATTCCAGACTGGAGCAATGCTACCGCGCTATGGAGAACTATAAAATGGCTTACGAATATGCCTGCCGGCAACGATAAATTTTCCTTCCCTTTTCGGGAGAAATATGTATAATAAGAGAAGAATGTGACAACAGGGGGACTTGCGATGAAAAATTTGAAATTACCAATCTCTGCAGAGGAGAAGAAGCAGCTGGATACAGGCTTTTTGACCGCCTTCGGCAGTATGCCCACCCGTTATTTTTCCGCCCCGGGACGGACGGAGATCGGTGGCAACCATACAGACCATCAGCGGGGGCGTGTTTTGGCGGGTGCGATCAATTTGGACACCCGTGCCGCTGTAAAATGTAACGGAACCAACACCGTTCGTGTTCTCTCCCAGGGCTACCCCATGAGTCAGGTGGAGTTGGATGTATTAACCCCCGTTGCCGGAGAGATCAACAGCACACCGGCGCTGATTCGTGGCGTGGCAGCTCGGTTTGTGGAACTGGGCTGTCCGGTGCAGGGCTTTGACGCCTATGTGGAATCCACGGTATTGCCCGGTTCCGGCTTGAGCTCTTCCGCAGCCTTTGAGGTGCTGATGGGAACGATTATCAATCATCTGTTTTTTGACGGAAAGCTCAGTCAGCCGGAAATTGCACAGATTTCTCAGTTCGCGGAAAATGTATTTTTTGGCAAGCCTTGCGGATTGATGGATCAGACAGCTTCTGCGGTGGGCGGCATGGTGACCATAGATTTTGCGGAAAAAGGCAAGCCGGACATCCGACCTGTGGATTTTGATTTTGCCGCATGCGGGCACGCCCTGTGCATTATCGACAGCGGTGCTGACCATGCGGACCTGACGGACGAATATGCGGCGGTGACTCTGGAATTTAAGGCACTGTGCGAATATTTCGGAAAAGAAGTGTTGACAGAAGTACCGGAAGAAAACTTCTATGCCGCCATTCCTGCTCTGCGGGCCAAATGCGGAGACCGTGCCGTAATGCGTGGCATCCACGAATATGCAGAAAACAAGCGGGTCACACAGCAGGTTGCGGCTTTGCAAAAGGGTGATTTTGAGACCTTCCTGCAGTTGATTAAGGAAAGTGGATATTCTTCCTATATGTACTTGCAAAACGTCATTCCTGCCGGTTATATTCAGCATCAGGACATGGCGGTTGCCTTGGGCCTGTGTGAGTATTACCTGCAGGGAAAGGGTGCTTACCGTGTCCACGGTGGCGGCTTTGCCGGAACCGTTCAGGCGTTTGTGCCGCTTCCGATGCTGGAGCAGTTCAAAAAAGGCATTGACGGTTCACTGGGAGAGGGTGCCTGCCATGTTTTGACGATCCGTCCTCAGGGCGGTGTGGAAATGGAGATGGCGCTGTGAGAATAGAAACGTATCTGGATTCGCTGGTGTCCTATGCCATGAACACCGGTCTGGCAGAGCCCTATGACCATCAGGTGCTGATCAATCGTTTGCTGGAGCTGCTGCAAAAGGATGACTATGTGCCCTCCGACGAGCCCCAAACAGAGGATTTGGAAGAGATTCTGACAGCACTGCTGGATTATGCCTGTGAAAAGGGTATTTGTGAAAATAACATCACAGCGCGGGATTTGTTTGACACCAAAATCATGGGTGCGTTGACGCCTATGCCCCGGGAGGTTATCCGAACCTTTCAGGAAAAATATGCCGAAAATCCGGTGGCGGCAACGGATTGGTACTATAAATTCAGCTGTGATACCGACTATATCCGCCGGTATCGCATAGCGAAGGACATGCGCTGGAAATATGACAGCGAATATGGGCAGATGGATATCACCATCAATCTGTCCAAGCCGGAGAAGGATCCCCGGGCCATTGCGGCGGCAAAAAATGCACCCCAAAGCAGTTATCCCAGGTGTCAGCTCTGCGCTGAAAACGAGGGTTATGCCGGACGGCTGAATCATCCCGCCCGGCAAAATCACCGGATCCTTCCCATCACGGTGGCGGGGCAGGAATGGTGTCTGCAATACAGTCCCTATGTGTACTACAACGAGCATTGCATCGTATTCAACAAACAGCATATTCCCATGAAGATCGACCGTTCGGCTTTTGAGAAACTGCTGGACTTTGTGGGGGCATTTCCCCATTACTTTGTGGGCTCCAATGCAGATCTGCCCATTGTAGGCGGCTCAATTTTGAGCCATGAGCATTTTCAGGGCGGACATTATACCTTCGCCATGGAAACTGCGCCTGTGGAGCAGAAGGTGGAATTCAAGGGCTATGAGGGAATTTCTGCCGGTATCGTCAAGTGGCCCATGAGCGTCATTCGGCTGGGCGGAAAAAAGCCTGCTGAGCTTGCAGCGCTGGCAGAAAAAATACTGGACAAATGGCGTCAGTATTCCGATGAAGCTGTGGGTGTGTGTGCATTTTCGGACGGAGAGCCCCACAATACCATTACACCCATTGCCCGCCGACGGGGAGAAAATTATGAGCTGGATCTGGTGCTGCGGTGCAATATTACCAGTCAGGAGCATCCCCTTGGCGTGTTTCATCCCCATGGGGATAAGCACCACATTAAAAAAGAGAATATCGGATTGATTGAGGTAATGGGTCTGGCGGTGCTTCCCAGCCGGCTGAAGGGAGAATTGACCGCTTTGGCAGATGCGATCGTCAAGGGTCGGGATGTCAGAGAGGATGCGGCGCTGGAAAAGCACGCGGATTGGGTAGCGGAAATGAAGAAAACCAACGCCTTTACAAAGGAGAATGCTTTGGATATCCTCCTTCAGGAGACCGGCAGGGTATTTGCTGCGGTTTTGGAGGATGCGGGCGTGTATAAACACGATGAAAACGGCCGCGAGGCATTCCTTCGGTTCATTGATGCTGTCAATGGGTAATAATTCAAAACAGAGCCTGTCGCGATGCAACAGGCTCTGTTTCCTTTCTTAGCACTTATGCAATTCCCAGTTTGGCTTCCAGGGCTTTTTGCTGTTGGGCAAGGGTTTCGTTGGCACTTGCCAGACCTTCACCGATGATATCCTCCGTTCGTTTCAGGGAAGACTGACAGGCGGCAAACATTTCATCCGTCAGGTCATATTCCTCCTGCCACCGGTCCTGAGGCAGGTTCAGCGGCACCAGCGGGTATCGGTAGGGGATGGCATCCGTATAGGAATACCGGTTTACATAATATGGAACAATCTCCACCTTTTCCACCAATACACTGCCATCAGAATATTTGGCAAAGGTCAGGGTGAACATCATGCCGTCCTCACACTCGTAGGGCTTGGAGCTGGATTTGCGGATGTTGGAAACAGAATTCCCCAGGGAGTACAGACAAATGGTGGTTTTTGTCGAATCGGTGGTGCTTGTAAGAAGCTCCATGGGCTGAATGACATGGGGGTGTCCGCCAACAATCACATCTACGCCCAGGTCGCACAGTTTTTGGGCGATTTTCTTTTGGGTCTGATTGGGGGTGGTCACATATTCCTCACCCCAATGGATGAATAGCATTACCGTGTCGGCACCTTCTGCTTTCATTGCGGCAATTTCCTGTTCCAGTTTTCCGTAGAATTCCTCTAAATACTCAGGATGGAAGGTGTTAACCAAAAGGGAGTCCTTTTCAGATACTGGGATGCCGTTGAGGGATATCCCGTCGGTGGATTCCCGGGTGTCGTAGGTATAACAGCTCATGGCAATGTTGATGCCGTTTACGTTTTTCAGAATGTAATTTTTGGTATTGGAATCCGGGCGGGTACCGATATGCTCTATGCCCATACTATGAATCACCTGCTGGGTGCGGTGAAAGCCGTGAGAGCCGGTATCGTAGGCGTGATTATTGGCAGTCAGCAGCATGTCAAAGCCGGCATTTTTCAGAGCCTGCACAATGGCGTCCGGCGCGTTGAACTGGGGATAACCGTCGTATTCATAGCCGTCGGTATTGCCTGCCAAAGTGCCCTCCATATTACCCACTGCATAGTCAAGGGCCCCCACATACTCCGAAAGATACTGAAAAATATAATTAAAATCATAGGTGTCAGTATCTGCGTCATAACCGCTTTTGATGACATTGGCATGCAGCAGAATATCGCCGGTGGCACCGACGGAAGCGGTGGCTTCCTTGATCACAGGCGGCGTGGTGGGCGCAGTGCTTTCTGTGGGCTGGGGAACAGTGGTTGGAACGGTGCTCGGGGAAGAGGGAACTGCTGGAGCTGCCGGAGTGATTATAGAAAAAACAATCGACAGAATCAGCAACAGAAGGCCCAAAAGAATGGCAAGTACACCAACTGTCATGCGTATGGAACGGAACATGGTCTTTCTCCTTTACGTATCCAAAAGATAGTGAACAGCACTGCACAGCGTGCCGTTTTGATAATAGTAGCGGGGAACGCGGCGGCTGATACCGCAGGGAAATTCATAATTAAAGCTGTCTGCAGCGGCGGAAATAGCCTCCATAGTGATGGTTTCGTCCCCGTCGGTGCCGATCAGGGTAACGGTATCGTCCAGCCGGACGTCCGGAATGTGCGTCACGTCCACCATCATTTGATCCATGCAGATCCGACCCAGAATTGGGGCTCTTTTTCCGCGGATCAGCACGTAAAATTTCCCGCTCAGGTTGCGGCGATAGCCGTCTGCATAGCCAACTGGGATGGTGGCGATGCGGGTATCGGCAGTGGTAATATAGGTGGCACCATAGCTGATGGGACAGCCCGCCGGAAGCGTTTTCAGATGGACAATGCGGCTGAACCATTGCAATGCCGGCGTGATGGGCAGCAAGGCAGGATCTACCTCGCTGCTGGGATACATCCCATAGGTGACGATACCGGAACGCACCATTTCGTAATGGGAGGAGAAATTCATTAAGCCGGCAGAATTGTTCAAATGGCGGATGGGAATGGAAACACCCCTGTCCTTGAGCATTGCGTCAAAGGCATCAAACAGAGCCGTCTGGGCATGGGCGTGGGTCAAATCCTGACTGTCCGCGGTGGACAAGTGACTGAACAGCCCTTCCGGGATCAGGTTGGGAAGCTTGACAATTTCTGCACAAATATCTGCTGCCTCAGCAGTAGGCTGAAAGCCGATGCGGCCCATGCCCGTATCCACGGCAAAGTGGAAGGGTGCGTTTTTGCCGACGGACACAGCGGCTTGGGAAAGGGCGACAGCATCCTCACGGCAGAAAATAGCAGGACGGATTCCTTCCTCAATGGCGGTAGGAAAAGCTGCAGCAGAAGTCTTTCCCAAAATCAGAATTGGTTCCGTAAGACCTGCATGCCGAAGCTCCATGGCTTCCTGCATGGAGGCAACACCGAAAAAGGCACATTTTCCCTGCAGCAGACGGGCTACCGGAACTGCACCGTGACCGTAGGCATCTGCCTTGATGGCCACCAGCACCGGCACACCGGCTTTTTTCTGCACAGCTTCAAAATTTTGATCAATGGTATCCAAATCGATCTTTACATAAGTATTGTCGAAATCCATGGACTCAACTCCCAAAATAATTTCTGTTATTGTATCATGAAAGCAAAAAAAAGTAAACGGTGTTTAAATACTGTTCAAATATAGAGATTATGATGAAATCCGGAGGGATATTATGCAGAAATACGAATTGGTACACGAAATTCAAAATCTTTGTCCCAACAATCAAATGCGGGATGTGTTTTTTCAAGAGGTGGAAACCATTGATCCAGAGAAGTATGTCCGGCAAAAGCTGAAAGGGAAAAACGTGACCGTCACAACCGATAAAAAAGCGGACGGAACGGTGACGGTCTATGCCTCCTGTGACGGTTTGACACAAAAGTTCGTTTTTACACCGATATAAGCAAAGCAGAAAGAGAGGAGCAAAATGCAAAAAGCGGATTGTCACATTCATACGCTTTTGGACGGTGTGGATTGGAAAGCCGCCATTGACCGCCATCGGCTTTGCCCGGATATTTCCTTTCTGAGGCGGGCGCTGTCCGGCTATCAGAAGGAATGTTATGTCTACCTGAGAGACGGAGGAGACCGATGGGGTGTAGGTGCGGCGGCCCGTCGGTTAGCACCGGAATACGGAATTACTTATCGGACACCTCTGGCACCGCTGTGCAAGAAAGGGCACTACGGCAGTTTTATCGGGGAAACCTATGAGAATTTCCGGGAATATGCCGCGCTGATAGCAAAAAACCGCCAATCCGGCGGCGATTTTATAAAAATTATGATTTCCGGAT
Organism: Oscillospiraceae bacterium; assembly: GCA_015067635.1. Classification (GTDB taxonomy): domain Bacteria; phylum Bacillota; class Clostridia; order Oscillospirales; family Oscillospiraceae; genus Faecousia. The sequence goes on along the minus strand of SVMA01000001.1, from coordinate 27,486 downwards.
TGATGGATTTCAATCAGTATGGCGTGTTGACAGAAGAAGGATTGCCGGAAGGGGAGATTCGGGAGCTGATTCATATTGCCCATGAAGAGGGATTCCCGGTTATGGCCCACTGCAATGGAGCAAGGACTATGGAGGCCGCGGCAGCTGCCGGGGTGGACTCCATCGAGCATGGTGCTTATGCCGATGCGGATGCCCTGACGGCAATGGCAGAAAGCGGTACGGTTTGGGTGCCGACACTGTCCACCATAGCCAATTTGCGTGGCACCGGACGGTTTTCGGAAACAGCGGTTGCCGCGATTTGGGAGGACGCGTCGGAAATGGTAAGCCGCTTTGCGGCAATGGGCGGCAATATCGCCCCCGGTTCGGATGCCGGAGCCTGGGCAGTACCCCACGGCGCGGATACGGAATATCCTTTACTGACCCGACTGATCGGGGAAACGGCTGTGAAACACGGAGCAGATGCCATCATACAGCGTTTCTGAAAGCTCCGAAAATGCGCAAACTCCGCAGGCGACCTGCGGAGTTTGCTACAAATAAAAGAGGAGATGAAAAATGAAAAAGAGGAGAATATGAAACTTAGTATCTTTATCTTAGCCGGAATTTGTGAAGAAAAAAAGTGAATAATTATTAAGAAAGTTTGAAGTTCTGTGAAAATTTTTCTTTTTTGCCTGTGTTTCCGCGGTTATCTCTTTACACCGCGGTATTTTTGCGTTAAAATAGGCTTAAGCAAAGGAGGCGACCCCCTGTGACAAACGAGGAACAAATGGAATGGGATGAGCTGGAAAAAGAGCTTTTGAAATACGGAATATCCGACGATGAGGATGATCTGCTGGCAGACATCCCAAAAGAATTGCTGGAAAAAGATATGATTATTGAGCCGGAGGATATTGGTCCGCTGATGGATGAGATACTTCTGGAGGAAAAGGATACCCCGATTCCTGCAGAACCCTCTGCTGAGGAGCATCCTGCGCCGGAACGGAAACCTAAGGCCAAAAAAGGGAAAAATGCAGCTGCCGCAAAAAAGAGAGACGATAAGTGGGTCGTCGGCTTGATGATCGCCATCAGCTTTCTGTGCATCGGCATCATTGGCGTGCTGATTTATTGGCTGGAAGTCTTTTTGAAATTTGCTTAAGATGGAGCAGCAATATCCGGTGGGGCGGTTTGCCCCTACGCCTTCAGGGCGGATGCACCTGGGCAATGTGTTTGCGGCATTGATTGCATGGCTGTCGGTAAAATCCAGAAACGGTGTGTTCCTACTGCGCATGGAGGATTTGGACACCCAGCGCACCAGCGAAGAATTTGCCCGGATTTTGCGGGAGGATTTGTGTTGGCTGGGTCTTGACTGGGATGCGGAAACTCCGCCCCAAAGCCGCCGCAGTGAGGTTTATGACCGATATGTCCGGCTTTTGCGGGAAAAGGAACTGCTTTACCCCTGTTACTGTACCCGCAGTCAGTTACACAGTGTCAATGCGCCTCACTTATCCGATGGGACCTATGTCTATCCCGGTACCTGTCGGAATCTGTCGGAAGCAGAAAAAGCGGCCTTTGACCGACTGCCTGCCTGGCGGGTAAAAGTACCGGACAGAAACTATGCATTTACAGATCTGTGTCAGGGTGCGTTTGCCCAAAACCTTTCCGAGGATTGCGGAGATTTTGTGGTTCAACGTGCAGATGGTGTTCACGTGTATCAGCTGGCAGTCACCGTGGATGACGGAGAAGCCGGCGTGACGGAAGTGGTACGGGGCGTGGATCTAATGGGCTCTGCACCGCGGCAGATGTATTTGCAGGAGCTGTTTGGGTTTTCCCATCCTGCCTACGGTCATGTGCCCCTTTTGGTGGCGCCGGACGGACGCCGTCTGAGCAAACGGGACGAAGATTTGGATATGGGTGCGTTGCGACTGCGAAAAAAACCTGAGGAGATCGTCGGTATTTTGGCACATAGCTGCGGCTTGCTGGAGAAATACGAACCGATTTCTCCCCGGGAGCTTTCTTCGGTTTTTTTCTGGAAAAAGTTGAAAATGGATAATATTGAGTTGCAAATCCCCGATTAACCCCCTTGCATTTATCTAAGGAAATGATATGATATCAGTAAAGAATGAATAAGGAGCGCTAATTATGAAAAAGAAACCCGTTTTAGTTGTTATGGCGGCCGGTATGGGCAGCCGTTACGGCGGACTCAAGCAGATTGATCCTGTTGGCAGTCAGGGAGAGGCGATTTTGGACTATTCCCTGTTCGATGCCTACGAGGCCGGCTTTGAAACGGCTGTGATTATCATCAAGGAAGCCATCCGTACAGATTTTATGGCGACGGTGGGCAAGCGGCTGGAGAAATGCCCTCTGGAGATCCGCTATGCATATCAGGAGCTGGACAAGCTGCCTGCCGGATACAGCGTCCCTGCAGGACGGGCAAAGCCCTGGGGCACCTGCCACGCAGTGCTGTGCGCCAAGGAAGCCATTGACGGTGCACCGTTTGCGGTCATCAATGCCGATGACTACTACGGAAAATCTGCCTACAAGGTCATTTTTGAAGCCCTGAGCAAGGCAGCTGACGGGGAAAAATATGATTACTGCATGGTGGGCTATTTGCTGGGCAATACCGTAACGGACAACGGAAGTGTTGCCCGGGGCATTTGCCAGGCGGATGCCAGCGGATGTCTGACCCAAGTGGTGGAGCGCACACGCATTGAAAAATATGCCGGCGGCATCCATTTTACTGAGGATGGAGAAAATTGGACGGATGTTTCCGCGGATACCATTGTTTCCATGAATATGTGGGGCTTCACGCCCAGCTTCCTGGCGGAGCTGGAAGCACGCTTCCCTGAGTTTTTGGACACCTTGGCAGTGAAGAACCCGGAAAAGGCTGAGTATTTCCTGCCCCTTGCGGTAGAGAGCCTGCTTACGGAAAACAAGGCAACCGTCAAGGTGCTGCAGTCTCCGGATAAGTGGTACGGCGTTACATACGCGGCGGATAAGCCCCAGGTCGTGGCGGCACTTCGGGAAAAGACCGAACAGGGTTTGTATCCGGACGGTTTGTGGAAGTAAAATAAGCATAATATAAGCCTCCCTCGGATGAGGGAGGCTTTCTTTGTTGTAAGAGAAAACCACTAGCACTGCTGTTGGTTCCAAAAAGCTTTCGCTATGCTCAGTCCTGCCGCAGCGGTAAGCCTCCCCTGTGTAAGGGGAGGTGGGCAAAATCTTTGATTTTGCTCGGAGGGGTTGTTCTCATAGTGACAATCCCCCAGTCACCGCAATGCGGTGACAGCCCCCTTTACACAAGGGGGCCTGTGCATACCACCGGCACGGCCGGTGGTTATGATTATTAACCGCACATTTGACGGAAGAGCTCCATATAGCGATTTGCCGGTTTGTTCCAGCTGAAATCCTGACACATGTCCCGATACTGCAGTTTCCGGAAGCTGTCCCGATTCCAATGGTACAAATTCAGGCATCGCTTCATAGCCCACAGGAAATCGTCTCCGTTATAGCTTTGGAAGGTAAAGCCGAGGCCGTTTTCCCCGTTTTCATCCACAGGGGGGACGGTGTCCCGCAGACCGCCGGTGGCATGAACAACCGGAACGGTGCCATAGCGCATGGCGTTCATCTGGCTTAGTCCGCAGGGCTCGGAACGGGAAGGCATCATATAAATGTCACCGCCGGCATAGACACGGGCGGCCAAACCCAGATTGAAGGTGATTTTCGCGGCGACCCGATTGGGAAATTCCGCCGCCAAATCCCGGAAAAAGTGTTCGTATTGGGGTTCGCCGGTGCCGAGAATGAGCATTTGACAATTTTCTTCCCACAGCAGCCGACGGGCGATATAGCACAGTAGGTCCATTCCCTTATGACCTGCCAGCCGGGTCACCATGACCAGAAGCGGAGTGTCCGGTTCGTCGGGCAGACCCACCTCTGCCTGCAAAGCAGCTTTGCAGGCGGCTTTTCCGGCAACGAAGGTATCGGCATTGTAGTGTACGGGCAGGTGCTTGTCTGTTTCCGTGTTAAAGGTTCCCACATCGATTCCGTTGGTGATGCCCCGAAGCTTCCAGGCGGCATGCGCCAGCACTCCGTCCAAGCCATGGGCGTAGTAAGGATACATCAATTCCCTGGCGTAGGTTTCCGAAACGGTGGTGACCATATCCGCGGTTTCAATAGCACCCTTCATCATATTTACCTGCCCGTGCATATCCAGACAGCCGCGGAATTCCCAGGGCAGAGCCAGCACATCGTCAAAGAAATGCCCGTGAGCCCAGCCTTGATATTCCACATTATGAATGGTAAACATGACCCGGGTATTGGGAAACTGATAGTAATACTGTGCCTTCAGAAACACAGGAACCAGGGCGGTTTGCCAGTCATTGCACTGAATCACATCGGGAAGAAAGTCCAGACGGGCAAGTGCTTCCAGGCAAGCCCTGGAAAAGAAAGCAAAACGCTCTCCGTCGTCGCAGTCACCGTAAATGGCTCCGGGGCGGGCACCGAAATAGTAGTCACTGTCAATGAAGTAGACAGCAACACCGTCCTGCCGGTTTTTCAGCCGCATCAGTCCGGCATATTGCTGCCGCCAACCAAGATGCACATCAAAGTAAAGGACCTGCTCCACCGGATAGGCGGGATTCTCCTTGATTTTTTTGTAATAAGGAAGCAGCAGAACCACTTCGTTTCCGTCGATTCGGGAGAGTGCGGCAGGCAAAGCCTCCATCACATCGCCAAGACCGCCGGATTTTGCATAGGGTGCGCCTTCAGAGGCCATTACGGCAATTTTCATACGATTTCTCCTCTTTTAATGACTAAGGGATGGTTGGGTGTGCCGCAAAGCTTGGCACCGGGATGGACGATGACATCCTTATCCAGAATGACACATTTAAGCTGAGCGCCTTCTCCCACCACCGTATCATTCATGATCACGCAATTTTCAATCTGTGCACCCTTGCCCACAGTAACCTGTCGGAACAGAACGGAGCTTTCCACACTGCCCTCCAGCATACAGCCGTCTGCCAAAATAGAATTTGTAATTTTGCAGTTCTCGCCATAATAGCTGGGAACCCGGTCGCGAACCTTCGTGAACACTGGATGGATGCCGCCAAACAGGTCGTGACGCACCGCGGGATCGATCAGCGCAAGGCTGTTGCGGAAATACTCGTTAAGGGATTCGTTATACAGGGCAGTACCGCCAAAGGGATAGACATTGATGGTGACGGCATTTTTCTGCCATTGTCCCAAAATCAGATCCCTGTCCATGTGGAAAAGGTTACGGGCGATAAATTCCCGAATGGTATTGCGCAGGTATTGCTTGGACATGATGAAAATATCCATGGATGCCACATAATCCGCAGGCGCGATGTAATCCACCGCCACATCCAGAATTTCTCCCTTTTCATCCAGCTTCAGCGCCAGATCCAACTGCTTGAATCCGTCAGCGATTCCGGCCTTGGTGACTACAGTGACGTCCTTGCCGCTGGCAATATGAGAGTTCAACACATCCTGCAGGTCAATGTTGGAGATGATAGCTGAGTCGCAGGTGATGACATACTCATCCTCCGGACCGGAATTCAAAAAGTCCATGGCCTCATGGATGGCTTCCAGCTTACCGTGGTAGCTGTCTGTGGCACTCATGGCATAGGGGGTCAGAAATTCCAGACCGCCCTCCTCCAATTCCAGACCCCATTCTTCACCGGAACCGATGTGGTTCATCAGGGACTGGTAATTGTGGCGGGTGATGATGCCCACATGCCGCACACCGGCGGCTGCCATGTTACTCAGATGAAAGTCTACCAGACGGTAACGGCCGCCATAGGGCAGGGATGCCATGGTTCTCTTGTTGGTCAACGCGCCCAGGGTGGCGTCGTTTGCAAAAATGATACCCATTACATTCATATTCAAACCCTCCTTACAGCATTTCTCCGGGCAACAGCACGGTGTTTGCCTCTACCACAGCACCCTTGCTGATTACACTGATTTTCTTCTTGTCTTTGGGGGAGAACACACCGCCGACCACAGCATTGCGTCCGACGACGCTGTTTTCGCCCAAAATGGCGTGCCGCACAATGGCACCCGGCTCAATGGTGACACCGGGCATGACCACGGAATCTTCCACCAAAGCACCTGTTCCCACGGTACAGCCTATGGAAATGATACTGTGGGTAACGGTACCGAAAATTTCAGAACCCTCTGCAATAAAGCAGTTGGTGGTTTTGGCGTTGCCGTCAATATAGGAAGAGGGCAGGGCGTTGTTCCTGGCATAGATTTTATACCGTTCATCTCCGCGAATGTTAAATTCCGGCGCTTGTCCCAACAGCTCCATATTGGCTTCCCACAGGGAATCAATGGTACCCACATCCTTCCAATAGCCGTCAAAGTTATAGGCCATCATCCGATGTCCCTGATGCAGCAGAGTCGGAATAATATTCTTACCGAAATCATGGGAGGAGCTTTCGTCCTCCTCATCAGCAATCAGGGCATTGCGCAAAACGTCCCAGTTGAAGACGTAAATACCCATGGAAGCATTGGTGGATTTGGGAACCTTGGGCTTTTCCTCGAACTCGTAAATGGAATTATCCGCATTTGTGTTCAGAATACCAAATCGGGAAGCCTCCTTCAGCGGCACAGTCCGCACAGCGATGGTGCACGAGGCGTTGTTTTCTTCGTGATACGCCACCATGGAGGCATAATCCATCTTGTAAATATGGTCGCCAGAGAGGATCACCACGTAATCGGGATGATACCGGTCAATGAAATCGATATTCTGATAAATGGCGTTGGCAGTACCCTTATACCAGCCGCTTTTTTTGTCATGGCGCTCGTAAGGCGGCAGGACCTGGGCACAGCTGTGGGTTTTGTTCAAGCCCCAGGGTTGTCCGTTGCCGATGTACTCATTCAGCTCCAAGGGTTGATATTGGGTGAGAATACCAACTGTGTCGATGCCGGAGTTGACGCAGTTACTCAGGGGAAAATCGATGATACGGTATTTTCCGCCAAAGGGGACTGCGGGCTTGGCGGTATTCTCTGTCAGAACTTTCAAACGACTGCCCTGGCCGCCGGCCAAAAGCATGGCAATGCAATGTTTTTTCTGAAAGTACATAATTTATCAGCTCCTTGTATGAAATGGGGACCTTTCCTAACAATATCATATCACAGTTTTTGCAATTAAGAAAGGGACAAACTGGCTAAAATATCCGACAACTTTCTGTCGTTTTCCACAATTGCAGTCCATGGGACGGGGGCTTGGGCGGGACACGCGGTTCGGTTGGTGCGTTTTTCCAGCCAGATCACGCCCAGCCAGCGACCGAATTTGAAGCCGCAGTCAGAAAACTCGGTGCGGTATTGATACCCGACCTTTTCGTGGAAAGCAAGGGAGTTCTTGTTTTCGCTGGTAACCAGAGCATACAGCAGGTGATAGCCCTGCCGCCACATAATCTCCTCCAAAGCGGCGTAGAGCTTTTTTCCAATGCTCCGTCCATGGCTTTCGGGTGCCACGTAAACGGAGACTTCACCGCACCAGGCATAAGCCGCCCGTTCAAAGGGCAAACTGCCATAGGCGTAGCCCAGAATTCGGCCATTTTCCTCCCAAACAAGCCAGGGACACTGTTGAGTGTAGCGTAAAAAACGGGAAGTAAAGGCAGAAGGCGTGGGCACGGTGTATTCAAAGGAATAGGTGGTCTGCTCTACATAGGGCGCATAAATCTTCAGCATTTGCGAAAGATCGTCAACGGTTGCAATTCGTATCATGGGAACCTCCGAAAGAAAGTTTCTTTTCTTTTATTTTATGATAGAAAACAGCAATCGTCAAGGTTGACAACCGGGATAAAAAGGAATAAAATAAGGACATCTGATTTTAAAGGAGGGAAAACCATGGACACCGGCAGTAGTGGCAATATACCCGGGCGAAGTCCGCTGGAGGCTCTGTGGTTTAGGAGTCTCCGGAAGTAATCGCCTGCGCATATTGTCTTTCAACAGATAAGGATTGGAGGATAATATATGACAGAACGCTTTGAAATCATGGAAAAAGCCCTGACAAAGATGCTGGAGGAAAAGAAGTATTTGCCCCTGCGGGAAATGCTTTCCGCCATGAATCCCATGGATATTGCAGGGCTGTTTGAGGGACTGGAGGAACAGAGAATTCCTCTGGTGTTCCGTCTGCTTCCAAAGGAATTAGCGGCAGAGAGCTTTGTGGAAATGGATCCGGATGCCCAGGAATTGCTGATCCGCAGCTTTTCCGATAATGAGCTGAAGGAAATTGTGGATGAGCTGTATGTGGACGATGCGGCGGATCTGGTGGAGGAAATGCCGGCCAATGTGGTCAAGCGGATCCTGAAGCAGGCAGATCCGGAAATGCGCAAGTCCATCAATCAGATTCTGCGCTATCCCGAGAATTCGGCCGGTTCCCTGATGACCACGGAATACGTGGCATTGCGGCCGGAGATGACGGTGGAAGAGGCAATTCTGCGGATTCGCCGGCAGGGCGTGGACAAGGAAACCATCTATACCTGCTATGTGACCCAGGGGCGAAAACTGATTGGCCTGACTACGGTAAAGGATCTGCTTCTGGCAGACGATGACGAGATGCGGGTCAAGGATATTATGTTAACCAACTTCATCTCGGTCACCACCCATACCGACCAGGAGGAAGTGGTACAGATGTTCAATCGGTACAGCTTTTTGGCTATGCCGGTGGTGGATGGGGAAAGCCGGTTGGTAGGCATCGTTACCTTTGACGACGTGATGGATGTCATGGTGGAGGAAGCCACCGAGGACATGGAGATCATGGGCGGTATGCTGCCCTCGGAAAGAACCTATATGAAAAGCTCGGTGTTTGAGCTTTTCAAAAACAGAATTCCCTGGTTAATGCTGCTGATGGTATCGGCGACCTTTACGGGGATGATCATCACCACTTTTGAGGGTGCGTTAGCGGCACAGGTCGCGCTGACAGCGTTCATTCCCATGCTCATGGGTACCGGCGGTAATTCCGGCGCCCAGTCCAGCGTTACGGTGATTCGTGCTTTGAGCCTGGGAGAGCTGAAATTTTCGGACCTGACACGTGTGATCTGGAAGGAACTGCGTACCGCCATTCTTTGCAGTGTGGCGCTGAGCGTTGTATGCTTCGCAAAAATTTGGCTGGTTGACCGGATGCTGATGGGCAATACGGATATCACCCTGATGATCAATGCGGTGGTGTGCCTGGCGTTGGCGGTGACGGTGATCTGCGCCAAAATCGTGGGAGGCATTTTGCCTATGATCGCCAAGGTGCTGGGTCTGGATCCGGCAGTCATGGCCAGTCCCTTTATTTCCACCATTGTGGATGCATTGAGCCTGCTGGTGTATTTCCTGTTTGCCAATATGCTGCTATAAAGAAAAAACGGCTTCAACGAAGCCGTTTTTTATTTTCCCAAGAATTTTTCCAGACGCTTTTTGTACTGACGGTCATCCAATACCTTGAGGACCTGCTGGAAGTGCGCATTCCACTGCGTCGGAGTCAGCTCCTGTCTTCCATCCACCATCAGATAAGGACAGGGGGAGAGCTTGACATCACCGAAATGCCGGGCAAAGGAACTGTCAACACCAAGGGCAACCGCATAAGGAATCATATGAAAATAGTATTCCGGATTTCCTTGGGTGATTCTGCGTATATCTGCGGAGGAAACAGTTTTGAAATATCTGCGCAGACCCAAAACCTCGTTCCGAATCTGCAGTCCAGCTTCCGTACGGCGACCGCCATAGGCAGTAGCAAGACCGGCAATGATCTGGCTGACGATCACGTAAATTGCTACATTGGCTTCCCGGACCAGATTGCCTAAAATCAGCCAGATGAGGGCAGAGCCCAGGGCAAGCAGCAGATCCAGCCGTTTCCGGAGATGGATGCCCTTGGCACCGGCTTGAATCAGCCAGCTGAGCACCGCGCCCAAAGCGGCAAGGAAGATGGAGAAGCCAACTCGGGAAAGGGTGTCTGCGGCAAAAGCCTTTGCCAGGGAAATGCCGCCAAAAGCACCGATGCCGGCGGCCAGACAACGGAAGAACAGGGGATTGCCCGTGCTTTTCTTAAAGTAATTCCACGCATTGGGAACGGATTTTGCGGCTTTTCGGCAAAGCCGTCCGTAATGCTCACTGCTGCCATCCACAGTGCGGCGGCGGCCAAAGAGCGTCTTGAAGCAACGAATTTCAAAATCACTACGCTCGTTGCCCATTTCCATGCCTTTGTGCAAAAGCACGCGGTGGTTGCGGTCAATGTGGATGGTCAGGTAACCCATCTGCGCCCAGGACAGCACCATGGCGGGAAAATCCACACCCTGTCCCACCAGACAGCAGCCCAGCTCACCGGCAGTGATGCCGTCGGGCGCCTGCACACGGCGTACTCTGCGGGGCAGGCGACAGCGCAAAAACACCAGCCAGTAGGCGATCGCCAAAAACGTCAGTCCGTAGCGCGCCAGATCGTCATTGCTTAAGGACCACCGTTTTACAATGGTTTGCGGGAACATTTTTCCGGATACGGGCAGGGTCATAGTCAGGCTTTCGTGGTCGTTCAGCGCCTGAGTAAAATAGCCGGAAATCACCGGACCGTCCACGGTGTAGTCCACCAGGGTTTCCATGGATTCCGGATGATAGGTACTGGAGAAGACGGGCTGGTTTTCCGGTGCACCCGGAAGGGTGATGGAAAAGTGCAGGCTATTAATGGGATGGTCGAAGCCGGACAGCAGAGGAAGCTGCAGGGTCAGCCCGTTTTTGTCAGAAACAATGCGGTCCGGCAGAGAATACCGGATCGTCAGAGGGAATGTACCGGTGCCGTAAACAGCCGCAGATAAATCCACCCAACGGGCGTTATTGGCGTGAAAGGTACGCACACCGCTGCCATTGAGAGAGATATCTCTTGCTTCCCGGGGTAGTGGGAAATGTAGAGAATCCTCCCGTTCGGTGACGGACAGCTGCATTACGAGGGAGATTTGACAGCTGCCGTTGGAGGCGACAGAAACATCCGTTTGCAGACTGGAGACAGTTCCGGCTGCCTGCACCGCTGTGGTCAGCAGCAGACAGCAAATAAGCAGTATGAAGAATCGACGCACAGCGGCACCTCCTTTACAAATAAGTTGTTACCATTTTATCATGCAATGGAGCAAATTGCAAGGGCGGGGAAACGGGAAAACAATCCATAAAAACAGAGCCGATAACCCAAAGGATTATCGGCTTCTGCTTATTCGTTTTTATAGGGGGCATCTGTCGGATAAATACCCTGCAGCTTTTGCATGGCACGGGGCAGAGCATCTTTGGAATTCCCCCAGGGCTTGGAGGCGTTGCGGTAATCGAACTTGGCGATCAGCCAGTCCAGCTCCTCCTTGACCCGGGACAAATTGGACAGCATCAGGGAAGGTACAGTTTGCTGAAACCATTCCCGTTGTTTGTCCGGCAGATGTGCATCCGCACATTCCAAAAGCCGGGCAAAATGCCGCAGGCAAAAGCCCTGGCAGTTTTCCACCTTGTTGCGGAATTCCGGCTCTTTCAGCAGATAATAGAAGGTTTCAAAATAACGCTCCATATTATAGTCCACCTTTTCACAGATGGCACAAGAGGAAATGCGCTTGCTCAGACGCATACTGAGGGAATCCCCCTTGGGCTGGGTCTTTTTGCGGCTGAAAAGTCCTTTTTTCTCCGGCAGTTCATAGTCCGAAAGCTCCGCATTAAGCTCCTCCAGCAGACCGGCATAATAGGTTTGGAGCATCAGTGCAGCACCCAGAGTATTGCCGTAGTCATACAGCTTTTTCATGTGTACACCGCAGAAGCCTGCCCGATCAGTGGATGCCCGGACGTCGGGCTCCATATAGCTGGCACCGGGACCTGCGTAGTAGCGCAGTGCGCGTTGCTCCTCCCGGCGTTCCATGGCGCAGAAGGGACACTCGTCTGCCGCTTCAAAGCCCTCGTTGACAGGGAGGGTGTAAAGCTTTTCCTTCATGGTTATTCCTTGATCAGCAGCTCAGCAATTTGCACCGCATTGGTAGCAGCACCCTTACGCACCTGATCACCGCAGCACCACAGGCAGATGCCGTTCTCGTCCGTCAGATCCGGACGGATGCGACCCACAAATACCAGATCCTGATCAGAAGTATCCAGGGGCATGGGGTATTTCTTATTGTCCAGATCATCCACCAGCTTACAGCCGGGGGCTGCGCCAATCAGTTTCCGGGCCTGTTCCACGGTGACGGGAACGTCAAAGTGACAGCTGACGGAGATGGAGTGACTGCGCATGACCGGAACACGCACACAGGTGCAGGAAACCTTCAGTTCCGGCAGATGCATGATTTTCCGACCCTCATTCTGCAGCTTCATTTCCTCACTGGTGTAGCCTTCAAAGGCATTGCCACCGATCTGAGGGATCAGGTTATATGCAATTTGATGGGAGAATACCTTGGGCGCGTAGGTCTTGCCCAAGTACAGCGACTCCACCTCATTTTGCAGCTCCACAGGACCTTCTGCACCGGCACCGGATACCGCCTGATAAGTAGATGCGGTCATGGTCCGGATGGGAGAGATGGCATTGAGCGCATTCACAGCAGTCAAGGTAATGATGGTGGAGCAGTTGGGGTTGGAGATAATGCCGCTGTGCCAGGCAACATCCTGCCCGTTGACCTCGGGAACGATCAGAGGGACCTTGGGATCCATACGGAAAGCAGAGGAATTATCCACAAACACAGCACCTGCGGCAGTAATAGCCGGCGCAAATTGTTTGGCAATATCGTTTTCTGCAGCGCCCAAAACAATGTCCACACCGGCAAAAGCGGTGTCACAGGCCTCCTGGATCGTCACTGTCTCTCCGCGGAAGGTGACGGTCTTGCCGGCACTGCGGCGGCTTGCCAGAGGAATCAGCTTTTTTACGGGGAAATTCCGTTCCTGCAGTACCTTTATCATTTCCTGGCCGACGGCGCCGGTTGCGCCCAAAATGGCAACAGTATAGGTTTTCATATAATTACCTCCTAAAACAGATACGGCCTCCCCTGTGTAAGGGGAGGTGGCGCATAGCGCCGGAGGGGTTGCAATCCCCCACCGCCTGCGGCGGAGCCCCCTTTACACAAGGGGGCCAATTTTATTTTACAAAGCTGTTATAAAGCACCCGAATGGCGGCCTTAAAATCCCGATTATCCACGCCGAAGATGATATTCAGCTCATCAGGACCCTGATTGATCATACGGATATTGATGCCGGCTTCGCCCAATGCGGCAAACAGACGACCGGAAACACCGGGACGGAATGTCATATGCCGACCGACAGCGGCAATGACTGCGATCTGATCGTGTACGTCCAAAGAATCGGGTTCTACATCCTGCTGGATCTCGCCCAAAATTGTGTACAGATGGGGAGCAATGGCCTCGGTGGGCATAACCACGGATACGTTATCAATGCCGTTGGGAACATAGTCCACGCTGATATTATGCCGTTCCAGTACGGACAGCACCTTGCGCAATACGCCGACCTGGTTGCCCATACCCCGCTTGCTCATGGACAAAATGGTGAAGTCCTTCTTGCCGGTGATGCCGGTGATGAAGCGGTCGGGGTCAGCGGGAGTGTCGAATTTTTCCCGGATCATGGTGCCCTTGTCTTCCGGGGCGTTGGTGTTGCGGATATTCAGGGGGATGTTCTTCTCCCGAACAGGGAAGATGGTGCCCTCGTGAAGCACCTGTGCACCGGAATAGCTCAGCTCCCGCAATTCATCATAGGTCACCTCAGGAATTGCCTGGGGATCATCCACGATGCGGGGGTCTGCCATCAAGATGCCGGAAACATCTGTCCAGTTTTCGTATACATCGGCGTTGAGTGCGGCAGCTGCCAGAGAACCGGTGATATCACTGCCGCCGCGGGTAAAGGTGCGGATATGTCCGTCGGGCATCAGACCGTAAAAACCGGGAATGACTGCGCCCTGTCCCTGTAAAACCAAGTTTTGCAGGGCTTCATAGCTGGTTTCCTGATCCACAGTGCCGTCCAGATTAAATTTGATCCACTCCACTGCATCAATGAAGCGGAAGCCTAAGTAAGCGGCCATGAGCTTGGCGGAAAAATACTCGCCCCGGCTTGCCAGTTCATCCTGTGTCACGGCTTTGGCATCCAAACGCTGCTTCAGGGCGGCAAATTCGGATTCCAGATCCAGCGAAATGTTCAGTTCATTCCGAATGTCAAGATAGCGGGATGTGATCATTTCAAAAACTGCGGTGCAATCCACGCCGTACTGGGTATGTGCGTGGCACAGATACAGCAGGTCGGTGATTTTGTGGTCGTTTTTATTGCGCTTACCGGCGGCAGAGACCACAACCACACGACGGGAGGGATCGCTTAACAGAATGTCACGGATCTTTTTGTACTGACCGGCATCTGCCATGGAGGAGCCACCGAATTTTGCAACTTTCAGCATTTTTATTCCTTCTTTCCCGGAAGTATTCAGCACCCTGCGCTGAGGGCGGCGATAAAGGTATTGGGATTTTCTTTCAGCCAGGCGTGGACAGATTCCACACTGACCGGCTTGGTGATGACAGCGTCACCCCAATGCTCAGCTGTTTTTTCTGCGGGCCAGCTGCCGCCACGGATATAGTAGCACAGGGGAGTGCTGTTGTCTATGGAAACCTTTGCACCGTAGGGACAGTAGAAGCCCTGGCCACGGTTCAGATCCACGCAGTCCTGCACCACATTGTATGCGGTGGGGTAACGGCCTGCGCCCTGACCGAAGAAGCTCTGCCGTCCGGAGGTGTTGCCCACAAGGGTAATGAGGTTATAGTTGGCAGGTACGATGTATTCCGGCTCGGTATTGCCAAAAAGCGTGGGCTGGACATAGGCAGAGAAGGTGCCACCCTGATGGATACCGGTGGATACCAGCTTGCATACGTAGCCGTGCTGACGGAAGTTTTCCACATCCTGTGCGGTGATATGACGAATACCGGCGGCAGGGATGGCGGAAATATCCATACTGACACCGAAAGCAATATTGCCGGAGACAATCAGCTTATGCCAGGTGTCGATACCGTCCACGTCCGTGGTGGGATCTGCTTCGGCATAGCCAAGCTCCTGGGCTTGCTTAAGGGCTTCTTCGTAGCCAAGACCCAAGCGGGACATGGAGTCCAGAATGTAGTTACAGGTGCCGTTCATAATGCCGCCAACACGGGTGACGGTTTCAATACGGCGAACCCGTTCCAATTCGGACAGCCAGCCGATACCACCGCCCACAGAGGCGGTACAGCGGAACATGACTCCCCTTTTTTCTGCCAGAGGAAGCAATTCGTCATAGTAAGTTGCTACTAGTGCCTTGTTGGCGGTGACAATGTTCTTCCCTGCCAAAATGGCGGCGTGCACATATTCAAAGGCAGGATGCAGCCCGCCAATGGCTTCCACAACAGTGTCAATGGAACTGTCCTGTAAGATGTCATCAAAATTGTGGGTAACGGCAGCATCAGGCAGCGTCAGCTCCCGACGGCAAAGGACTTTGACCACCTGCATATCCTCACGGGCGGCGGTTAATTCGTAAACACCCTTGCCAACGGTACCGAAACCAAGCAAACCAATTCTCATAGCATCCTCCTGAAAAAAATACTTGCATTTTATAGGATAACAGTATATCATAGTTGCAACAAAAATCCAAGGGGTTTCGTAAAAAAGTACAAAAAATACGAGGAATTTTATGCAATATCTTTCTACACGGGGATTTTCACCCCAAGTTGACAGTGCGCAGGCGGTTTTAACAGGGCTTGCACCGGATGGCGGACTGTATCTTCCTGCCCAAATGCCTGAATTTTCCTGGACGGATTGCGTGAAAGCAGATGTTCTTAACATGGCGGAAATGATTTTATCCGCCTTTTTGCCGGACATCCCCAATATGCAGACCTTGGTCAGCAAGGCATACACAGGGAAATTCGATACACCGGAGCTTACACCCACAGTGCCGGTGGGGGATTTTCATGTTTTGGAGCTGTTTCGCGGTCCTACCTCTGCCTTTAAGGATGTGGCGCTGTCCATGCTGCCTCAGCTGATGACTGCCGCCAAAACGGCAAAGGGGGAAACGAAGGATATTCTGATTCTTACCGCAACCTCCGGTGACACCGGAAAGGCGGCTTTGGAAGGCTTTCGGGATGTGGATGGGATTCGCGTCTGCGTGTTTTACCCCCATGGGGGCGTTTCTCAGGTACAGCGCCGGCAAATGGTATCCCAGGAAGGAAGCAATGTGGCTGTTTGCGGCATTTACGGCAATTTTGACGACGCACAGACCGGAGTGAAGGAAATTTTCACTGCCTTCGAAGAAAAGCAGTTGCCCTTCCGGCTCTCCTCTGCCAATTCCATGAACATCGGTCGGCTGGTACCGCAGATCACTTACTATTTCAAGGCCTATCGGGATCTGCTGGATAAAAAGGTGATCTCCCTGGGCGACGAGGTCAATTTCTCTGTT
Source organism: Oscillospiraceae bacterium (assembly GCA_015067635.1). Taxonomy (GTDB): domain Bacteria; phylum Bacillota; class Clostridia; order Oscillospirales; family Oscillospiraceae; genus Faecousia. The sequence continues at coordinate 11,087 of SVMA01000001.1, read as the reverse complement.
CCTACTGGAAATTTCGGTGACATTTTGGCGGGTTATCTGGCAAAGCTGCTGGGTCTGCCGGTGGGACGTCTGCTTTGTGCCTCCAATGCGAACAACGTGTTAACAGATTTCATCCTCACCGGTTGTTATGACCGGCGCAGACCGCTGCATAAAACAGCTTCTCCTTCTATGGATATTCTGGTGTCCTCCAATTTGGAGCGATTGCTGGCATTGCTGTGCGGTGACAGCGCCACAGTGGCGCAGTGGATGCAGCAGCTGAGCACGCAGGGCTATTATCAAATTCCCCGGCAGCTGCTTGAAAAGATTCAAAAGCAATTCTGGGCGGGCTGCTGCACGGATGAAGAAGGAGCAGATGCCATTGCCCGGGTGTGGAGTCGGTATGGTTACCTTTGTGATACCCATACCGCTTCCGGATGGGCAGTTGCAGAAGATTATGTAAACCAAACCAGAGACCGCCGTCCCATGGTGGTGCTGTCTACGGCTTCCCCCTATAAATTTCCTGCGGCAGTGCTCTCGGCCATCGGAGAACAGGCAGCGGGGGATGAGTTTGCACAGATGGAGCAGCTGCATGGGGCAACCGGTGTGAAGATACCGAAGAATCTATCCAATCTGCGGCAGAAACCGGAATTACATCAGACAGTTATTGAGAAGGATGCAATGTGCACCTTCGTTCTGTCGCTGAAAAAGGAGAATTGAGATGAAAAAGGTTAAGATTCGTGTTCCAGCCACTACTGCAAATTTGGGCCCCGGATTTGACGCCTTCGGCTGTGCGCTGAGCCTTTATACCGATGTGACCTTTGAAGAAATGGAAGAGGGCCTGGAAATCACCGGCTGTGATGAAGCCTTTGCAGGACCGGATAATTTGGCGTATACCTCTTACTGCGCCGTTTTGGAATCTCTCAGCGAGGAAATCCGCGGAGTGAAAATCCATATCGAAGCGCAAATTCCCGTCTGTCGCGGTTTGGGCTCTTCCGCAGCTCTGCTGGTGGCAGGTGCCATGGGAGCCAACGTGCTCAGGGGCAATAAGCTGTCCACTCAGGGTCTGCTGAATATCACCAACGCAATGGAAGGCCACCCAGACAATCTGGCGCCGGCATTTTTCGGCGGACTGAACGCCTCTATGGTAGATAACGGTCTGCCGGTGACGGTGGATTTCCCCCTGCATCCTGATTGGGAGTTTTTGGCATTGGTTCCGGATTTTGACTTGCCCACGCCTTTGGCAAGAAGTATTTTGCCCACGGAATATGACCGGGCGGATGCAGTTTATAATATTTCCCACGGCGCGATGGTGCTGAAGGCTTTGGAGCTGGGAGATGAGAAGCTTCTGCGAAATGCTATGCAGGACCGGATCCATCAGCCTTATCGGAAGAAAATGATCAAGGACTATGACCAGATCGAAGGGCTCATTCGAACCACCGGTGCGGCATTCTGTATCAGCGGTGCCGGTCCGACCCTGCTTTGTATCACCCGTAACCCCGGGCTGGAACAAAAGCTGGCAAAGAAGCTGGACAGCATTACAGAGGCAAATTGGAAAATGCTTCCTCTGCATATCGAATTCCAGGGTGCCCACGTGATTGACGAAGAATAAGAAAAGCCTTCCCACACGGGAAGGCTTTCTCTATTTTAGAAAGAAAAGAGAAACTTCCGTATTTCCTGTGAAACTTGCAAAAAGAGCAGATGTATGATAGAATATCGCCAGTTTGGAAAGGATGTGATTGCCATGAAGATTCGCACCCGTGAAAAGACCTACGAGGAAGTGCTTACGATGCCTGTTGGCAAGCATCGCAAGCCCCGTCATCCCAATTTTTTGCTCCGCAGTATTGTGCGTGTGGCGGCCATACCGGACATACTGAAAACCCATTTTCAGTATGAAATGCACGGCATGGAGCAAATCAAAGGACAGCCCTGTCTGATCCTCATGAACCACTCCAGCTTTATTGACCTTATGATCGTTTCCAGGATTTTTTATCCCAAGCCCTATGGAATCGTATGCACAGGCGACGGTTTTGTGGGAAAGGAATGGATCATGCGGTTTCTGGGATGTATTCCCACCCAAAAATTTGTAAGCGACGTAACCCTCATCCGGGATATGGAATATATGCTGAAGGAGAAAAAGGCAAGTGTGCTCATGTATCCGGAAGCCAGCTACACCTTTGACGGCACAGCTACGCCTCTGCCCCGAAAGATGGGAATCCTGTTGAAGAAGCTGGGGGTTCCTGTGGTGACCGTTATTACGGAGGGCGCGTTTGCAAGGGATCCTTTGTATAACTGTCTGCAGAAACGGAAAGTAAAGGTGCGTGCGAAGGTGTCCTGTATGGTTACCGCGGAGCAGTTAAAAGAAAAATCCGTGCGGGAACTGGATAAAATGCTGGACGAGGCCTTTTCTTTTGACAACTTTGCCTGGCAGCGGGACAATCAGGTGGAAATCACAGAGCCTTTCCGTGCGGACGGATTGGAACGGATCCTCTACAAATGTCCCCATTGCAGCACCGAGGGAGAGATGACCGGAAAGGGAACGACCCTGACCTGCAGACATTGCGGCAAGATGTGGGAAATGGACACCCTGGGTCAGCTCAAAGCCACCGAGGGAGAAACGGAATTTTCCCACATTCCCGACTGGTATCGCTGGGAGCGAGAGGAAGTGCGACGGGAATTGGAATCCGGCGCTTATCGCATGGAAACCGATGTGGACATCGGCATGATGGTGAATTTCAAGGCAATCTACATGGTTGGAAAGGGACATCTGTCCCACACGCAGGAAGGTTTCCGTCTCACCGGCTGCGACGGCAAGCTGGAATATGAACAGGGAGCACTGGCCTGCTATGGACTATATGCGGATTACTATTGGTATGAGCTGGGAGATATGATTTGCGTGGGCAATCGGGATGTGCTGTACTATTGCTTCCCGAGCAATCGCACACCGGTGGCCAAAACCCGTATGGCGGTGGAGGAGCTGTATAAGCTGAAAAAGCCGTCAAGGATAAAGGAAATGGTATAAGAAAAGGGTCTGTTGCACAGCAACAGACCCTTTCATGTTTTTTGGAATTACTTGCGTCCTTCCACCGTGAGATTCCGATTGTTTTTCGCCTTTTTCTGCTGGTGAAGCCAGATGCTCATCACAAAACGGTGGGGCACCAGCTTTACCAGTAAAACCTGGAATTTAACCGGCAATCCGTGGACAGAATAGTCCTTCTTGGTGTGATACAGATGCTTAAGTCCTGTGGCTACGCAGTCCTTGGCTTCATACAGCCGGTTGAAATACTTCACCTGCCCGTCGTTGGTTTGACAGGCGTGATTGAAAAACTCGGTTTTCACCCAGCCGGGATTCATAGCCATGACCCGAATTCTCCGGGATTTTAACTCCCGATTGAGGGCACGGCTGTAACTGAGCACAAAAGCCTTGGTTGCACCGTAGGTGGTGATATAGGGGACGGGCTGAAAGGCAGAAAGACTGTCCAGCTGCAGAATATGACTGCCGGCGGACATATAGGGAACCACCAAACGGGTCATCATCAGCAAAGCCTTGCAGTTGAGGTCCAGCATTTTACAGTCGTCCTCCGGACTGACCTGGTCAAAACTGCCGAATTTTCCAAAGCCGGCGGCATTTACCAGCAGCTTTACATTAGGCTTTTCTTCCGCCAACAGCTTGGCAATGATATCAAAGCTTTCGGACTGGGTAAGATCCAAAGGAATCGTCCGCAGGGGGCAGGAAATTTCCTGACGCAGGGATTCCAGAGCCGCCTGGCGGCGGGCAATCACCCAGATCTCCTCCACCTGCACATATTCCGAAAGCTGCAGCGCAAATTCCCGCCCCATGCCGGAGCTGGCACCGGTTACAATGGCAATATTCATTCTGTTTTCCTCCTGATCGCAGCCAGCAGGGCTGCTTTTTCGTTAGGGAGCTCCTCATCCAGCACGCGGGAGAGAAGCTGATTCAGAGCAGTTCCGATTTCAGCACCGGAAAACCCAAGAGCCATCAGGTCGTGACCGTTGACTGCCAGATCCCGCAGGGTCGGGCAGTTGTTTTCGGCCAGCAGTTCCCGAGAGATTTCCAAGATTTCTTCAAAGGGGAAACCCTCACTGACAACACCCTTACTCCCAAAATCTGCCTGCTGAAGGGCAATCAGCTTGTGGATTTTTTGGATACCCCATTTGCTGATCCAACGGCGCAGGAGCTTCCGGTCCGGCACCAGAGGAAGCATGTGATGGGCCACAAGAAAAACCACTTCCTCCCGCAGAGCATTGGGTGCTTTGAGGCGGAGCAGGATATCATCGGCCATTTGGGCGCTGAGTTTGTCATGCCCGTAAAAATGTCCCCGTCCGTTTTCGTCCAGAGTAAAGGCGGAAACCTTTCCAAGGTCGTGAAGCAAAGCTGCCCAGCGCAGAGCCAAATCAGCAGGGGTAGCGGCAGTAACATGGGCAGTGTGGGTGAACACATCGTAGAGATGATGAGGATTATGCTGTAAAAAGCCCACAGTGGGAGCCAGCTCGGGAATGACCTGCACAAGCACGAGCGCAAAACGAAGCAGATCCTCCGCAGTCACCAGAGGAAGAAGTTTACATAACTCATCAAAAATTCGTTCCCTGGCAATATTATCCAACAGGTGCACATGGGAAAACATGGCATCCAGGGTGGAACTTTCCGGTGTCATCTGATAGCGTACCGCAAAACGGACACCCCGCAGAATGCGCAAAGCATCCTCGGTAAAACGGGCATCCGCCGAGCCCACGGCCCGCAGAATACGGTTCTTCAGATCCTGCTGTCCGCCAAAGGGGTCGGCAAAGCCCCGGGAGGGGGAATAGGCCATGGCGTTGACGGTGAAATCCCGACGGGACAAATCTCCTTCAACGGTTTTTACAAATTCTACCCAACCGGGATGACGGCTGTCTGTATAATCTCCCTCGGTGCGGAAGGTGGTGATCTCCACCACGCCGCCGTCCGTTACCACACCCACGGTGCCGTGCTTTTCGCCTGCCAGCACCAGAGTGTGATGGGCGAAAATGCGGTGGGTTTCTTCCGGCGGTGCCGCAGTGCACAAATCATAATCGTGGGGCGTCAGACCCAAGAGAGAATCCCGAACACAGCCGCCTACGGCATAACAGGCATAGCCTTTCTGCTCCAGCGCATCCACACAATAGCGGACGTGTTCCGGCAAAATCATGGCATTATGCCTCCTTTTTGTGTTCATGCAAATTGCAGGGAGTGCTCAGCATCCATGCGGCACAGCCGATAAAGAAGGCGAAATTATCACAGCCCGGAAGGGCGGCGATACAAAAGAACAGTGCAGTATAGGAGAAAAATGCATAGGTGCGGCGATTGCCGATATCTGCATCAAAGGCCGCCCGTTGATAACCGGACAACATCACAAAAACAATGGCCAACAACTCAAAGGCGTAGCTTTGCAGTTGCGGGAAGGAGCTCCACAGGCGATAATGAGAAACCAAATGGAACATCAGGAACAGACAAACCACACCGTGAAACAGAACAGAAAGGCGGATGCCTTTACTGCGCCCATAGGACAGATAACCCAAAGACGCGGTGGCACCAATACCCAAAGCGGCACTGATTATGCCAAAGGTGTCAGGCTGAGCGAGCAAGTCTACAATGGAGGTGATCAAAAAGCCGGCAGCTGCCAAAAGCATGCCGATGGCGGCAAGGGAGGATGCGCAGAAGTTATGGCTGTACTTGTTTCCTCCTTTTAACTTCCGGGAGGAAACTACCAGCAATGCCATTACAAGGGCAATCATGAGCCAGCTCATAATATCCGGGAAGCTGCCCACGGCCAACAAGCCCCGGGCGTCCTTGCCCAACAGGAAAAACCACATCCGCATAAGAAGGGCAATGACACTGCAGCCGACTGTGAGATAGGGCAGATACACCGGTTTGAGATATCGTTTCATAAAAATGCCTCCTTTAAGATTGCATTAGGATGATCAGGTAGAAAATGCCGCTGAGCAAGGGCTGATGCAGCAGATAGATCCACAGAGAATTTTTGCCGCACAGCAACAAAAAGCGGATGACAAAATTTTCGGTATTAACCCGCGGCAGAAGGCTCTGTTTCTTTTGATACAGGTACATACCCAGTCCGCTTCCTGCAAGGAAAAAGCCCAGATTGGGAAGAAGCGGGAAGTAATCCGAGGAGGCAAAACCCTTCCAGGGAAGTCCCAGGGGCATCAGCCAGGGATAATCCAGCCCAGGCAGGTCTTTTACATAAAGGCCGAGGGCAATCAGAACAAGTCCCGCTAGGAGCAAGGCCCAACGGGGAAGCCGTCGGAACAGCGGCCACAAAAGCATACACACGCCCAGACAATGCAGAACACCGAAGTAAATGATGATGCCCTCTGTGGCCATATCAAATTTGTACATACCGAAGGTCACAGCCGTGCAGACCAGACCGCAGGCGAATACCAGTAAACCCCGTCGGATGCAGTGGGAGCCCAAGGTGACACAAATACCGGAAATCAGCAGAAACAGCACGCCGCCCCATTGCTTTACAAACAGAAAAGCGGCCGGGTATTGCCACGGAACCAGCTGATACAGGTCAACCAAATCATAGACAAAATGGACAATAACCATGCCCAAAACGCAAAGTCCTCTCAGGGCGTCCAGTTCCCATATTCTCTTTTTCATTTATTTTTCCGCCCTTTCGTTGACTTCTTCTTCCAAAATCCGATAGGCTACCTTGCCCACTGCGGTTTTGGGAAGCTCTGTGCGAAATTCCATTTCTCTGGGCATGGCGTATTTGGCGATCCGGCTCTGACAAAAAGTAAGCAGCTCTGATTTTAATGCTTCATCAGGAACGATTCCCGGCATGGGCACTACAAAAGCATAAACCCGCTGTCCCCGATAATCGTCCTTTACACCCACGAAGCAGGATTGCAGAACCTTCTCGTGCCCGTCCAGAATGTTTTCCAACTGTGAGGGGTAAATGTTATACCCCGAAGACACGATCATCCGTTTCAGCCGCTGACGGAAATAGATAAAGCCATCTGCATCCATAAAGCCCACATCTCCGGTGTGGAGCCAAGTATAGCCGTCCGCATGGGTCTGCAGGGTCTGGGCGGTTTCCCCGGGATTGTCCATATACCCCAGCATTACGGTGGGTCCACGCAGACAGATCTCACCCTCTTGCAACGGTTCTACCTCTTCCACAGTGCCGGGTTTCACGATTTTATAGTAGGTGTCCGGGAAAGGAATGCCGATAGAACCTTCTCTTGCATAATTTTTGGGGGTCAAACAGGAGGCGGTGACACATTCCGTCGTGCCGTAGCCCTCCCGAATTTGTTCCCTGCAGCCATGCGCCTTCAGAAAATCGTCCACCTTTTTCTTTAGTTCCGTGGACAGACTGTCCCCACCGCAGAAAATTCCCTTCAGGAAGGACAGATCTACCGTTTCCAAATCCTTACAGCGCAGTAATGCCTCAAACAATGTAGGCACGCCGGGAATGAAATCCGGCCTTTGCCTGCGCAGAATTTTGGAGTAGGTCTGAATACTGAACTGCGGCACCAGGATGCAGGAAGCACCGCCAATGAGGGCTGTGTGAATGCCGATACCCAGACCGAAGCCGTGGAAGATGGGCATAACGGAAAGCATTTTCATCTGTGCGATTTCCCGGTAGCCGGAGGCGGCAATGGTCTGCAGACCCAGGGCATTGAAATTCCGGTTGGACAGCAAAATGCCCTTGGTGGTGCCGGTAGTGCCGCCGGAATAGAGAATGGCGGCACATTCATCAGCCTTACCGTCATGGGCAGGCAATTGAAGATTTCGTCCCTTTTTCAGAAGCTCCGACCACAGGGTATAGCCCGTGGCGGGAAGGGGTTTGACAGCCTTTGCGTTTTTGGAAAGGGGATAAAGAAGCCGTAAATGCACAGGAAGCTCGTCCTGAATTCTGGCAAGGAAAATTTGGCAGGGAGCTTCCAGCTGTGCTTCCACAGAAGCAACCTTCTCGTAAAACTGATCCAAAGTCAAAATTGCCTTACTGTGGGAGGCATTCAGGTAAAAAGCGATCTCCTGAGGTGCGGAAAGGGGATGGATCATATTCGGAATGGCCCCGATACGGTTCAGCGCATAAAAGCAATCCAATGCCTGGGGGGTATTGGCCATACACAGCGTTACCCGGTCCCCTTTGGAAATGCCCATTGCAATCAGACCCTTTGCGGCGGCATCGATCCGCGACAAAAAGTCTGCAAAGCTGGTTTTGCGACCCATAAAGTGATAGGCAGTGGAATCCGGCCACTGCTTTGCGGCCTGCGCAACCATTTCATACATGGTCTTTTCCGGATAGGAGATCGTGGCCGGTGTGGTGCCGTAATAGGCAAGCCAAGGGGCACGGGAGGATAAAGACATGGTGAAAAATCCTTTCCGATTGACAATAATATAGCATTATATCATTTTATTGAAATAATTTCTACCCCTCTGTTATGTATTTTCCACTTGTTTCCTTTGATAAAATAGAGTATAATATGTAAATTATAGGACGTTGGAGGAAAAACTATGCTTTTAGGCGGAATGACCATCCTCTCTGCGCTGGTGAGTGCGGGGATTTGCATTGGAAAACAGGCGGGACTGCAAAGCCTTTGGCTTGCACCGGTGTGTTTTTTGGGAAGCTTTTTAGGGTGTGTGCTGATAGCATTTCTGTTTTTGTTTGTCGCTTGCGGTGCGGTCAATCAAAAAAAGGAGCAAGAGCATGACAGCCGCTTCTATCGGGGAATATTGCGGGTGTATATTTCATCCCTGGTAACCGTGGTACGGGTACGGCTTCATGTAAAGGGAATGGAGCAGATTCCCCAAGATGGCCGGTTCATGCTGGTATGCAACCATTTAAGTGAGACCGATCCGGTGATTTTGCTTCACCTGTTCCGGAACTTCCGGCTGACCTTTATTACCAAGCAGGAAAACACAGGTCGCTTTCTGATCGGGCCGATGATGCACAAGATCATGTGTCAGCCCATCAATCGGGAAAATGACAGAGAGGCGCTGAAAACAATCATTAACTGCATCCGCCTGATCAAAGAGGATGAGGTGTCCATGGGCGTATTCCCGGAGGGATATATCAAGGGGGACGGCCTGCTTCATCATTTCCGCAGCGGCGTATTCAAAATTGCGCAGAAAACCAATGTGCCCATCGTAGTGTGCACATTGAAAAATTCTGAGAGTGTGTTCTCAAACATTCGGAAGCTGAAGCCCACCGATGTGGACGTGCATTTGGTGAAAACCGTTCTGCCGGAGGAGTATGCCGGCAAAAATACCGTGGAGATTGCGGACATGGTTTACGGGCTGATGGCAGAGGATCTGGGTCCGGAGCTGGTGGCGGAAGAGTAAGGAAGAATTTTCTTGATTTCCGCAAAAAACCCTTGTATAATAACGTATCAATAAACAACCATCCGAAAATTTGGAGGAAACATACATGAAAAACAGTGAAAAAACCTTGGATATGATTGTAAATCTCTGCAAAAACAGAGGCTTTGTTTACCCCGGCTCAGAAATCTATGGCGGTCTGGCAAACTCTTGGGATTACGGTCCCTTGGGTGTGGAGTTCAAGAACAATGTCAAAAAGGCATGGATGAAGAAATTCGTGCAGGAGTCTCCTTACAATGTGGGTCTGGATGCCGCGATTTTGATGAATCCCACCACCTGGGTCACCACCGGCCACGTGGGCTCCTTCTCCGATCCGCTGGTGGACTGTAAAGGTTGCGGTTCCCGTCAGAGAGCTGACCAGCTGATCTCTGCATCCGAATCCGGTAAGGACGTCAACGTAGATGCCATGAGCCAGGAAGAAATGGATGCCTATATCGCTTCCCATGAGGACGTGATCTGCCCCAACTGCGGCAAGCATCACTTCACTTCTATCCGTAAGTTCAATCTGATGTTCAAGACCCAGATGGGCGTGACTGAGGATTCTTCCTCCACCGTCTATATGCGTCCCGAGACCGCACAGGGTATTTTCGTGAACTTTGCAAATATTCAGCGTACGACCCGTAAGAAGTTGCCCTTCGGTGTCTGTCAGGTGGGTAAGGCCTTCCGGAATGAGATCACCCCCGGTAATTTCACCTTCCGCACCCGGGAATTTGAGCAGATGGAGTGTGAGTTCTTCTGCCAGCCCGGCACGGACCTGGAATGGTTTGCCTATTGGAAGGATTTCTGCAAGAACTGGCTGATCAGCCTGGGCATTAAGGAAGATTCTCTGCGCCTGCGTGACCACGATCCTGCAGAATTGGCCTTCTATTCCCGTGCAACTACCGATATTGAGTACCAGTTCCCCTTCGGCGGTGGCTGGGGTGAGCTGTGGGGCATTGCAGACCGTACGAATTACGACTTGGGCCGCCATCAGGAGGCCTCCGGCAAGTCCCTGGAATACTATGACCAGGAACGCAACGAGCATTACATTCCTTATGTTATCGAGCCCAGTCTAGGCTGTGACCGTGTGGCCTTGGCATTCCTGTGCGAAGCTTATGATGAGGAAGTGGTGGGTCAGGACAAAAACGGCAACAACGATATCCGTACCGTGCTGCATCTGCACCCTGCGCTGGCACCCTTCAAGGCTGCCGTTCTGCCCCTGAGCAAGAAGCTGTCCCCCAAGGCGGAGGAGATCTATGCGGAACTGCGGAAGGACTTTATGGTGGACTTTGACGATTCCGGCTCTATCGGCAAGCGTTACCGCCGGGAGGATGAGATCGGCACACCGCTGTGTATCACCGTGGACTTCCAGACCGTGGGAGATGATAACAGTCCCGCTGATGACTGTGTCACCGTCCGTGACCGGGATACCATGGAGCAGGTCCGCGTGCCCATTAAGGATTTGAAGGCATATATTGCCGAGAAGTGTTATTTCTAAGAAATTTGGGGCTCGAAACAAAGGTTTCGGGCCCCGATCTGCATAAAGAGGAAGGCAAACGGATAAACTGTACAAGATGGAAAAAGCACTTGACAAACCCGTTGCGCCATGCTATAATACCCTAGCAATTAGGCAGTGCACCAATATCGCGGGATAGAGCAGTTGGAAGCTCGTCGGGCTCATAACCCGGAGGTCGTAGGTTCGAGTCCTGCCTCCGCAACCATAAAAACCACGGCTTTTGCCGTGGTTTTT
>SVMA01000017.1 GCA_015067635.1 Oscillospiraceae bacterium | reverse complement strand
ACTCCCTCGGTTCCCTTTTTCCGCCACCGGCGGCGGTCACCTCGCTCCCCCAAAGCAGGCGCGCTACCATTGCGCTACACCTCGTTATTCTTATGCTTCTTTTCCTGTTTTCACTTTGGTCGCCCTGTTGCGGTTCCCAAGCATTACCCCGCCATTATACACGACATCTCACAAAATTGCAACCTCTTTTGCACAAAACTTTCTGCCGTCCTTTTTCCGGAATTGCCGCACCAAGCCTGACAGCTCCGGCGCCAGGAATCCCAGTGCGAGCAGGTTTGGGATCGCCATTAAGCCATTTACGATCTCCGACAACAGCCAAACCGTTCCCGTCTGCAAAACTGCGCCCAGAACAACCGCCACACCCTGCAAAAACACAAATTTCTTCCATACGCCGTCGCCAAACAGGAATTGGGCACACCGCGCACCGTAAAGTCCCCAACCCAAAACTGTGGCAATCGCAAAGCAGCATAGTGACGCCGCAATCATCACGGAAACCCAGTCCCCGTACACAGAGGAAAACGCCTGTGTCGTCAGTGTTACGCCTATATCCTTCCCATAGGGTATTTTTATGCCGCTGACCAGAATGACCAGCGCCGTCATGGTGCAAATCACGATGGTGTCCAAAAAGACCTCCATGATCCCCATCAGTCCCTGTTGTACGGGATGGTCTACCTGTGCTGCGGCATGGGCAATTCCTGCCGTGCCCATCCCCGCCTCATTGGTGAATACCCCTCGCGAAACGCCAACCCGAAGGGAAAGAAACAACGAACCGATGGCACCCCCCGTTGCCGCTTGCGGTGTAAAGGCACCTGTTACTATGGAATAAAATGCGTGGGGCAACAGCTGTGCCCGGGCAATCAGAACACCCAGCCCCAACAGTAAATAGCATACAGATGCAAGCGGCACCAGCTTTTCTGCCATACTGCCGATTTTCTTCAATCCTCCCAGCAGAATACCGCAGATGAGAATGCTCAATGCAATCCCCATCAGCAGATTCCCAAGTTGACTTTCCTGTCCGCCCAGTGCCACAACCGCCTGATTGATGCCGCCGATAACCGTATTGACCTGCGTGGCATTTCCAACGCCAAATGCAGCAACGATTCCGAAGAAGCAGTAAGTCATTGCCAGCCATCGCCAACGCTTTCCCATCCCCTGCTGTATCATGTACATGGGTCCGCCTACCCACTCCCCTTTTTCGTTTTTCACACGGTAACGAACCGACAACGCAGCCTCGGCAAATTTGGTTATCATGCCCAGGATCGCACAAATCCACATCCAAAAGACAGAACCCGGTCCACCGATTGCAATGGCACCTGCAACACCTGCCAGGTTCCCTGTTCCCACTGTGGCGGCGAGAGCCGTACACAGAGCCTGGAAGGGAGACACTCCGCCATCGTTTTGCTCCTTCTTGCGAAAGGTTTGCAAAAACGCCCTCAGCGCCTTTGGCAGCAAACGTATTTGTGGCCATCCTGTACGAAAGCTGAGATAAATCCCAATTCCGAGAATGCCGAGCAATGCCGGAATACCCCAGACAAGTGTATTCAGCTTCTCCAAGAAAGCAACCATATTCCCACCCTTTCCAAACAGAAAGACTGTTGCAGATGCAACAGTCTCCTTTGTATTATTCCCATGTCGCCCAGATTTCCGGACAATACCCAACTGTCGCCTGCTTGCCATTGCGTACAATCGGTGTTTTCATCAACTCCGGCTTATCAAAGACCTTGTCTTCTTTCCCTCGGACATCCTCCATGTATTTCATGAGTGTCACATCCGGGTCCTTGCACTCCCAATCAATCAGATTATCGATACCGCCCACTGCGCGAAGCACCGCGTCAAATTCCTTTCCCGACAGTCCGAAGCGAAGCAAATCCACGGATTGGAATTTGATTCGCCGTTCCTTAAAATACCGTTCTGCTTTTTTTGTGTCAAAGCATTTGTTCTTTCCGAAAATTTGAATGTTCAATAGGTTACCTCCATCAGACACAATCCCTGTGCGGGCACCAGATACCCCGCCTTCTCCCGTTTGTCACCAAACAGTGCAGGAATTGTGTCAGCATTCCGCTTGCCGCTTCCAACCTCCAGCAGCGTTCCCACCATGATCCGAATCATGTTGTAAAGAAATCCGTCTCCGGTAAATTCAAAAACAATTTCCTCTCCCATACGCGCAACCGTAACGGAATCTATGCGGCGCACAGTGGATTTCTTCATCCTCTTGTTGGCGCAAAAAGCGGAAAAATCGTGTTCTCCCACAAACTGCGCTGCCGCAATCTTCATTTCTTCCAGATTCAGCTGCCCGGGCAGGACATAGACATACCGCCGCTGAAAAACGCAGGGCTTTTCACTGTTCCAAATGCGGTAGTGATACGTCTTTGTTTTACAGTTCAACCGCGCATGAAACCGAGGCGATGCCTCCTGACAGGATTCTATGCCGATATCCTCCGGTAAATACCGCCGTAATTTGCATAAAATTTCCTCACAGGACATATCTCCTTGGCAATGGAAATTTGCTACCTGTCCAATGGCATGGGCACCGGCATCGGTGCGTCCGCTGCCGGAAATTTCAATATTCTCTTCCAAAATTCGAGTCAGCGTCTGTTCCAGCCTTCCCTGTATGGTATTCTCCACTCCCGGCAGCCTTTGCCAACCCTTGTAGCGCGTACCGTCGTAGCAGATTTTCAGCCTGATATTGCGCATAATTACCCTACCACTTCATAACCGGCATTCGTGATGGCTTGTACCAAGGCATCCTTTGTTGCCGAACCGGTAACTGTCACTGTTTTTGCCTGCAAATCTACCACTGCATCCTCTGTGCCGGCAAGCTCCTTACAAACCGTTTCCACCCGTGCCTTACAATGAGAACACATCATGCCTTCTACCTTCAAAACCGTTGTCATATTGCTTTTCTCCTTTTTTGATTCCGTTCCATGAAAACGACGCAAACGCAATGCATTTGTCACCACAAACACCGAGCTCATACTCATCGCGGCAGCTCCCAACATGGGACTAAGCTGAATGCCAAAAGGCAGTACCAGCGCTCCAGCCGCCACGGGGATTCCCAGGCAGTTATAGAAAAATGCCCAAAACAGGTTCTGCTTGATATTTCGCAAAGCCGCCTTGCTTAACCGAACAGCATTGGCAACTCCTGTTAAGGAACCGGACATCAGTACCACATCCGCAGATTCCATGGCAATATCTGTGCCGGCCCCAATAGCCATGCCCACATCGGCCGTTGCCAAGGCAGGTGCATCATTGATGCCGTCACCCACCATAAGCACCTTTTTTCCTTGTCTCTGAAGCTTTTTAACTTCCTCCGCCTTGCCATCGGGCAGAACATCGGAAATAATTTCATCAATATCCGCCGTTGCACCAACAGCAGTGGCCGTAGCTTGGTTGTCTCCAGTCAGCATCACGATATGAAGCTTCTGCTTTTTCATAGCCAAGACCGCGTCCTTGGAATCCGCCTTCAAAACATCCGCCGCCGCAATCGCACCCAAATAGACCCCGTCCGCTTTGGCAAAATACAGCGGTGTTTTTCCTGCTGCCCCAAGCCGGGAATAATCCGGCACCGATATGCCATACTCCTGCATCAGTCGGGCATTTCCTCCCAAGTAACGAATACCATCCACGGTTGCAGACACACCCATCCCAGGTATGGTTTCAAAATCCGCAGCCTGCGGAATCTGCTTACCTGCAGTTTTTTTCATGATTGCCTTGGCAAAGGGATGCTCGGATGGCTGCTCCAGGGCAGCCGCCAGAATAAGTAGCTCGTCCTCAGAGCAATCGGCGGGAAGGATATCGGTAACCTCCGGTTTTCCGGTGGTCAGCGTACCCGTCTTGTCCAGTACCACAGTATCCACACTGTGCAGCTGTTCCAAAGCAAGTCCGTTTTTGAACAGCACGCCCATAGAAGCGCCTTTTCCGGTTCCCACCATAATCGCCACCGGTGTGGCCAGCCCCAATGCGCAGGGGCAGGAAATCACCAAGACGGAAATTGCACAGGTCAATGCAAATTCCAAGCCATAGCCAGCAATCATCCATGCACCAAAGGTCACCAGGGCAATTCCCATTACCACCGGCACAAAAATGCCGGAAATTCTGTCTGCCAGGCGGGCAATCGGCGCTTTTGAGCCACCTGCCTCTTCCACAAGACGAATGACCTGCTGTAAGGTGGTGTCCTCTCCCACTTTATCCGCCCGAAGCTTCAAAAAACCCTCTGTCAGAATCGTCGCCGCCGCTACACGATGACCCGGCTCTGCCTCCACAGGCACGCTTTCACCGGTTAATGCGCTTTGGTCAATGGCACCTCGTCCTTCCAAAATCACGCCATCCACCGCAATCCGGCCACCGGAGCGTACAACGACAGTATCTCCTACCCGAACCTCTCCTGCCGGAATTGTCACCTCCTGTCCGTCACGCAAAACAACCGCAGTTTCCGGACGCAGATCCATCAGAGCCCGGATGGCGTCCCCCGTTTTGCCCTTGGCACGGTTTTCCAGAAATTTCCCCAAGGAGATCAATGTCAGAATCATGGCGGCAGACTCAAAATACAGATTCTCCCGATAGTAAGCAACCGCATTCCAATTCCCGTGTCCTACCGCATTTGCCATTGCAAACAGTGTAACCAGACCATATACGAATGCCGCACCGGAGCCGACAGCGATCAGCGTATCCATATTGGGACTGCGATGCCACAATGCTTTCAATCCCCGAAGGTAGTAGCCTCTGTTCAAAACAATCACCGGTAATGTAAGACTCACTTGCAGTAACGCCGCAACCATAGCATTTTCTGTACCGCAGTACCATGCCGGCATTGGCAGTCCTAACATGTGTCCCATGGTGAAATACATCAATATCCCAAGAAAAATCCCTGAGGCAATTAAACGATTTCGCCCTGTGCCTGTATCCTTCCTTACCGGAGCAGCCGCCTTCTCTCCTGCTATTTTTGCACCATAACCTGCATTGATAACCGCTTGAACAATCTGCGCCTGCACCAGCTCATCGGCAGCTTCCACCACCATTGTGCTGCCCATGAGATTGACACAAACATCTGTGACACCGGAGACCGCACGTGTCACCTTTTCCACCCGGGCAGAACAAGCCGCACAGGTCATGCCGGTCACTTCAAACTTCAGCTTCAACTGTCATCTCTCCTTGCGCAAAATTGCTAATAATCGGTTATCAGACTTGACGAAATCCCGTTTCTATGATACCATTTTAACATAAATTTTTAAAATAGCAACCAAGTGTGTCATAAGAATTCTCACACATTCCATCCATAGAAAGGAACGTATCTTATGAAAATCAAAATTATTTCTGACAGTACCTGTGATCTCTCTCCTGCTCAGCTTCAGGAGCACGACATTGCTTTGTCCCGCCTAACGATCGTTAAGGGAGATGGACAGTTTGAAGACGGCACCACTATCACTCCTGCCGATATTTTTGCGCATGTTGCGGCCGGTGGTGATCTGTGCAGCACTTCTGCATACAGCGTAGGTCAGTACACCGATCTGTTCGCCCAATATGCAGATGAATACGACGGCATTATCCATATCAACATTGGTTCTGGCTTTTCTTCCTGTTATCAAAATGCCTGCATCGCCGCAGCTGATTTCCCCAATGTGCGGGTCATTGATTCCCAAAACCTCTCAACCGGTCAGGGTCATGTGGTTCTGGAAGCCTGTCGCCTTGCAAAATCCTGCGACGATCTGGACGAAATTGCTGAAAAACTGAACGAATTTGCCACACGGGTAGAAGCCAGCTTCCTGCTGGATCAGCTCAAGTATATGGTAAAAGGCGGTCGCTGTTCTTCCGCCGCCGCTTTGGGTGCAAACCTTCTGAATCTAAAGCCCTGTATTGAAGTGAGAAACGGCAAAATGTCCGTGGTAAAGAAATACCGTGGTCCCTACCCCAAGTGCCTTGCCAATTACGTCAAGGATCGCCTTTCTCAGCGGGATGATATCCTCCATACAGAGCTGTTCATCACCTACACCCCCGTTTCTGAGGAAGGTCTCGCCGCAGTCAAGGAAGCAGTTGCCGCCTGCGAGCCCTTTGATACTGTGTATGAAACCAATGCCGGTTGTACTGTCTCCTGTCACTGCGGTCCCGGTACTCTGGGTGTGCTGTTTGTGCGCAAATAAATATGTTTTCGGGTCTGCCGGTGCAGACCCGTTTTTTTATTCGCTTTGCACCTTGAATTTCCATCATTATGTGATATACTAAATGGCGATTGAACATATTCCCGGAGGTGTCTAATGGAATATTCAAAGCTTCTGGATCTGACAGCGGACTTGGGCTACGGACTGGCAATAAGTGGTGCAGAAACCTTTCGTATAGAGGAAAGCATCACCAGAATTTTGGCAGCCTATGAAATCGAAGCCGAAGCTTTTGTCATCCCCAACTGTATGCATATCAGTATTGAGCCGGTTATCGGCCGTCCTTTGACCCGTATGCGCAGAATCGGAATGCACGGAAACGACTTGGACGCAGTGGAATGCTATTCCAACCTGAGCCGCAGAATCTGCCAGGAACGTCCTGCTCCGGAAATTGCCGAAAAATGGCTGAAGGAAGCCAAAGAGCAGATCCGACGCTACACATTCCCCTGGTATGCCCTGGCCAATATGATGGGAGCCTTTGGTTTTGCACTTCTTTTTGGCGGTTCCATTTTGGACGGTGTGATTGCCAGCATCTGCGGTCTCGTAATCGGCCTTGTCAATAAATGGATGGATCATCTGGGTGCAAACCAATTCTTCAGCACCGTGGCAGCCGCCTTTCCAATGTCCATCCTGGCATATATGCTGAACGTCTATTTCCCCGCCGTTCGCTCGGATGCGGTCATTATCGGTGCGCTGATGATATTAGTGCCCGGCTGGCTGTTTACCAACGCCATGCGGGATATCATTTACGGAGATACCAATTCCGGCATCAACCGCATTGTGCAGGTGCTGTTGATTGCTGTTGCCATTGCTTTGGGTGCGGCCGCGGCCTGGAATGTCACCGTTCTCATTTGGGGCACTCCTGTCAGTTCTCTGCCCGTTTCTCACGCATTATGGTTTGAATGTCTGGCCTGCGCCATTGGATGTCTGGGATTTTCTATTTTATTTAATGTCCATGGTTGGGGCTCTCTTTTGTGTCTCCTGGGCGGTATGCTGACCTGGTCCGTCTATGCCATCTGTCTGGAGTTCGGTGTGCACGAGCTGGCCGCTTATTTTGCAGGTGCGCTTTTCGCCTCTGCCTATTCCGAAACCATGGCCAGAATTCGGAAATATCCTGCTCTTTCCTATTTGGTCGTATCCGTTTTCCCATTGATTCCCGGCTCAGGCGTGTACTACGCTATGGAATTTGCCGTAAAGGGAGACATTGAGCAATTCGCCAACAAAGGAATGACTACCGCTGCCATTGCCGGCATCATCGCATTGGGTATCATTCTTGTATCCACTGTTGTTCGGTTGTGGAGAACCCGAAAACGCAAAACTGTATAAAATTACCTCCCGATGCATTCCATCGGGAGGTTTTTTCTGCAAACGATCATGTTGAGCCGTTGTCTGTATCCTCGGTCTCCATTTCCTTCAGCAGTTTTTTATCCTGTTTGGCAGACAGATCCAGCTTTTCATACATATCCGGACGGCGCTCTTTCGTGCGGCGCAGGGATTGCTTCCGCCGCCACTGCCGCACTTTTTCGTGATTGCCAGAAGTGAGGATCTCCGGAATTTCCCGACCATGCCACACAGCCGGACGGGTATACTGCGGATATTCCAGCAAACCGTTGAAGTGGCTTTCGTCCTCAAAGCACTCCGGATCCGCCAATACCCCGGGCACCATACGGCAAACCGCATCCGTCACCGCCATTGCGGCAATTTCTCCGCCGGTCAACACAAAGTCTCCCAGGGATATCTCCTCATCCACACACTCGTCAATAAAGCGCTGGTCGATGCCTTCATAGTGCCCACAAACCAGAATCAGGTTCTCCATTTGGCTCAAACGGATGGCATCTTCCTGCTTAAAGGTATGTCCACAGGGAGACAGATACACCGTATGCACCGGACCTGCCGCCTCATCGCATGCCGCTTCCCAGCAGCGGTACAGTGGGTCCGCTGTCATAACCGCACCCCGACCACCGCCATAAGGGTAATCATCCACTTGATTCTGTTTGTTGGCGGTATATTCCCGAATCTGATGGGTTTCAATGCGAATGAAGCCCCGTTCCTGTGCCCGTCCCAAAATACTTTCCGACAGCACATCTCCCAAGGTTTCGGGAAACAAGGTCAAAATATCAATTCTCATCGCTTCGCATCCCTTCAATGAGCTTGACCTGCATCTCGTTTTTCTCCAAATCGGTGGACAGGATGAACTCCTTTACCGCAGGGATCATATATTTCCCCTCATCAATTACATACACGCTGTTTCCGGGATAATCCAGCACCTCGGTAATTTTTCCGATTTGCTGTCCGTCGGTATATACCTCCACACCCACCAGCTCCGCGGCAAAAATCACCTCGTCGTCAATATCTTCCCGATAGAGCTCAACGGTTTTTCCCCGTAGCTTCTGGGCATCCTCCATCGTGTCAACTCCCTGCAGCTTCAGTAGATTACAGTTCTTCTGTACCCGGCAGGCTTCCACCGTATATTCACATCCGTCAAGACGGCAACGTTCAAATTCACATAGCATTTCCGGACAGTCCAACCACGGCAGCACCTTGACTTCTCCCCGCACACCGTGGGTAGTGACGATCTCTCCGGCTTCTACAAATTGCAACTTCATTGCTTTTCCTCCAAAGAACGAGAAATGCGTGACTGATTCGCCACGCATACCCGTTAATCCATAATTTCGACAGAAACTCTATCGCCTGTGCGTAGGGCTACGGTCTTGATGATGGTACGGATCTCCTTGGCGATCCGACCCTGACGGCCAATCACCTTGCCCATGTCGCCTTCGGCAACACGCAGCTCAAGTACCTTACCGTCCTCCGTTTCGATTTCGGTCACGGTGACTTCATCGGGATTGTCCACCAGATTCTTTGCCATATACAGCAAAAGTTCTTTCATTGGTCTAACTCCTTCCGGGGGGCTATTACAGCACGCCGGCCTTCTTCAGCAGACCACGAACCGTGTCAGTGGGCTGAGCGCCGTTCTTGATCCAAGCCTGTGCCTTCTCTGCGTCAACAGTGATGTTGTTGGACTCGGCCAGAGGGTTGTAGGTGCCAATTTCCTCGATGCAACGACCATCACGGGGGCTGCGGGCATCAGCAACAACGATCCGGTAGAAAGGAGCCTTCTTAGCGCCCATTCTTCTCAGTCTGATTTTTACCATGGGTTTCACCTCCAAAATAATTAAAAAATAATATATCGCAAAGCAATTTGCTTTCAACGAATGAATCAAATTCCCCTTAGAAACCGGGGAAACCGCCAAATCCACCCAAGCCCTTCATCCGCTTCATTTTCCTGCCCATACCGGGACCGGAAAACTGCTTGATGAGCTTTTGCATTTGCTCGAAGGATTTGAGCATCTTGTTTACATCCTCCACCTTCACACCGGAGCCGGCGGCAATCCGCTTTTTCCGGGAGGCGGCAATGATGTGGGGATTCTCCCTTTCCTTGGGTGTCATGGACAGGATAATCGCTTCCGTTCGGCTCATCGCCTTTTCGTCCACCTTCAAGCCCTTGAGATTGCCACCGCCGGGAAGCTGTGCCAAAATTTCCTCCATGGGACCCATATTTTTCAGCTGTACCAGCTGCTCATAATAGTCCTGCAGGGTGAATTTATTGGATTTTAAGCGTTCCTCCAGCTCTGCCGCTTTCTTAGCATCATAGGCCTTCTCAGCTTTTTCGATCAAGCCGAGCACATCGCCCATGCCCAGAATACGGCCGGCCATCCGGTCGGGATGGAAGGCTTCAATATCCTCCAGCTTTTCGCCCATGCCGGCGAATTTGATGGGTTTGCCGGTAATGGCACGCACGGACAGTGCCGCACCGCCACGGGCATCGCCATCCAGCTTGGAAAGCATTACAGAGTCAATATCCAACCACTCATTGAAGCTCTCAGCGGCATTCACCGCATCCTGACCGGTCATGGCATCCACCACCAGCATGATTTCATCCGGCTTTACAGTGACTTTGATGCTCTTCAATTCTTCCATGAGGGTCTCGTCCACATGAAGCCGGCCGGCGGTATCCAAAAATACCATATCATGCCCATGCTGACGGGCATAAAGCACTGCTTCCCTGGCAGTGGTCACCGGATTCTGCGTTCCCTTATCGAACACAGGAATTCCCAGCTTTTCTCCGCAAACCTTCAGCTGCTGAATTGCCGCAGGACGGTAAATATCACACGCCACCAGCAGAGGGTTCTTGCCCTGACGCTTCATAAGACCGGCCAGCTTAGAGCCATTGGTTGTTTTACCGGCACCCTGCAGACCGACCAGCATCACAACGGTAGGACCGTTGGGATTGATGGTAATATGCTTCAAATCGCTGCCCATGAGCCTGCACAGCTCCTCGTTGACGATCTTTACGATCATCTGAGCAGGAGTCAGAGATTCCAAAACATCGGCACCGACACAACGTTCGGTGAGAGATTTTGTAAAATCCTTTACGACCTTATAGCTGACGTCCGCTTCCAGAAGCGCCATGCGAATTTCACGCATCGCCTCCTTGACATCGGACTCCTTCAGCCGTCCTTTTCCCCGCAGCTTCTTAAAGGTTGCGGAGATTTTTTCAGTTAAGCCTTCAAATGCCATAGTTTACTCCTCGAAGCCTTTGGCTTGGGAAAGAATCTCCTCCGCCACTTTAGAAACCCGGGAATCCGGGTGAGTAATCAATGTTTCTGCTGCTGCCGCAATACGCTCCATGGATTTCCGCAGCTGCCGGTCGCGGCTGACACAGCCGGTCTTTTCCTCCATGTTTTTCAGCAGTGCCTCCGTACGGCTCAAATTGTCGTACACCGCCTGACGGCTGATGGACAGTTCCTGTGCAATCTCACCCAGGGACAAATCCTGATTGTAATGCATATCGAAACACAGCTTTTGCCGGGAGGTCAACAGGTCGCCATAGTAATCAAACAACAGTATCCGTTCCACCGATTCCATGTTTCGATCCTCCTATGACAAGGTATTTCCCTTTACACCTGACACAGTATACACCATATTCTCCTCTTTGTCAAGCATTTTTCCTTGTCAGTTTCACAAAATTTGATACCACCGGCTTTTCTCTCCAACAGTAACGAAGCCAAGCTTTTCATACAGTCGGAATGCGGCCCGGTTGGTGGATGCCACCTCCAACGATATTGCATTCCCGGAAAGTGCATGACACAGCGCCCGAACCACCTCTGCCCCTGCCCCGGGCACAACGGATATCACAGCTCCGATTTGTGTACCGGATGCTGTGCCAATGCCCAACAGCTGTCCCTCTCGATGGACAAAATAGGCATTTCCTTCTTTTACCAGCTTTCCCATGGCCATTTCCGATATCCATGCCGCTTTGGGAACTCCTGTCATCTTTTCATTGTATATCTGACGCCATTGGTTTGCGGTTTTTTCCTGTGCCGGAAAAAGGGCTGCATCGGTTTCCCCGATTGCTGGCCTGTCACCGTTCATTTGCAAAACGGACATATAAAAGGGATATTTCTCCAAAAAGGCATCTCCGGCAGCATATAGCCGCTTGGCACCGCAGGCAATACAAAATTCCCGGCACTCCTCCAACAGCTTTTCCGGAGCATCAGTGCTGTGGATATGGATAAAAGCTTCCTGTCGATTCGGAACAGACTCCAGAATCAATTCCGCAACGCCATATTCGGTTGTAAAGAACGGAATATTGCGCATAAACTCACCTCTTTTCCATCATAACACATCCCCAAAAGAAGCGCAAGAAAAAAGGTTATTGTCTGCTTTTTAATAGAATTTACAAGAATTTCTTTTCTTAACCTGAAAAAATGACTTGATTTTTATGCAAAAAGCTGTATAATGGCGTCATTGTCATATATGAAAGGAGGTTTGTTCCATGAAGAAGATTATCTGCAAGAAGGAATACGATACCGAAACCGCTACTCTAGTGAAGAAATACACAGTTGGCTTTTACGGTGATCCTGCCGGCTATGAAGAGCTTCTGTTCCAGACTCCTGCCGGTCTGTATTTCCTGTATGTACGCGGAGGTGAAGCTTCTCCTTATCCCTGCGAAGATATCCAGCGTCTGGCAAAGGCAAAGGTTAATGAATGGGTGGAGAATCACTAATCAATCTACTTACTCCTGAGGCTGCTGTGCAGCCTCTTTTTTCTTGACAAATGTGATATGATAGATGTGTAGATTTCAAATTAAGGTGGATTCCTATGAAGAAGCTTTCCCTGCTTTTAGTGCTCTCCTTTTTGGTACTGCTTGTGGGATGCCGGGCGGCAGAACCCACAGCCCAAATCGTTGCCACTACAAAGCCTGTATATGATTTTACCCGCTTTCTTTGCCGGGATACCGATATCACCGTCGGACAGCTTATTACAGAAAATGTTTCCTGTCTCCACGACTATTCTCTCAGTGTCGGTCAGGTACGTCAGGCAGAGGGCGCCGAGGTTGTAGTCATCTCCGGCGGTGGCTTGGAGGAATTCATGGACGATTTGCTCCATAAGCAAAATTTGGTCATTGACAGCTCCCTTGGCATAGAAATGGCAAAATGTGACGAGGAACACGACCACGAACACCATCACCATGAAGCGGATGCTCACATCTGGCTGGCACCTGACAATGCGAAAATCATGGCGCACAATATTTCCGCGGGATTGTCCCGGACTTATCCGGAATTTGCGGCTGTTTTTCAAAGAAACGAAGCGGAACTGTTAAGTCAGCTGGACGCCTTGCAGTCCTACGGTGATGCGCAGCTACACAATCTTTCCTGCCGTGAGTTAATTACCTTTCACGATGGCTTCGGCTATTTGGCACATGCCTTTGATTTGACCATTGTGGCTGCTATGGAGGAGGAATCCGGCAGTGAAGCCTCTGCCAAGGAGCTGATCCAACTGATTTCGCTGGTAGAAAAGCGGCAAATTCCTGCCGTTTTCGCAGAAACCCACGGCAGTCTCTCTGCCCCGCAGATCATTTCAGCTGAAACCGGTGTTCCGGTTTATCTTCTGAATATGGGCATGGGTGACAGCGATTATTTTGAAACCATACGCACAAACATTGACACTTTAAAGGAGGCATTGGGATGAAACCAACTGTCCACGGTGGAAAATGCGGCGATTCCTGTTGCCTGCGGGTACAGAATCTGTCTGTAAAAATCGGAAATAACAAAATACTGTCCGACGTGAATATGCATGTGCACTGCGGACAGCTGATCGCTTTGATCGGTCCCAACGGTGCCGGTAAAAGCACTTTGCTGAAGGCTATTTTAGGACAGCAGTCATACGACGGTGTTATTGCCTTCTCCGCCCCCGGCAGCCGCGGGCGTACTATGAAAATCGGATATGTCCCCCAAAGTCCCGCCTTTGATTCCGGCGACCCCATGAGTGTTGCCGACCTGTTCGTTTGCTGTATGAGCCGACGTCCCGCCTTTCTTGGTATTGGCAAAGCTATGCGGGAACGAATCCTGGAATGTTTGGACCGCGTACACGGGATGGATCTGATTGACAAGCGCGTGGGGACTCTCTCCGGCGGTGAATTACAGCGGGTATTGCTGGCTCTTGCTTTGGAACCTATTCCCAACATTTTGATTCTGGATGAGCCTCTGTCCGGTGTGGATGTAGAGGGTCAGACCGAATTGATGGATATGCTGGATGAAATTCGCAGCACTTACGATCTGTCCATTTTGATGACCACCCATGATTTCACCACCCTGCCCCGTTATGCGGATCAGGTGGCACTGATTCATCACCGCATCCTCCGTATGGACACCCCTGCGGAAATCCTGGGAAGTACAGAATTTCAAGAAGTATTTCACATGACAGGAGGACTGAAGCCATGAGTATTTGGTACTGGCTCTGTGATCTGCTCCCCATTGAAATGCTTCATTGGGATTTTATGAAAAATGCCCTGCTGGCAATTTTGATTATGGCACCGCTGTTTGGTCTCATGTCCACGATGATCGTCACCGGAAGGATGAGCTTTTTCTCCGATGCGCTGGGTCACTCTGCGTTCACAGGAATCGCCATCGGCTGTATTTTCGGTGCGGCGTTTCCCCTTTGGACTGCGGTTATTTTCAGTATTGTCTTTGCCCTGCTGTTTTCCTACGTGCGCAGCCGCAGCAATCAGGCGGCAGATACGCTGATCGGCGTCTTTTCCAGTACTGCTGTTGCTTTGGGTATTTTTATTGCCACCTTAAACGGGGGCAGCTTCACAAAATACAATAAATACCTGATTGGCGATATTCTGTCCATTACTCCTGCAGAAATCGGCGCATTGGCACTGGTGCTGCTGGGCATTGCTGTATTTTGGGTGCTGTGCTCCAACCGGCTGACACTTACCTCTGTACATCCTCAGCTGGCCTCCTCCCGGGGGATCCCCGTGCATTTATCCCAAGGAATTTTCACCACCGCGATTGCCGTGGTTGTGACACTGAGCATTTCCAGCGTTGGACTGTTGATCCTCAATTCGCTGTTGGTCCTGCCTGCAGCAGCTGCCCGGAATATCTCCCGGAACTTGCGGCAGTATCACCTGTTTTCCGTGCTGTTTGCCTTTCTTGCGGGCTTGGGCGGATTGGCTTGCTCCTATTATCTGGAAACCTCTGCCGGTGCCGCCATTTCCCTGTCACTGGCATTGCTGTTTGCCATCAGCTTCTGTCTGCGGAAAGTGAGGGCCTGATATGGACTTTTCCATCTCCCCTATCGCCTACATAAAAAGCGATTTTCCGACGAAATTCGGCATCCCGAGACAAAGCGGATTGGTGCAGGAGCTGCAGGGAACCATCGTTTTTGAGCCGGAATATCGCAATTCCGACGCTCTGCGGGGTATTGAGGATTTTTCTCATCTTTGGATCATCTGGCAGTTTTCCGAAGCTGTCCGTGAGGAATGGTCCCCAACCGTCCGTCCTCCGCGACTGGGCGGAAATACGAGAATGGGCGTTTTTGCCACCCGATCACCTTTCCGTCCCAATCATTTGGGGCTGTCCTGCGTAAAGCTTTTGGGTGTGGAATGCACCGGCAACCAGGGCACTGTACTTCACGTAGGCGGTGCTGATTTGATGGATGGCACCCCAATTTTTGACATCAAGCCGTATATTCCTTACTCGGACTGTCACAACGATGCCACAGGAGGCTTTACGGACACCGCAGACGGTTTTTTGTTGGAAGTAGACTTTCCCATTTCCCTTCTTCAGAAATTTCCGGAAAGCAAGCGAACCGCTGTCATAGGCGTTTTATCCCACGATCCGCGCCCTAGTTATCAACGAACACCCAACCGCGTTTACGGTCTGTCCTTTGCCGGCTTTGATATTCGCTTTACTGTGGAAGAAAAATGCCTGAAAGTAACGGATGTAATTGCATTATAAAACAGCGTGCCGCAGCACGCTGTTTTTTATTTAGCCCCGGTTCAGCTCCTCCAAATCCAGATCCTGAAAGGGGTATACCCGTTGCCAAGTGCCGTCAACCTTACGGTAACTGGCACGGTGGTTGCTTAGTAAACGCACCATGTGATACACATCGATCCATATTTCTGAGTTGCATTCCTTTTGACTTTCGTCGAAAACCAATTCCATGCCGAAATGCAGGTGAACCGTTTCAATGTTATTCACGTTTTCCTTATCCGAATAGCCGGTTCGTCCCATGAAACCGATCAGATCCCCTGCCTGCACCATATCCCCCACATTTAAGCCATCCGCGAAGGGATGGTCTTTCTGCAGATGGGCATAATAATAGTATCGCTTATTGTCAAAGGAACGGATGCCCACACGCCACCCCCCGTATCGGTTCCAGCCCATAGCCTCAATCACACCGCCCTCTACTGCTACAACAGGCGTTCCCAGAGCGCCCATTAAATCATTGCCCAGGTGCTTCCGGTGAAATCCAAAGGATCGGCTGACACCAAAATCATCGCAATGGCTGTATCCGTAACCGGCTGCTATGGGCGAAAACGCCTTCAGCCCGTAGCTTGCTGTCCATTGCCCGTCTTTTTCAATGGCATAGCTTCCCACCAAGCCGCCCAAGGCTGCCGTATATGCCTCATGGTAATAGTTATAGCTTTTGCTTGCCTGCTCCGTCAGCTTTGTCGGATCAAAACCCGCGTTCCAGCTCTGTGCTGCCTTTTTTACGGCGGACAGACTGCATTTTCCGCCTGTATTCACTGCCGCCAACGCAAGAATATCTATCCAGCTCAGGTGCTGTTCCTGCTCAAAGGTAGCGATATCCTGATCCAATGCATATTTGAGGGATTCGTAAGGTACCTGAAAATCCACCCATTTGATCGACTCTGCTCTTACAGGTAAAACCATGGAAAATATCAAAATCAAACAAAAAAAGATCCGCCGTTTCATATCCTCACCTCTCGGTTAGGATGTGAAACGGCGGCAAAACTATTCAATGAATTTTTCAGCGTTCGACAGGTTTCAGCTCTCCGGGCTGGAGGAAGAATTCCCGCTTTTCTGTGCCATAGTCGATAATGGCATGGGTCTGGCAGTCAAAGTCCGTATTCAGCAGGTATACCTTGTCCCCTTCGTAGACCGTAAAGCGCAGCTTGTCACCGCCGTAGACCTTGATGGGACACTGCCGGTGGGATGCTGTCAGCATTTCCCGTACCACTGCCTTGTAAATGGTGTAGCCACTCATGCTGGGATAGTCCAGGGATGTCATCAGAACAGCGTAGCCATCCCCAACCTTGTTTTCCGTCATCCAGATGGGCATAGCATCCACATCTTTTTCATCAAAGTCCTGACTCAGCTTACCCGTGGGCTGGGCGCCCTTCAGGGTGATGGTGGGATACTTCACGTAACCCTCGGAGAACAGGGGGTCAAACCACATATCCGCAGGATACTTGAATTCCGGCACCAGGCTTTCCAGGAACTTGTAGCCATGGTTCAGAATATTGGTATTTTCTGCATCCAGCACACAGCCGAACAGATCCGATACATCACCGTCGTGAATGAGCTTCATCTCCCCGTCCCGCTTGTCCGTGGTGTTCAGGTGGGCGGCAGTCATAAACAGCCGGCCGCCGTTTTGGACAAACTTCTTGAGATTCTCATAGATTTCCTCCGTCATGGTGTTCCAGCCGGTGAAGATCAGATAGTCGTATCTGGACATGGTCTCATAACCGTCCGCCGCGTTGATGATATCGTAAGTACCGTAGGCCGGTGCACCACTCAGGTCAATGTCACCGAAGTTATGGATATCCGCCCAATTCCGCTTGACGGTGATCTCATCAAACAACCGCCACACAAATTCCGGTGTGCTGTAACCGAAATTCTTATCGTTATAGTTGTTCCACATGGCGCTTCCGGACCGCCAGGGACTGTAAGCGTCCAGATTGCCCTGCACAAAGGCCACCTTCACCTTGGGGCCGCCCTTGGGACGGAAATCCTCACGGATAAAGGTTGAAAAATCTTTTAAAGCCTGCCGATACTTCTGGCACAGAATATAATCCCCTGTATAAGGTGTTTCTCTGGAAGACTTCACTCCCTCTGCACCGTTTTGAGCCGCCATCTCGTGGGAATAAATCCGTTCATCACCGCTTTCCAACACGAAAATGTTGGAACCGGACATATAGCAGTAGTTATACAGCATTCTCCACCGCTTCCATTTCAGCGGGTCCTTGTTCCGTACACCGGCATACCATTCATGCGCCACGTAAGTTGACCAGTATGGCGCTTTGATAGTCTTGGCCGTTGCACGAAGCATAGGAATCATAAACTCAGGATTGCCGCAGGGCGTTTCCACCGTAGGAAAGGTCAGCGTTCTGCTGATATACGGCATCATCGCCGTAGCTTCCACACTGGTAATCGGAAGGTCTTGTCCCATTCTTGCAGGCTCAAAGTATTCTTCCACGGTTGTGCAAAGCTGGTCGTAGGCATCCTTCATATGCTCGGAATTATTCTTATTGGGCCAGTAGCCGGAGCCTGCGCAGGCATATTCACTGCCCAGCTCGCCGCTGGCTGACATGCCCAGGAAATATTTTCCGCCCAACTCCTTCACCTGTGCGGCAGTTTCATTATCAAAGCCTACGGGCCACGCAACCTTACCTTTCATATCACCGCGACCGTAATAATGGGAAAAGATAAAGTAGATTTCATTATCCACCATGTGCCGGATCCATTTGAACAACAGTTCCTTTTCAATCTGCTTACCGACCGTATCGAACTTAACCAAATTCAGTCCACGACCAATAATTCGTTCATCAATCCAGTTCATGATCTCGTCATGAGGGAAATCATACTGCCCCAGTACAACCCCATGTGCAATCAAATCTCGTTCCATTGTTCTTCTCCATTTTGTTGTCATTCCACAGAATTTCACGCTCTGGGTTGGAGCAGGCATTTCCGATCCTACAAACGCGGTACGCCTGCTCATTCTGTGTACCGCCTTAATTATAAGTCCGACATAGCGATATAGCAAGCATTTTTCCGGTGAAAGCCGGAAACTCCCTTGTTTTGTACAACTTCCGTTTTACTTTTTATAATTATCTTTCCACCGGTTTCAGCTCTCTGGGCTGGAGGAAGAATTCCCGCTTTTCTGTGCCATAGTCGATAATGGCATGGGTCTGGCAGTCAAAGTCCGTATTCAGCAGGTATACCTTGTCCCCTTCGTAGACCGTAAAGCGCAGCTTGTCACCGCCGTAGACCTTGATGGGACACTGCCGGTGGGATGCTGTCAGCATTTCCCGTACCACTGCCTTGTAAATGGTGTAGCCACTCATGCTGGGATAGTCCAGGGATGTCATCAGAACAGCGTAGCCATCCCCAACCTTGTTTTCCGTCATCCAGATGGGCATAGCATCCACATCTTTTTCATCAAAGTCCTGACTCAGCTTACCCGTGGGCTGGGCGCCCTTCAGGGTGATGGTGGGATACTTCACGTAACCCTCGGAGAACAGGGGGTCAAACCACATATCCGCAGGATACTTGAATTCCGGCACCAGGCTTTCCAGGAACTTGTAGCCATGGTTCAGAATATTGGTATTTTCTGCATCCAGCACACAGCCGAACAGATCCGATACATCACCGTCGTGAATGAGCTTCATCTCCCCGTCCCGCTTGTCCGTGGTGTTCAGGTGGGCGGCAGTCATAAACAGCCGGCCGCCGTTTTGGACAAACTTCTTGAGATTCTCATAGATTTCCTCCGTCATGGTGTTCCAGCCGGTGAAGATCAGATAGTCGTATCTGGACATGGTCTCATAACCGTCCGCCGCGTTGATGATATCGTAAGTACCGTAGGCCGGTGCACCACTCAGGTCAATGTCACCGAAGTTATGGATATCCGCCCAATTCCGCTTGACGGTGATCTCATCAAACAACCGCCACACAAATTCCGGTGTGCTGTAACCGAAATTCCTATCGTTATAGTTATTCCACAAGGAACTGCCGGACCGCCAGGGGCTGTATCCATCCAAATTACCCTGCACAAAGGCCACCTTCACCTTCGGACCGCCCACGGGTCTGCTGTCCTCATGGAGAAAATCTGCAAATTCCTTGATCACATCCCGGTGCATTTTGACTACCGGATGGTCATATCCGTAGGGCGTATTGAATTCATCCACAACGCCTTCTGCCCCATTTTCTGCAGCCGTATCATGGGAATACAGCCGTTCGTCACCGCTTTCCAACGTGAACACACTGGAGCCGGACATATACGCATAATCATAAGCCATCCGCACCCGATGCTGCTTCAGCCCGTCCATATTCCGCACACCGCCATACCATTCATCTGCGATATAGGTAGCAAAATAAGGAGCCTTGCTTGCTTTTGCAGTGGCGCGGAGCATGGGAAGCATAATCTCCGGATTGCCGCAAAGCATCTCCAAAGTGGGATAGGTTTGCGCACTTTGATTTACATAGGTAACCAAGCCCGTTGCCTCAATGACAGTAACAGGAATTTCTCCATCCATACTTGCTGCCTGAACGTATTCATCCACCGTTCTGCCCAGGGACTCTCTAGCCTCTGCGGAATGTTCCACTTCATTTTCGTTAGGCCAATAACCGGAGCCGGCACAACCGAATTCACTGCCCAATTCCGCCAAAACATGGCCAAGAAAATACTTGCCGGCAATTTTCTTCATTTCCAGTGCGGTTTCCTTATCATAGCCGCAGGGATCTGCCACATTGCCCTTCCGTGCCCCACGACCGTAATCATAGGCATATGTAAAATAGATCTGATTTTTGGCCATGTGTTCTGCCCATTCCAGAATATACTTCTTATCCACCGGTGTTTCTTTGGTGAAGAAGTAGATATAATTCATTCCCTTGCTGATACAAAGCTCGTCGATCAAATCTTTGATCTTTTCCACCGGAAATTCATACTGTCCGATGGCAATGCCGTGTGCAATAAAATCTCTTTCCATATCCATACTCCTTTTATTTTAAATCCCGCACAATGTCTTTTGCAATGCGGTAAATATCTTCCATGGTACTTACTGAGGATATTTGGTTTTTATAAAAACTGCTGTGCTTAACGCCACGCAGATACCATGCAAAATGCTTCCTTGCCTCCAGACAGGCAACATGCTCTCCGTGATCCTTTTCCGACAGCTCAAACTGGTGAACCGCCAAGGCGATCCGGTCCTTCAGCGCAGGACGCTGATACCCATCCTGCCCTTCCAGTGCCGCTTTTACCTCTGCAAAAATCCAAGGGTCACCGAAAGACGCACGTCCAATCATAATGCCGTCTGCGCCGGTGCGCTTCAGGCATTTACATGCTGTTTGTCCGTCCACAATGTCTCCGTTTGCAAGAACTGGAATTTGCAGACAGCTTTTCACCTTGGTAATCATATCCCAATCCGCTACGCCGGAATAGAGCATGCTGCGGGTCCGGCCATGGACTGTCACCATAGCCGCACCGTTATCCTCCATGCGCTTGGCAAAATCCAATACATTGATGCTGCTCTTATCCCAACCCAAGCGGCATTTCACCGTAACCGGCACATCCACTGCCTTAACCACCGCTGAAAGAATATCCCCAGCCAAGGCGGGTGTGCGCATCAAACCGCAGCCGTCACCGGAATTGGCAATTTTGGGCATTGGGCAGCCCATATTGATATCCAGAAAATCGCAGCCGGAGATTTCCAGTGCCAATCTTGCACCCTCTGCCATCACATCGGGATCGTTGCCGAAAATTTGAGCACCGCACAAGCTTCCCTCATTCTTTTTCAGCAATGCCGCGCTCTTTTTATCCTTGTAAACCAGCGCCCGGGAGGATACCATTTCCGTCACCGTAATGTTGGCTCCCAATTGGGCACAGACCGTCCGAAACGCCAGGTCCGTGACTCCGGCCATGGGCCCAAGGGCAATCGGATTTACGATTTCATATTTACCAAGCTGCAATACCATCGCCCACTTCCACATTTTGGGTGTATTATATCACAGTATCCCTTATTTCGCAAGTCAAAACAAGCAGCTGAGCAGCCAAAGGGTGCCTGTCACACCCGCCCCGAGAAGACCCCATAAAGCCCTGCTGACCGGCCATGTTTTCTCTCTGCTCTGCCGTACTGCTTTTTTTGCCTCCCGCAGCAGCATTTCATCGGTAACACCCTCGTGCATAGCGTCCTCATTCAGGATAAAAATTGCCTGTTCAAACAGCTTTGGCTCCGGCGAATGCACAACGATAACCTGCTTTGTAATTCCTTTTACCATTTCTTACCGCCTCCTCTTCCACATTTTGCCCCATGCGGTTCATTTCATACCCAACAAGTCTTTCAGACAAAAAGAATACAAAGAAGGCGTCCGGTTTTCCGGACGCTTTCTGTTTAGATGGATTTGGCATTTGCCAGCAAATATTTTTCTGCTTCCGCACTCCACAAATTATTGTGTGCTTTGCAAATCTTATCCAGTTCTGCAAACAGCGGATCCGTCTTACCTGCTTCCTCAAAATCGGAAATAGCCGTCAGAGGCAGGTCAATGTGGTTGTAAATCAGCTTTTTGCCGCCGGGGATGGAAGGCAGATTCAGCACGGTATCCACCACTGCATTCAATCCACCGATGTGAGTGACCAGTGCCGCAGGATTCAGCTTGCCGGCGCTCATCATCTCGATTGCTTCCCGCAGGTCATCATTGTTGCCGCCGGAAGTACCCACCACGTGGGTATACAGATAGTGGACATTGTACCAGTTGAAGGGTGCCTTAAACTGGCTGTCGGTAGGACCGGCAAAGAAGTTCAAACAGCCGTCAAAGCCCAAAATGTCGCCTGCCTGCTCGATCAGAGGCTTGACCGGTGCGAAGCAAATCACATCGTCATAGCCCGTACCGCCGGTCAGGGAGCGCAAATACTCCGTTGCGCCTTCCATCTTGGTATTCACATAGTGCAGCTCAATTCCCTGCTTCTTTGCTTCTTCCACCGTATAGATGGATGCGGCACGCTCCAGACGGGCATCGTCAATGTCGGTAATAACCAACAGACCGGGACGACGGTCACAGTGCAGTGCGTAGTCGATCGCACCCAAGCCCATAGGACCGACGGATGCCAGCATCGCCATTTTGCCGCCTTCCTTAATGCCCATTTCATGAACATAGGAGCCCGCCTTGGTGTGATACATGGCATGGAAGGTGCCCACGACACAGCTGATGGGTTCTGCCAGAGAACCGTAAAAATAGGCATCAGCCTCGTAAGGCAGCAGACAATCCATCAGCAGCGTTTCAATAGGAATATTGCCGTAAGTAGAAGAACCACCGCAGTAGTTGTAGGAATAGCCGGGAGCCATTTGCGAACCTTTGTAGTAGTGCGCAGGCTGAATAGCAAACTTATCGCCAACCTTATACTTATGCTTCCAGTTTTCGCCAACTGCAACAATATCACCGCAGAATTCGTGTCCGACCACGGTAGGATTGGTAGCACAGTCGTCCGGAACACGCTTATGGTCGCCGCCTTCCAGGGCTGCTTTGTATGTGGACATACAAACAGAGTCAGAAATGACCTTCACCTGCACATCGTCCGGCCCCACCTCAGGCAGAGCAAACTCTTCCAAGCGAAGATCCTGCTTGCCGTAAATTCTAACCGCTTTTGTGTTCATGCTTTTCCTCCCAATCAAATGGCGACGCCGGCCTTATCCAGGATGACAGGCACATTCTTTTCTGCACCGATGGCCATGATATGCACACCGTCACACAGCTTTTCGTCCTTGATCTTGGCAATCATTTCTGCCGCCATTTCCATGCCTAACTGCATGGGCAGACCCTTAACGCCCTTTTCCTTGCCTTCTGCAGCAGCTGCTTCCAGACGCTCGATCATGGCTTGAGGAACCGCGATGCCAGGCACGTTTTCATTCATGTACTTGGCCATACCGGCAGACTTCAGCGGGATAATACCGGCCATAATATGGGTCTTGATGCCCATACTGTCCACCTGCTCCATGAAGCGCTTAAATACATCCAAATCAAAAATACCCTGAGTTTGGATATACATGGCGCCGGCTTCTACCTTTTGGCGCAGCTTGTTCAGCTGCAAAAATACAGGCTCATAAACCGGTGTAACACAGGCACCCTTGTAGAATTTCGGCGCGCCACCGGACAGCTCATTGCCGCCGCAGTCGCATCCGGATTCTTCCATCATGCTCAGCATCTTCAGAATGCCCACAGAATCCAAGTCATACACAGGCTTGGCATTCCGGCAATCGCCAACCACAGGATGGTCACCGGTGAGTGCCAGCATGGTATCGATGCCAAAGCTGGCTGCCGCCAACGCATCGCCCATGAGTGCCATACGGTTGCGATCACGGCCGGTCATCTGCAAAATAGGCTCTACGCCTGCCTGCTTCAGTTTGATACACAAGCCCAGACCGGTTGCCTTCAAGCTGGCAGACTGCATATCGGTGACATTGACACCGTGGACTTTTCCTTGCAGTAAAGCTGCGGCTTCCATCTGCTCTGCAAAATCATAACCCTTCGGGGGTGCCATTTCGGCGGTAACGCCGAATTTGCCGGATTCCAGTGCGTCTCTCAACAAACTCATTACTTCTTCCCCCTCAAGCTAATAGTTCTGGGATAGGCGAAGTCGCCATAACCCTTGTCTTCACGACGCTGAGCCAGCTTTTCCAACTGACCGGTAGCCTTCAGACGTTCATAAATCTTAATCCATGCGCAGTCATTCTCAGGATTGACCTCGCACTTGCCATTCTTGGCACCGCCGCAGGGACCGTTGACCAAGCTCTTGGCACACTGGGTAATAGGACAAACCGCACCGGTCTGACCCAGCACACACTCACCGCAGAAACGGCAAGCCTCTTCCCAAACACCAAATCTCACAGCTTCACCCAGATACATGGTGTTGTTGGAAGGATAAACAGGCTTGTCTCCCGCATTTTTTGCAACACACTGTACACCGTCACCGCAGGACATACAGATCACGCAGTCGGGATCTGTTGCGTTGACGGCCTTCATCTTGGCTTTCACGCCAAGATTCATGCAGCAATAGTCTGCAATGGTGGTGGCAACCACCTTTTTGCCGGCCTGTTCCAAAACAGCTGTCAGCTCTGCAACCTGAGCCTCACCGCCGGTCTGGCAAGCAGTCGCACAGCTACCGCAGCCAACAATTGCCACGGTCTTTGCGTCAGCAACCATGGCCATGACTTCTTCAATAGGCTTTTTTTGAGTAATAATCATGTGAACTTCTCCTTTGAGAGATGTTATTTAAAATGAATGGTTTCCCCTATTTGGGGCAAATAAAGATACTGCTTTAACTGCGCCACACCGGGTGCTATTATCTGCCAGATTCCCTCCGGATCCTTTTCCTTCAGCGGAAGATGGAGCAATACAATTTTACAGGGCAGGAAGGTTTCCAGTAATTGGATTACCGAAGGGGTGCTCACGTACGGATAGGGCACAATCAGTACATCCGGTTTCGGACAATCGGAAAGCGCTCTGATTTGAACAGGCGAGGCATCCCCCAGAAACCAAACTGTCTGGCTTCCCTGCACCACAAAACTGCGATGAGGCGTGGATTTCCCCCACTTTCCCATGTGCCTGGTCGGTATGCCGGTGAGCTTTACACCGCCAACCGTCACACCCTCCTGTACCACTTCCCTGCCGGTCTCCTTTTTGTAGGCATCGGCATAGCTTTCGTCAAAATGATCCTCATGGGTATGGGTAAAGGCAACTACATCCGGCCACGGAGCAGACAATTCCTGTACCAGCTCCGGAGGCGTGGGCAGGTAGGACAAAACCTGCCTGCACACACCGTCCAGTAAAACAGTTACATCATCCAGCTTCAGCAGAACACCGGCATTGGCAGTCCGCTTAATTTCCATGGGTAATTACACGCCGGCCTTGGCGCGACGGATGGTTTCTTCCTCATCACAGGTATTAACATTTTCATAGCCTGCCAGAGGCACCAGCTTTTCGTTGATGGAATCCAGAATCCAGCTGGCCTGGGGGAAGAAGAACTCGTCGAACTCGAAGGGAGGTGTGATCCAGTTCCGGGCGCCTACCACAACAGGAGGTGCATCCAAATCGTCAAAGCACAGCTCTGTAATGGTCTTGGCCACATCGTTCAGGAAGGAACCACGGGCACAGGCATCGGATACCAACAGCACCTTACCGGTCTTGCGTACGGACTCCACGATCTTGGTATAGTCCAGAGGAGACAGGGAGTGCAGGTTGATCACATCTGCTTCCATGCCGTATTTCTCGGACAGGGTCTTTGCCGCATCCATAGCACGGTACAAAACTGCACCAATGGTCAAAATCGTGATATCCTTACCGTCGCGCACCTTATTGGTATCGCCGATCTCAATTTCATAACGCTCGGTGGGAACACCGCCCTCATGGAACTGCTCGCCTACATCGTAAATTCTCTGGGACTCAAAGAACACAACGGGGTCTGTGCCCTTCAAAGCAGATTCCATCAAGCCCTTAGCTTCCCAGGGAGTTGCGGGGAAGCAAACCTTCAGACCGGGAATGTGGGCACACAATGCTGTCCAGTCCTGAGAGTGCTGTGCACCGTACTTGGAGCCAACGGACACACGCAGTACCAGGGGCATCTTCAATATGCCTGCAGACATAGACTGCCACTTGGACATCTGGTTGAAGATTTCGTCACCGGCACAGCCGATAAAGTCCGCATACATCAGCTCCACCAATGCACGTCCGCCGGACAGTGCATATCCAACAGCAGTACCAACGATAGAACCTTCCGCCAGAGGAGAATTGAACAGACGGCAATGGGGCAAAGCGTCCATCATGCCGCGGTATACCGCAAAGGCACCGCCCCAGTCACGGCAGTCTTCACCGTAGGCGATCAATGTGGGATCTTCATAGAAGCGGTCCCAAATAACCTCAGAAAGACCGTCACGCAGGTTGTACAGCTTCATCTTGGAAACGGGCTTACCCTGTGCATCGATGGGGCTGCGCTCCTTGGCCTTGATCTTCTTGTAGCCCTCTGCCTCTTCCTTGGGAACAGTCACTTCGGGCTCACGGTCATCAAACTTATCCACCTTCTGGTTGGAGAACATAATGCGTTCTACAACTGCGGGGTCCTTCTTGAAATCACAGTAGGGGCTGATTGCAGGATCCGCTGCAGCCTTACAGATCATTGTCATACGTGCGGAAGTCTCTGCCAGGATGGCATCTACTTCTTCCTGAGTCATGACACCTGCCTCAATCAGCTGAGCAGGATATGTGACGATGGGGTCAACTTCCTTCCATGCATCGATCTCTTCCTTGGTGCGGTATGCATTCTGGTCAGAAACGGAGTGACCGGAGAAGCGGTAGGTCAGCGTTTCCAGCATCACAGGGCCTTGACCGTTGCGCAGCAACTCCAGCTTGCGCTCCATGGCGTCGATAACTGCCAGAGGATTGAAACCGTCAACGGTTTCTGCATGGAACTGGGTGGGGCTGACACCGGAAGCGATCCGGGACATACAGCCTTGACCCATGGTCTCTCCACGGGTCTGGTCGCCCATACCGTAGGAGTTATTGAAAATGTTGTACAGAATGGGCATGCCGTCGTTGTGGCTTTCCCACAGGGTCTTGTACTGATCCATTGCCGCAAAGTTCAGAGCTTCCCAGACAGGACCGCGGGCCATGGATGCATCACCGATGTTACAGACGCAAATACCCTTCTTGTTATTGACCTTCTTATACAGTGCCGCACCGGTGGAGATGGTTGCAGAACCGCCCACGATAGCGTTATTGGGATAAATACCGAAGGGCAGGAAGAATGCGTGCATAGAGCCGCCCATACCCATGTGGAAACCGGTCTCCCGGGCAAAAATCTCGGACAGCGTGCCGTACAGAATGAAGCGGATTGCCAATTCCTTGACGTCCTTGGTCTCACCCAGCTTCTGCGTGGCACGCAGGCACTTTCCTTCCAGGAAGGTCTCCATGACATTCATCAGCTGTTCGTCGCTCATCTTATTGATGGTGCTGAGCGCCTTTGCCAGAATTTCGGAGTGAGAACGGTGGCTGCCGAAGGCAAAATCGTTCTCGTCCAACAAATATGCCTGACCGACACATGCCGCTTCCTGACCGGTGGACAGGTGGGCAGGACCGGGATATGTATGATCGATGCCGTTATAGGAGCCCTGGGTCTTGATCAGGTTCAGCATGGTCTCAAACTCACGCAGAACGGTCATGTCACGGAAAATGCGGATCAGGTCTTCCTTGGTGAACTTACCGGATGCCAGCTCTTCCTTAACGGTCTTGTTGTACTGGTTGACAGGAATATCTTGAAAAGTTACCTTGCCGGGTTCTCTGACCTTGGCAGGGTCCACAAATAAACTCTTAGGCATTGTTTTTCTCCTCCTTCAATTACTTGGCAAGCAAGGTGGTAAAGTTTTCCAGATTGGTGCACAGCTCTTTCTGGAAACGGGCAGCGGGTGTGCCGTCCACAGCGCGGTGATCGTAGGTCAGGCTCAGGCCCATAGCAGGATAGATCTGAATGGAGCCGTCTGCACCCTTGCGTACCCGGTCAACGGTACCGCAAACGCCCAGAATACCGGTCTGAGGAGGATTGATAACAGGCGTAAAGCTCTCCACGCCCATGGAACCCAGGTTGGATACGGTAAAGCTGCCACCGGAGAGCTTATCCGGATTGATTGCGCCATCACGGCACTCAGCGGCCAGTTCCTTGACTGCCTTGGAGATTTCCAACAGACTCAGCTGATCGGCGTTGCGGATGGTGGGAACCATCAAGCCGCGGGGTGTATCCACAGCCACGCCTAGGTTAACATGTTTGAACAGACGGATGCTGTTGTCGTCCAGCATGTTGGCATTCAGGTCGGGGTGATTCAGCAAGGTACGGGAAACGGCATACAGAACGATGTCGCCCAAAGTAATACCGGCATAATCGCCACCGGCAGCCTTCAAAGCCTTGCGGTAATTCAAAATCGCTGTTGCATCAAAGGATGTGTTGTGGGTCAGCTGTGCCATGGTGGACAAAGAGGTATGCATGGACTTGGAAATTGCACGGCGAATACCGCTGAACTTCACATCCTCATATTCGTTCTCAGGCTCAGCCACAGCAGCTGCTGCCTTTGCAGGAACACCCTGCGCAATCAGCTTCTGGACATCCCGTTCAATGATGCGTCCATTAGGGCCGGTGCCCACTGCCAAAGTAGCATCCACACCGGCAGCCTTGGCCAGCTTTGCAGCTCTGGGAGATACGGGGGCTCCATCCTTTGCCGCAACAACAGGTGCTGCCTCTGCAACAGGCGCGGACGCCTCTGCCACAGCGACCTCAGCAACGGCAGGTGCCGCGCCGGGCTTCAGGCAATCGGTGGGCTCACCCTTGGGGCCAACCGCACAAACATTTTCCATACAGGGAACTTCCTCACCCTCTTCAAAGAAGATGGCCAGCAATTCGCCTTCGGCTGTGGACTCACATTCGAAGCTTGCCTTATCGGTTTCGTAAGTAAAGAGAATATCACCGATCTTAATCTGGTCACCCACCTGCTTCAGCCACTCGCCAATGATGCAGCTTTCTACAGTGATGCCGGCCTTGGGCATGATAACTGCCTGAGCCTTGGTGTTGCAAGCACAAGCGGCAACAGGAGCTGCAGCTGCGGCTGCGGGAGCAGCGGTTGCAACAGGTGCATCCGATGCACTGCCACCGCGAAGTGCAGAGCAATCCTCACCCTTGGTGCCGATTGCACACACATTCACCAAACAGGGCACTTCATCTCCCTCTTCAAAGAAAATGTCCAACAGCT
Source organism: Oscillospiraceae bacterium (assembly GCA_015067635.1). Classification (GTDB taxonomy): domain Bacteria; phylum Bacillota; class Clostridia; order Oscillospirales; family Oscillospiraceae; genus Faecousia. The sequence goes on along the minus strand of SVMA01000017.1, from coordinate 8,214 downwards.
CGCCTTCGGCTGTGGACTCACATTCGAAGCTTGCCTTATCGGTTTCATAAGTAAAAAGCACATCGCCAAGCTTTACTTGGTCGCCTACTTTTTTTACCCATTCGCCGATGATGCAGCTTTCCACGGTAATGCCCGCCTTGGGCATGATGACTGCGTTTGCCATTTTGAAATATTCCTCCTTAGGTATATGTTATATCATGTTATTTATAACATTTTATAACATTTTCGTCAATAGGCAAATTGCCATTTACGCAAAAAAAGATGAGCAGCATCCCCGCTGCTCATCTGATTTTATTCCGTATTACACCGATTGTCCTTGTAGCAAAGACACTTGTTCACTTTCTTCTCCCTCCAACTCCTCCCACCTTCTCTTGTCACGCTTTGCCCAAAGGAAGGTGATCATAAGCAACACCAATGATATGCCGTGCAGGGAAAACGACAGCCACAGTGACAGCTGATAGGAGCCGGTCAGATCATACAGGACGTTGCTGGTGGTGCTTCCCAGCGTATTTGCCAACGGGATCACCGCCAGACACAGTCCGATCAGCATACCGCTGCTGCGGTAGCCAAACAGATCCGGCATTAGGAAGGATATATTAATCGTTACCGTGGCAATTCCCATGGCATAAATCCATGCCACCACGTATGCGATCGGCACGCCGGGAAACAGTGCCAGCAAGGCTGAGCCCACCAGATAGTAACCGGCGCACAGGAGCATGGACCATTTTGCGCCCAGCTTGTCGCTGACCACACCCGAGAGGATTTTTCCCGCACAAAGCCCAAGCATCAGCGCACTTTGTACCGTAGCGGCTGCCGTTTGGCTTACTCCGTTGTCCCGCAGGTACGGCACTACGATGTAGAACACCAGATATGTTCCGAATGCACAGATAAACATGGTGATCATGGTCAGATAGAAGGAGGGCAGCTTCTTGACCTCCTTCTCTGAATATCCCAACCAGTAGTGATCCGGAACACGGTGTTTCTTATCCTGAGCTTCTCCCTCACCGTAGGGCTTTAATCCCAAGCAAGAGGGGTGATCCCGCACCGCTGATAGGAGAATAATTGCCGCCACTAAAAAGCAACCGGCACAGAACCAATAGGCACTTTGCCAACCGCTGGCGATCATCACCTTGGTCAGAATGATCGCAAAGATACTGCCGCTGATCCCTGTCGAGGCCGTGACCACACCCAGGACCGTGCCCTGACTGCGACGAAACCATCTGCGGATGATCCATGTAATTCCCGCCGTGGCGCAAATTCCGTCTCCCGCACCGACGAGAATCGTTCCGGCAAACAGCATGGGCAAATTTCGGCTCAACGCCAAAACGCTCACTCCCGTTGCGCAAACCGAAAGCGCAATTCCGATAAGCTTGCGATATCCGTAACGACTTATGAGCTTGTTCATGCACAAATTGGATACCATCGCACCCATTTTCCCCACGCTGAACGCAAGAGTAAAGGCCGTACGGGATATTCCCAGTGTCTCCGTCACCGGAATTACAAATAAGCTGTTGTAGTTATTGATCACGCCACCGTAAATAGCCATTTCAAACACCGCAAGGGCAGCAATGACCCAATAATAGTGACCTCGGATTCGTTTAAGCACAAGGCGTCCCCTCTATCATAATAACGTTGTGTTTCCTGCCTTAAGCGCCGCCAGAACAGCTTCCGGCACTGCATCGTCCGAAATAAAATAATCCACATCCGAAAAAGTAGCAAAGGTATAGGGCATCAGTCGGCTGAACTTTTCCTTGTCGCACATGATCACCTTTGTGCGGGCCTTGCGGAGCACCATGGCCTTTACCGTCATATCCCCTTCCGTACCGCAGGTAAAGCCCGTTTCTGCCGAACATCCGGAAACACCGATAAAAGCCAAATCGATATTGATTTTTGCCAACATATCCAAGGTATTCTGTCCCGAAAGAGACATGGTTTTACGATTCAGATTTCCACAGCACAGGGTAATACTGGGGTCGCTCAGCTTGCACAGTTCGATGGCGATATTGGGCCCTGTGGTAAAGATATTCAAATTCAAATTCGGCATTACCCGCGCCAGAGTCAGATTCGTGGTACTGGCATCCAGGAAAATGGTACTTCCCGGCTGGATCAGGGAAAGCGCCTTCTGGGCCATAGCCAGCTTGCCGGCATTATTCTCCTGTAACCGCACTTCAAACCCGGGATCACCGGTGTGCCTCACCGCCCGGGCTCCCCCTCGAATCTTGACCACCGCACCGCTTTGCTCCAGAGCATGCAGATCCCGATGTATTGTCATCAAGGACACTTGCGGAAAGAGATTTTGCAAGTCCTTAATGGTCACAATCTGCCGTGATTCAATGAAGTCCCGGATTGTTTTTTGACGAACACTATGCATAACGAACCTCTAAATGTTATATTTATCATGTTAATAACTTGATTTTAACACCAATATAACATTTTGTCAACACCCATTCTCAGAAGAATTTCATCCCTCATTTTCGCACAACAGTGCCGCGAATGAATCGCTGTCCAAGCCGGTGATGTAGTCTGAAACATTGCATCCTTCCAACGCACAACGCAAGGAAGCCTCCCGAAGGGGTAACCCAACCAATCGGCTACACATCTCCTCCGGCGGCAATGTACTGAAAAAGTCGCCGTAGAGCTCCAGCGCTCCCACTAACTCACCGCGCATAGTAATATGTGCCGTAACTGTGCCGCAACCCTCTATCCGTTTTCTCCGCACGATTGCATTTGGTGCGCAATACCCGTAGTTCCATGCGTGACTTTTGTATTTTTGTTCCATTACGGAAATCGCTTCGATATCCTGCTTTGTCAGCTCATACCGTTCAAAACCGTCCTTCATCAAAGCACTGGACAATGCTTCCCGAAATTCCTCCAACGTCATCTCCCGATGTAAGCAAGGGCGGACATTGGTGACACGGCTGCGAACAGATTTTACACCCTTGGCCTGTACCTTTGCCGGATCCGGCCGCAAAGCCTGTCCCAACACAGACATGTCCGAGTCAAACAAAATCGTACCGTGGTGCATCACCCTACCCTGCCGCACATATTGGGCATTTCCGGAAACCTTCATGCCATCGATCAAAATGTCGTTCCTGCCATCCACTGTGGCATTGGCACCAAGACTACATAAGGTATCTGCGATGGGCTGACAGAATTTTCGCAAGTCCACTTTTTGCCCCGGCTGCGCATCCACGATAAATGTAAAATTCAGGTTGCCCAGGTCGTGATAAACTGCTCCACCGCCGGACAGCCGGCGAACCACCTGAATATTCTTTTCTCTTACATAGTCCTCATTGATTTCTGCTTCTGTATTCTGATGGCGGCCGATGATAATTGCGTTATCATTACGCCATGTAAGAAAATACTCCCTATCTCTGGGCATTTTTTCAAAAACATACTCTTCCAGAGCCAAATTGAAGCTGGGGCTCGTCGTAGTAACCTCTATATAGACTGTTTTTTTCATAGAATCGCTCCTTTTTATTACTGTACAACCGGGAATCCGCACACCACAATAATACCTGCGCTGTTACGCTGTATGACATTTTATCCGCTTTAGCAAGTACAGCGCATAAAGCACGGCAGTAACCGAGACAATGGCAGACACAATAATCTGTTGAGCGTTCGTTATGTCCACAGCAAAGGCACTAAGCGAATTAAGGACACCGTGGGAAACAATACAAGCCCACAAGCTTTTCGTTTTATAAAACAAAACAACAAACAGAAAACCGATCGCAATCGCCGACACAACCTGGCATATATTTGGAATCAGCTCAGCACCGCTTCCATTGATAAGATTTACAAAATGCCCGATACCAAAAGTAACACTTGAAACAATTATTGCTGATTTCAGATTATTCTCACACATTGCCTTGAATAAGAAGCCGCGGAAAATGATCTCCTCCAAAAATCCCACAAACAACATACTGAGAATATAGAAGGCTGCGACATGGACTTTTAGGTTTGCCGTAATACCAAACCAAAGGTTGCAGGAAGTAATTATAATAAGGGGTATGTACCAGAGCAATTCTCTTGCTTTTATTTCTGCTTTACAAAGCCCGAATTCGTCAAACCGTCCGTCCTTTTTCATCCAGACGATGGCAACCACTGCCATAATTGCCAGAAATACAACCGTAAAGCTTTTCTCCAAATTCACAAGCATTGACAGCTCATCGGCACAGCTTGCACCGATTACATAGCAGACGATCCAAACGATTGCAAACCAAATTTTGCTCTTTTCATATAGATTTTTCATTGGCACACGCGCCTTTCTGTATCAGTTTTATAACACGCGGACGGTTATATCTTTGCAGCACTACAAACGCAAGATCAAATCCTGCCGCTAAAACCGAGGTTATTGCAAAAACAGGAAATGCTCCAAACCAAACGGCGAAAACAATCGGCAAAAAGCTAAGGACAACAATTATTTCGTGCACGATTTCCGATTGACACATTGCCTGGACAATTTCAACCCAGGAATGCAGGTGTCTGTTAAAAAGCGTTTCATCATAGGTTGGCATTTTGTTTTTCCAGTTCTTAACCTTCAGCCAAACATATATTTTCTGCTCTGTTTTGCTAACACGAAACCATATTTTGCTATGATTCACTTTGTTGTGCAGTATCCCGTTTACGATCGTGCCCACAAGTAAACGCATCAAAAAATGGTAGGCTGTTGTGCCAAAGGTTATCGTTAATGTCAGCAGAATGTCATTTGCTGTTTCCATAAATAACACACCGCAGACGACCGTTATCAGAAGCGATAAGCCTGCTGTTATTTTCATTCCTACAGCCATAATATCCCTCCGGTGCTATGTTTATCATTTACATCGGTTCAAATCCCTCACTTCTATTTCTGCCAATAAGAACGCCACCCTGAAGGGTTCGATGGAGGGATTTGATTTGCATTTTCGCCCAAGGCGAAAATTATGGTTCCAACCGGTCGAGCCCGGTTGGGCAACAGTCCACCGGACTGTTGCATTCATATCGGTTCAAATCCCTCACTTCTATTTCTGCCAATAAGAACGCCACCCTGAAGGGTGGCGTTCTTATTGGCGGAGATGGAGGGATTTGAACCCCCGCACGCCTTGCGACGCCTAGCGGATTTCGAATCCGCACCCTTCAGCCACTTGGGTACATCTCCATACTGACAGCTTGGATATTATATCAATATCCAAGCAAAAAATCAAGGCTTATCCGCATCCGTGCCCTTCTTTTTCACAATTTCCAGTATGAGAGGCATTTTTTCCATCATACATTCATAGTTTTCTGCTCTGTGGGGCTTCAAACACTTCGAACAGTCCTTGATGCCACTTTCCGTATATATAAAGGCACCACCGCATGCATCTCCCAGTGCATACAGAGGACAATAGCAAAACAGACAACTGAAATTATCCGGATCTGCTCCCTCATGGCACGGGAAATACTCACATTCCCTGTTTTGAAAATAACGACTGCTCGCCATAGTCTTTCTCCTTCTCATTTCTTATTTGATATGATATAATAGCGATATGAGGTGATTTCATGAACGTATTGATTGACGCAGATGCTTGTCCTGTAGTTAGCATAGCCGTTTCACTATGCACTGCCTATCAAATCCCCTGCTACCTTCTATGTGATACCGCCCATCGCATAGAACATACCGGTGCGGTTACTCTCGTCTGTGACAAAGGGGCGGACAGCGTGGATTTCGCCATTGCAAACCGTGTAAAATCCGGCGACTTGGTCATTACTCAGGATTATGGCGTTGCCTCCATGTGCCTTGCAAAAAACGCCTGCGTACTCCACCAGGACGGATGGACTTATACCAACGAAAACATTGACGCACTTCTGTTTCAGCGCCATGAATCCCGTCAATATCGGGCATCCGGAGGCCGCACCAAAGGGCCGAAAAAGCGCACTTCCGCGCAGGATGCCGCGTTCCAGCAGAGTCTGGAGCAGATGCTTCAAAAAGCACTCCACGGATAACTGTTTGGCGGTTTTATGGAGAATGTCATACGCTCAAGCGTGACGGGATGATTAAAACACAACCGGCTGGACAGCAGTGCTATTTCACAGCTGTCTTCCAATGTGCTGTACTTCCTTTCTCCTACCAACGGCATCCCTCTGCTGGAAAATTGCACACGGATTTGGTGTGTTCTTCCCGTTTCCAACCGAATGCCAACCAGCGACATTTGCTCCTGCTGTTTCAGAACCTGATAATGCAGCACCGCTTCTTGCGCACCTTTTTCCGGTTCCTGCACCACCATTGTTATTTTTCGCGCTTTATTTCGGATCAGCAGATCCCGAAATGTCCCTGTTTTTTCATTTGGAATGCCATGCACAACTGCATGGTATTCTTTTTCAAATATACCCTCCCGGATTTGTTGGGACAGCTGTGCTGCCGCGTTCGCATTCCTTGCCAGCACCATCAAACCGCCCACCACTCTGTCCAGCCGATGCACCGTACGTACATCCGCAGCGGGGTTCCCCAACGCCTGCCGCACCAAATCCGGCATGCCGCCCGGTTCATCTGTGGACAGCACCCGCGGGGGCTTCACGCAAACAACGATGGCGTTATCGCAATAAATAATTTCCATACGTCCTCCGGCTTATCAGCGGATCAACCATAAAATGAGCAAATGAACAGGATAGAATGCATAGAACCCATATTGGCAAGCCTTTGCCAACGCACGATTTTGGGGATATTTGCCTTTTTCCCCATTATAAGCAAAAATGAATATCAACGCAAGCAAGGCATACGCCTGCTTCAAGCTCCATGCAGTTACTGTCGGCAGTACGAAATTTCCAATGCCCAAAATTGACTTCAAAAGCCCCAAGCCTATCGCGATTCCATACCCATGGTAGATCGAGAGCACCACTCCTGCTATCATCAGGAAGCGGCAGCGAATGGTCTTTCCATCCGCAAAGTGGAACACCATCGCCATGATTACTCCGCAAGAACCGTAACTCGACTCAATAAAGCCGAAATAATACAGCGCACAGATCAGCAATGCCGGCACAGGAGAAAACCAGCGAAGAATCGGCTTTTTGAGCATTGCATCTGCTGTCCATATACATAAAAGGCCCAGCAACAGCGTAACCATCACATTCCAATCCGAGTATACGAATCTTCCGTAACTGTAAAGCGCAAAAGGCACTTGGGCAATCATCGCAAAGATACCCAACCGAAGCGCATATCGCAGTCGGTTAGAGGTATGCCGATACCCGTTACAAATGAGATATACATAGATTGGAAATGCAATTCTACCAATGATACGGAAGAACGCTATTCCATATTGGTAGCCAATGTGGTCCATAAGCATTGCCACACAAGCAATAACCCGAAGCATCAGTGCAGACATATTCATCGCCTCCGGTGCTTATTATATAGAATTTTCTGAAATAAAGCAAGAAAAACTCCGGATTTCAGGCAGAAAACAGCGTAATTACCGTCACTGGTGCAATCAACTTGACATTCCCGGAGGATTGGAGTAGAATTATGGATAACATAACTGGGAGGAATTATCCATGAGAGTTTACTTGGTGCGACATGGACAAAGTGCCGCAAATCTTACAAACAGCTTTGCCGGATGGCTTGATGTTCCCCTTACCGATTCCGGCAAACAGGACGGCAGTAATGCCGGAAATTTTCTCCGTTAGGTAGATTTTGAGAAGGTCTATACAGGCGACCTGACAAGAGCGATTCAGACAGCGGAATATGCTTTGCCTTCCGCCGAAAAGCACTTGGATGCCCGCTTAAGAGAAATTGACGTTGGGTAGCTGGGTGGATGCACAATCTCCGATTGCACGGAAAAGTACGGCAACGAATTTCTTGCCAATCGGCAAAGCGCTGATTTTACGCCCTATGGCGGCGAAAATTTTACAATGCTTATGCACCGAATTGGGGAATTCCTTACAGAAGTCTCAAAAGCCCATGTGGGAAACGTGGCAGTTTTCACACACGGATGTACAATCGGTGCAGTATTAAGCTATGTCCTGCATATGACAACGCTGGCACCTATTGCACTGCCCGGTAACGGCAGTATTTGTATTATAGAATTTACCGAAGGGCAATGGAGAGTTGTAAGTTGGAACATTCCTCCCCTGTAACACATAAAAAACGCCTCCACATTTAAGTGGAGGCGCTATTAATGTCCGCATTACTTATTTTCACAGCCAGTCACCCGGCAACTATCGTCAGCGCAAATGAGCTTAACTTCTGTGTTCGGTATGGGAACA
>SVMA01000016.1 GCA_015067635.1 Oscillospiraceae bacterium | reverse complement strand
TACGTCCTGTCCAAGGAAGAAGGCGGCCGTCATACTCCCTTCTTCAACAACTATCGTCCTCAGTTCTACTTCCGTACCACTGACGTTACCGGTATCATCAACCTGCCCGAGGGCGTTGAGATGTGCATGCCCGGCGACAACGTCGTGATGAACGTTGAGCTGATCACCCCCATCGCTATCGAAAAGGGTCTGCGTTTCGCTATCCGTGAAGGCGGCCGTACCGTCGGTTCCGGCGTTGTTACCGAGATCTACGAGTAATTTCGATCCGCTGAAAAGCAAATCATCCCCCGAGCCTCGGCTCGGGGGATTTTTGTTGCCGGAAGTCTGACTTTGTGTTATAGTAGGATGGGGGGGGAGTAAAATGAAAAAAATCATTGCATTATGCATTGCCATCTTGATGGCTGTTGGCTTGTCTGCCTGCAATACAGAACAGATTCCGCAAAACACCGTCCCAGCAAGCAAGCCGGAAGCACCAAAACCGCAAGGACCCTATTTATCTTATTCCCCATATGCCGTGAACGCGTTTGTTCGCGAGTCAATGGGGGAGGACTATACACTGTACTGCAAGATGGTGGATGCGGTACTGTCCTACGATTGTGAGGTCAGCGGATTTGAAAGTGAATCACAATTTCTTAGCATATGGTCTACCATGCGTGCAGAATTTCCTCCGGCAGAGAAACTTTGTGCCAGTGCCGTAAATACCTCTGAACCGTACATTTATTCTGACGGCACGGCTCGTCTGCAATTTCTGTTTGAGAAAGAGGAACACAATCGCATTTTGGAAACTTATGCGCAGCGAATTCAGCAGGACATTTCTGTTATAACAGAGGAAACCACAGAGACAGAGAAAATAGCACAGATGTACAGTCGTGTTGTTGACTCTATGGTGTATGAAGAAAACGGAACGGTTTTGTATGACTGCATCATGGAAAATTCGGGAATATGTGAGCAATTCGCCGAATATCTGATGCTTCTTTTGAATCAGATAGGTGTTGAGTGCTATTTTGCCCATAGTTATGGCGAAGGTGTAGAACCGCATGCTTGGGTCATCGCCCGTATGGATGGAGCATACTATCACTTTGATCCCACCTGGGGACAATTATTCCCCAATTGGTACTGGTTTGGTGTGGGGGATGCGTTGCGCAGGAACAGTTTAATGACCGAATGGAAAATTGCCTACATGGTCGGAGGAGATTATGCGTCTATAAAAGGGGATGCTGTTATTATGAGTGGGCATATCGACTGGATCACACAGACAAAGATCCCGTTGCCGCTTTGTGGGGAATCCTATAAAGAGGGCAGCCGTAGCGAGAACACCCAACCCTGGCTTTGGTGAAGAAATTTTCAGTTTTCTCAAAATTTCATCCCCCTAGGGGGCTTCAAATCCACTTTTAGAGCCATTATAATGGTCACAAACACAAAAGGGAGTGACCGTTATGAAACTGACATCTGTTAAGAAATTGGTATTTACCGCTGTGTGTGCGGCGCTGTGTTTGGTTTTACCCATGGCGTTTCACGCGGTGCCCAATGGCGGCGTGGTCTTCCTGCCCATGCACATTCCGGTGTTGCTTTGCGGCTTGATTTGCGGCTGGCCCTATGGCGGTGTCTGCGGCTTGGTTGGACCTCTGATTTCCAGCTTAATAACCGGAATGCCCCCGGCGGCAATGCTTCCCAGTATGATGGTGGAGTGTTGCACCTATGGCGTCATTTCCGGACTGCTGATGCGGTTTGTCCGCACGAAATATACGGTTGCAGACCTGTACATCAGCCTGATCGCCGCAATGGCTGCCGGACGGATCATCGCCGGATTGGCAAAGGCGTGGATATTCACCCCGGGGATTTCTCCTTTTGCGTGGGTGACGACCTCCTTGGTTTCCGGTATTCCCGGTATTGCCATCCAATTGGTGCTGATGCCTGCGGTAGTGTTTGCTTTGACACGGGCCAAGCTGATCCCAACCCGTTATCCCAAGGAGTGACCCATGAACAAACAGGATGTAATCGATTTTTTTGACCGTTTGGCCCCCGACTGGGACGCAGACATGATTCGAAACGACGATATTATCAGCAGAATACTGGATGCGGCAGGCGTTCGGCCCGGCGTGGATGTTTTGGATGTAGCCTGCGGGACAGGCGTACTGTTTCCGGATTATTTGCAGCGTAGCGTTGGCAGCTTGACCGGTGTTGATATTTCACCGGAAATGGCGAAGATCGCTCAGGCAAAATTCCCTCAGGTGAAGGTGTTTTGTGCGGATGTGGAAGAGACGGATTTTGGGAGAAAATTTGACTGTATTGTGATTTACAACGCCTTTCCCCATTTTCCGGAGCCCCGTCGTCTGATTGCCGGACTGAGCGACATGCTGAAAGTGGGAGGTATTCTGACGGTTGCCCACGGCATGAGTCGGGAGGAAATTGACCATCATCACGAGGGCGCAGCAAGCAAGGTTTCTGTGGGCTTGATGCACGAGGACGACCTGGCGGCAATCTTTGCAGAGCACCTTACCGTAACGGCGAAGATTTCCAATGACCGAATGTATGTGGTGTGCGGTAAAAAATGACAAATAGGAGAGCTTCGGCTCTCCTGTTTTTATGCAAGTTTTTTTGTTGATGACTGCAATTTTTCTTGATTTTGTCCGTCTGGTGTGGTAAAATGTCCACATAGATTGAAATTTTGCAATTTTGAAGGAGGAATCTGTCAAATGAGTTATGTAGATGAAGTATATGGAAAAGTAGTGGCACAAAATCCTGCACAGCCGGAATTTCACCAGGCAGTGAAGGAAGTGCTGGAATCCCTGCGTCCCGCCATTGAAAGCAACGAGGGGAAATATCGCCGGGAGGCGCTGTTGGAGCGCTTGACCACACCGGATCGCTTGATTCAGTTTCGTGTGAGCTGGGTAGATGACCAAGGAAACATTCAGGTCAATAACGCCTATCGGGTTCAGTTTAACAATGCCATTGGCCCTTACAAGGGTGGCATTCGCCTTCACCCCTCTGTAAACCAGAGCGTTATCAAGTTCCTGGGCTTTGAGCAGATCTTCAAGAATTCTCTCACCGGTCTGCCCATTGGCGGCGGCAAGGGCGGCTCGGATTTTGATCCCAAGGGCAAGTCTGACCGGGAGATCATGGCCTTCTGCCAAAGCTTTATGACAGAGCTGTATAAGTACATCGGTGCAGATGTGGACGTACCGGCCGGCGATATTGGCGTGGGTGCCCGGGAAATTGGCTATTTTTACGGTCAGTACAAGCGTATCCGCGGTCTTTATGAGGGCGTGCTGACGGGCAAGGGCCTGTCCTATGGCGGTAGCCTTGCACGGAAAGAAGCAACCGGCTATGGTCTGCTGTATTTAACAGAGGAACTGATGAAGTGTAACGGTCATCAGCTGGCGGGTAAGACTGTTGCTGTGTCCGGTGCCGGCAATGTGGCGATTTATGCAATTCAGAAGGCATGGCAGCTGGGTGCAAAGCCCGTTACCTGCTCGGATTCCACGGGATGGATTTATGATCCCGAGGGAATTGACGTGGCGCTTTTGCGTGAGGTTAAGGAAGTTCGTCGGGCCAGACTGACGGAGTATGCGGCGGCTCGTCCCAGTGCAGTGTATACAGAGGGCAAGGGTGTTTGGAGCATCAAGTGTGATGTGGCGCTGCCCTGCGCAACTCAAAATGAGCTGCTGTTGGAGGATGCCAAGCTGTTGGTAGCCAATGGCTGCACAGCGGTTTGTGAAGGCGCGAATATGCCGACCACCCTGGAAGCTACCGAGTATCTGCAAAACAACGGCGTGCTGTTCTGTCCCGGAAAGGCTGCCAATGCAGGCGGTGTGGCCACCTCCGCTTTGGAAATGAGCCAAAACTCCGAGCGACTCAGCTGGAGCTTCGAGGAAGTGGATGCCAAGCTTAAGGGCATCATGGTCAATATCTTCCATAATGTTGATGCGGCTGCACGGGAATACGGTGCAGAGGGCAACTATGTTGTAGGCGCCAATATTGCCGGCTTCCTGAAGGTGGCAGACGCCATGACAGCCCAGGGTGCGTACTAAAAAGATTAGCATTTTCCGTCTATTGGGAGTGTTATTTAGAAAAAGAAACCGACGGGCGAAAAAGAATTTGCAAACAAGAAATTGTGCATAATCACAAAAGAACAATCCTTTTTCGTTATGTTTTTAGACAAAATTTACTAATGTTCACGAAAAATTAAAAATTTAGTCGAAAGGGGTAGACAAAACCGCCCCTCGGTGCTAGAATAACCTTAACCGCATATAATATGTGGCAGGATAATTTGAGAAGGGAGGACTTTATTATGGCAGTAGGTTCTTTGGTTCTGGGTATTATCGCTTGTGCACTGTGCATCATCCCCATTCCTTACGGCACTCTGATCGGAATTGTTGCTTCTATCGTTGGTATCATTCTGGGCGCTAAGGGTCGCAAGGCTGGCATGGGCGGCAAGGCAACTGCAGGTATGGTTTTGTCCATCATTGCTTTGGCTCTGAATGCCTTCTTCTTCATCGTATGCACCGCTTGTGTTGCTTGTACAGCTGCTACAGCTGGCGGCATTGCAGGTCTGTAATCCGTGAAGAATACTTAAGATGAAATGAGTCCCTGCTGATTCGGCTTGCTGAACATCAGCAGGGATTTCATTGTTAGGAGTAAATATGTATCCTTACATTCATATTTTTGGCAGAACCCTCGGCACTTACGGCATTCTCATGGCAGTAGCTTGCCTGCTGGTGGGAGTGATTGCTTCCCGTCGCGTTAAGCAGCGTGGTGCTGCAGCGGAAGATGTGGTGATCGTGGGAGCTACCGCTGTTGGTGTGGGTCTGCTGTGTGGAGCCATACTGTATTTTTTGGTTACCTATCCGCTGGATGTTTTACTGCAGGCAATTATAACCTGGAATTTCGACGGCATTGGAATCGGTATCGTCTTTTACGGAGCTCTTATCGGTGGCGTTTTTGGCGCACTTTTGGGCTGCCGGATCGCAAAGTGCAATACCGGCGCGATCATCCGTTCCATTGTTCCATACATCCCTTTGGGTCACGGAATTGGCCGGATCGGTTGTATATTGGGCGGTTGCTGTTATGGCTTTGCCGGCTATACCGGTCCTTTGGCAATTTATTATCCCCATCATCACACAGGAGCACAACCGGGGGTAGGATACTTCCCCGTACAGCTGGTGGAAGCCTTTATCAACATTTTCATCACCATTTTCCTGGTGCGCTTTGAAAAGAAGTGTAAGCGGGCATGGGATGTACTGTTTGCATATCTTGCTTCCTATGCTGTTGTACGCTTCTGCCTGGAGTATCTCCGGGGGGATGCCATTCGTGGCTTGTTCAGCGGTGTTTCCACTTCCCAATGGATCAGCATTGGATTGTTGGCGATTTCTGCCGGATATTTTATCATCGTAAATAAAAAGCACCGCTAAGCGGTGCTTTTTTATGCGATCAGGTCTATAAGCCGGGTTCTGTTTTAACAGCCATCTATCTAGTTCCGCAATTACTCACGGAATCCAGCCACCTCCTCGGAACGGTCGGGCAGACCACGTGTTCCTCCACGGTGTTGCTTCGGGATAGAGTTTACATCGTAGAACCCATGTTTCCATGGGCCGGGTGGGCTCTTACCCCACCTTTTCACCCTTGCCTCGTCGATTCTCGCGCATAAACTTTCCCATTGCCGCAGGCGGCAATGGTCACACTATGCGCGGAATCTCCTCTCCCTATGGAACCCGCTTGCGCTGGGCTTCCACGGGGACCCCATTTTTGCGGGAAAGGCGGTATATCTCTGTTGCACTTGTCCTAGGGTCGCCCCCGGCGGGTGTTACCCGTTATCCTTGCCCTGTGAAGCCCGGACTTTCCTCACGCTCAGCCTTTCGGCATGAGCCCGCGGCTGTCCAACCTGGTTGCTGAAATATTGTACTCTATCTATGCAGAATTGTCAAATGTCTTGCAAATTCTTTCTCAAAAGGCTATACTATATAAAAGGAAAGCAGAATGGAGTGTATTTATGAAAACACCGTTTGTTACTTACTTTGAAAATTTACAAGGCAAATCCGTAGCCGTATTGGGTCTGGGAGTCAGCAACCGGCCTTTGGTGCGGCTTCTGCTGGAATTTGGCTGCAGTGTTTCCGGTGGTGACCGAACAGAGAGGGACAAGCTGGATGCAGAGGTTTTGGAACTGGAAAAACAGGGCTGTAAGCTGTATCTGGGAGAGCATTTTTATGAAACGATGACGGCAGATGTGGCGTTTCGCACTCCCGGAATGCATCCGGACAGTCCGGCGGTAAATGCCTTGCGGGAAAAGGGAGCAAGGATTACTTCGGAAATGGAAGCGTTTTTCGAGGTTTGCCCCTGTGATATCATTGCCGTTACCGGTTCTGACGGCAAAACGACCACCACGACCTTGATTTCCGAAATGCTGAAGGCTGAGGGAAAGACGGTTTGGCTGGGTGGCAACATCGGCACACCCCTGCTGCCGCTGGTTCGGCAGATGGGCAGGGAAGATGTGGCGGTGGTGGAGTTGAGTTCTTTCCAGCTTATGGACATGCGTCACAGTCCCCGTGTGGCGGTGGTTACAAATCTTGCTCCCAATCATTTGGATGTCCATAAGGATATGGAAGAATATGTGGAAGCCAAGAAAAATATTTACCGTTTTCAGGATAATGACGGCATCTTGGTCATTAACGCAGATAATGCCATTACGGCACCTTTGCGTGGCAATGGCGTAACCAAGGCTTTTTCCCGCATGGGGCAGGGAAGAATGTGTCTGACGGACGGTGTGATTTGTCGGGACGGTTACCCGGTTTTGGACACCAAGGACATTCTTCTGCCCGGTGTTCACAACATTGAAAATTATATGGCAGCAATGCTGGCGGTAGAGGGGTTGGTTTCTGACGATACCGTCAGAACTGTGGCAAAAACCTTTGGCGGCGTGGAGCATCGGATTGAGCTGGTGCGCATCAAGGATGGAGTGCAGTATTACAATGATTCCATTGCATCTTCTCCCAGCCGCACCATTGCCGGGTTGCGCAGCTTTGATGAAAAGGTCATTTTAATTGCCGGAGGCTACGATAAGCACATTCCCTATGACATGTTGGGACCGGAAATTTGCGCCCATGTAAAAAAATTGTTTTTAGGCGGAGCTACCGGTCCGCTGATTCGGGAAGCAGTGGAGAAATGCACCGGAAACAAGCCGGAAATCGTGGATTGTGGAGATTTTACATCCGCAGTACGCGCGGCAGCTGCCGCAGCACAGGCGGGAGATATCGTGCTTATGAGCCCTGCTTCTGCGGCCTTTGATCAGTTCAAAAATTTCATGGTTCGCGGTGAGTATTTCAAAAAACTCATTATGGAGATGTAATATGGATATTTCCAAGATAATCAAGGCGGTGGAGAGACGTACCGGACGGATGTCCTGCGGCGCGGTGATCGTGGCGGCAGGAACGGCTTCCCGTATGGGCGGCATTGATAAGGTGATGGCGCCGTTGGGCGGTGTGCCGATGATTCAGCGTACCGTTCGCACATTTCAGGAAAGTGATGTCATTCGGGAAATCGTGATCGTGACGCGTCAGGATCTGGTGACACCCATTATGGAGCTGTGCCGGAGCTTTGACAAAGTGACGGCAGTAACCGTTGGCGGTGACGGTCGGCAGGATTCGGTGGAAATCGGTTTGAGCGCGCTGTCCAAAAATATTCGGCTGGCGGCAATTCAGGACGGTGCCCGTCCGCTGATCACACAGCAGGTCATCGCTCGCACAGTAAAGGCGGCCAATGCCTGCGGGGCGGCTGCACCGGCAATTCCGGTTAAGGATACTGTCAAGGTGGTGCGGGACGGTGTGGTGACGGAAACGCCGGACAGAAGCACTCTGCGGGCAGTGCAAACGCCGCAGGCCTTTGATGTTGACCTGCTGAAGGCCGCACTTTACAAGGCGCGTGAAGAGGGTGCGGCAGTCACGGATGACTGCTCTGCGGTGGAACGGCTGGGAATGCCTGTAAAAATTGTGGAAGGTGACGAGCGAAATATTAAAGTCACTACGCCTTTGGATTTGAAGATTGCAGAGTTACTGCTGGAGGATGCTACGTGAGAATTGGACACGGTTATGATGTACACAAGCTGGTGGAAGGACGGAATTTAATTCTGGGCGGTGTGAACATTCCCTATGAAAAGGGGCTTTTGGGGCACAGCGATGCGGATGTACTGCTCCATGCAGTTTCCGATGCCCTTCTGGGAGCAGCCGGCTTGCGGGATATTGGCTATCATTTTCCGGATACGGATCCGGCCTATAAAGATGCGGATTCGCTGAAGCTTTTGTGCCTGGTGGCGCAGAAGGTGGAAGCAAAGGGATATAAAATCAGCAATGTGGATGTAACGTTGATCGCCCAGAGACCCAAGGTGGGCGGTTATATCCCGCAGATGCAGGAGAACATTGCGAAAGCCTTGAAGGTCCTGCCCGAACGGATCAATGTGAAAGCAACCACTGAGGAAGGTTTGGGCTTTACCGGAAATTTGGAAGGAATTTCCTGCCATGCGGTCTGTCTGCTGGAAGAGTAAAAAGGCAGAGGGGATATACAATTACACGGAATATATACAAGGATATATACATGATATTCATGCATGATTTTTCTAATTTTAGCGGTTTTTGTGCATAATTTCCATAACAATAAAGAAAATTAAATGATTATTTGTATACTTATGCACTTGACGATGAATAATATTCGTGGTATTATTCAACCATAAAAGTTACCCGCAAGGGAAAAGAAAAGGAGAATAAAATTATGAAAAAGTATCTGGCATTATTCCTGGCCATCCTGATGGCCCTGACCGTCTTTGCAGGCTGCACTGCCGCTGAGGAAGAACCTGCAGGCACCAACAAGTTTAATCTGACCACCGTAAAGGAAGGCTACCTGACCGTAGTTACTTCGCCCGACTATGCACCCTATGAGTTCTACGCACTGAACGACGAGGGTAAGCCCGAGCTGGCTGGCTTCGATATGTATCTGGCACAGTACATCGCTGACTACCTTGGTCTGACATTGGAAGTCGTCCCTGTTGACTTCAACGGTATCCTCGGTGAGATGGCCGCAGGTTCTGCTGACTTGGCAGTGGCCGGTCTGTCTCCTGAGCCCGAGCGTGCCGAGAAGATGGACTTCTCTGAAATCTACTATGGCGGCAAGCAGGCTTTCGTCACCACGACTGACAAGGCTGAACAGTTCCCCGATCTGGCTTCTGCCAATAAGGCAGGCATCTCTGTCGGCGCACAGAGTGGTACGATCCAGCAGGAACTGGCTCTGCAGTACAGCGCAGATGCCGAGCAGGTTACTCTGGTCAAGGCTACCGAGATCATTGCGGAAGTGATCAATGGCTCTCTGGACGGCGCTTATGTGGAATGGGATGTGGCTGAATCTTACAAGAAGCAGTACCCCAACCTGCACATTGTCTGCGAGGTTCCCTATGAGAACGATGGAAATATCGTCGGTGTTGCAAAGGGCAATGAAGAACTGCTGAAGTATGTCAACGAAGCGATTAAGAAGTGCGTTGACGAAGGCACCTTTGCTCAGTATCTGGAGAAGGCCAATGCTCTGGCAGCCGGTGAGAAGTACGAAGGCATGCTGGATGAGGAAGGCAATATCCCCACCGAAGGCCTCGGCTAATTGAGAATTTACCAATTCCTCCTCACTTACAGTGGGGAGGAATGGTGCGTTTATCTGAAGTAGGAGAACATTTATGGGAAATCTGATTACTGCATCCGGATTTGAAAAAGCATTCCAGTATGCAGAACGTTTTAAAGAGGGCCTGATCGTTACGGTGCTTTTGGCATTGTTTACGGTTATTTTCGGCTTTATTCTCGGCATTATCCTGGCAATTGCCAAGATGAGCGATTTTCGTCCGTTCCGTTTCCTGAGTGTGGACAGAAACGGTCGTTTGCGCGGCAAGGGCTTTTTGCTGACACTCAGCAAGATCAACCCGATTGCGTTTTTGGCCAGCTGCTATGTGGAAATTATCCGTTCCACTCCCGTGCTGGTGCAGATCATGATCATCTATTTCGGCCTTTTCAACAAGCATGTGATCGTGTTGCCCAAGATGATGCTGTTCGGGTTTATCCGATTTGAGCGATTTGTTCCCGGCGTGGTGGCGCTGAGCATGAATTCGGCGGCTTATTTGTGTGAGATCATCCGTTCCGGTATCCAGTCCATCGACGGTGGCCAGTCTGAAGCCGCCCGGAGTCTGGGACTGTCCAAGAGCAAGACGATGCTTCACATCATTCTGCCCCAGGCGGTGCGGAATATCCTGCCGGCGATAGCCAACGAATTTGTGGTAATCATCAAGGAATCGGCTATCGCCTATACCATCGGTGTACCGGATATTATGGCAGCAGTGAATGATGTGCGTGCGGCTACCTTTACGATTATGGAGCCCCTGCTCATTGCAACAGCCATCTATTTCTGTCTGTGCTTCCCTACATCCAAGATCATTGCCTATTTCGAAAGGAGGATGAGCCGTGGAAATGTGCGCTGATTGTCTGATTTCTGTCCAAAACCTGAAAAAGCACTTCAACCATGGCGAAATCAAGGCCCTGGATGATGTTTCTGTGGATATTTATAAAGGGGACGTTATGGTGGTCATCGGACCTTCCGGTTCCGGAAAATCCACCTTGCTGCGCAGCCTGAATCTGACGGAAGAGCCCACTGATGGCAGCATAATCTTTAACGGAGTGGATATCACCAAAAAGAAGATCCGTAACAGCAGTGGACGTGTGGTAAAGCTGAACATCGATAAGCACCGTCAGAAAATGGGCATGGTGTTCCAGCATTTCAATCTGTTTCCCCATAAGACTGTTTTGGACAATATGATTTTGGCTCCGGTGAAGGTCAAGAAAATGAACAAGGCAGAGGCAAAGGAAAAGGCCTTGGCCTTGCTGAAGCGGGTTGGATTGGAAGACCGTGCAGATGCCTATCCCATTCAGCTTTCCGGCGGACAGAAGCAGCGTGTGGCCATTGTGCGTGCGCTTATGATGGAGCCGGAGGTCATGCTCTTTGACGAACCGACCTCTGCGTTGGATCCGGAAATGGTTGGTGAGGTGCTGTCCGTTATGAAGGAACTGGCCAACACCGGCATGACCATGGTGGTGGTCACCCATGAAATGGGCTTTGCCAAAGAGGTAGGAAATCGGGTGCTCTTTATGGATGAGGGTAAGATTCTAGAGGGCGGTTCGCCTGAGGATGTATTCGACCATCCGCAGAATGCCAGATTGCAGGATTTCTTATCCAAAGTACTGTAAATAATGAGGACCTGTTGCCAAGGCAACAGGTCCGTTTTTTTGCAAGAGAAAACCACCAGCACTGCTGGTGGTTCCAAAAAGCTTCCGGTATGCCCATTCCTGCCGCAGCGGTAAGCCTCCTCTGTGTAAGGGGAGGTGGGCAAAATCTTTGATTTTGCTCGGAGGGGTTGTTCTCATAGAGACAATCCCCCAGTCACCGCAATGCGGTGACAGCCCCCTTTACACAAGGGGGCCTTCGGTGCGTACTTAACCGCATCTGCGGTGGTATGGCACTGCACGCAAGCGAAAGATAATTCGATAAGCCTATAGGCTCGGCTAGTAAAAGGCCCTGAGGGGGCCTGTGCATACCACCGGCACGGCCGGTGGTTATGATTGTACATTAATCCAGTGTGTGTCCCCGGTCACGGTAGGCACTTTCCAGAGGACTTTCCGTATCCGCTTCCTTTTGGTAACGTCCTACCACAGCAGAAGCCAGCTCCACAGGAAGAAGTGTGCCGGCTCCAGCGACACAGCCACCGGGACAGGCCATGCCTTCCAACAAATAGCCGTCGTATTTTCCGGCTTTTGCCAGAAGCATCATTTTCCGGCAGTCCCCAAGACCTTCCGCACGGGCGGTTTTTACCTCCACCTCGGGATTCGTCTGCTGAATCAGGTTTTTCACCGCACCGGCCACACCGCCAGAAACAGCAAATCCGCGGCCGGCGGCAGTGCCTTCGTTCAGGTCATACAGGGGCTCAATGGTCTCAAAATCAATTTCCTTGGCCTCGAACATACCTTGCAGTTCCTCAAAGGTCAGCACAAAATCCACGTCAGAACGAATATCCGCGCGAATGGCCTCCAGCTTTTTCGCGGCGCAGGGTCCTACAAAGACCACCTTGCAGCCGGGATATTCTTTTTTCATCAACCGGGCGGTAAATACCATGGGCGTCAAGGTCATGGAGATGTTTTTAGACTCGCTGGGGAAGAGCTTATATATCATGGAATGCCATGCAGGACAGCAGGAAGTAGCCATGTATTTCTGCTCTGTGGGAACCTTCTCCAAAAAGTCCCTTGCTTCCTCAATGGTACACATATCCGCACCCACAGCAACCTCCACGATACGTGAGAAGCCCAGCTTTTTCATAGCGGCAATAAACTTGCCGGGGGTGGAGTGTTTGCCAAACTGACCGATAAAGGCGGGCGCAACAATGGCAATCACCTTGTCGCCCTTGGTGATGGATTGGATGACCTGGAAAATTTGTCCCTTATCCACAATGGCACCGAAGGGGCAGGATACCAGACACTGACCGCAGGAAACGCATTTATCCTGATCGATGACCGCCCGCCCGTCCTTGTCCGAGCCGATGGCATCCATGCCGCAGGCGCTTGCACAGGGCCGGTCAAGGTGAATGATGGCGTGATAGGGGCAGGCGTTGGCGCACTTGCCGCATTTGATACATTTATCCGGATATATGTAGCTTTTTCCGTTGACGAAGGAAATCGCATCCTTGGGGCAAACCTTTTGACAGGAGGCCGCCAAACAGTTCTGACAGCTTTCTGTGACCCGATATTGATTGGTAGGACAGGCATGGCAGGCATAAGGAATGATATTGACCAGGGGCGGCTCATAGTATGCCTCTGCAATCGCGGCAGCATCCATTCCTTCCGTCATCAGGTGGCGGCTTTGGACGGGACGGATGGGCAGACCCATGGCAAGACGCACCCGTTCGCCGGCGATGGCTCGCTCCAAAAAAATAGATTCGCGATGCAAGGGCCGGTCACCGGGGATAATGATATATGGCAAGTCCTCAGCGGTGGTATAGTCGCCGCCGTTATAGGCCATTCGGGCGACTTCCGTAAAGACTTTTTTTCGAATATCGGTAATGAGGGAAGGTATTCCGCGCATAATTTCCTCCTAAAAGCTATGGAAGTTTTCTGTTTATTATACCAAATATCAATTATTAGTCAAGAAGAGTCTGCAAAGATGGTGATATCCGCTTCTGCAGGAGACTTTTGAAGATTTACTTTACTTTCTGCAAAAAATCCAGTATGATATACAAAAGCCCAACGAAAGGAAATAATTCTATGGATAAAAAGCGGGATGAACTGTTGAAGCAGAATAACGAACCGGAAGAAGAAATCGTCACCGAACCGGTTAAGAAGCCCGGAATGCGCAGGGGAGTACTCTATGCGTTGATTGGGATTTTGGCTGCGGTGTTTTTGCTCAGCGGCATCTATTTGTTGGGATATTTTATGGAAGTGGGAAAAGCGGAAGGCGATTATCAGGAATTGGACGGTATCTATCAAAACGGCTGGGAGAACATACAACCCACACAGCCGTCCGGTAATGAGGACACACCCGATACAGACCCCACACAGCCCCAACCGCAGACTGTACATCCGGTCCTGAAACCCATCTATGAAAGGAATCATGATTTGGTCGGCTGGCTGGAGGTGGACGGAGTAAAAATCAGCTATCCCGTGATGCAGTCCCCCGGGCGGGAGGATTTTTATCTGGATCGCGATTTTTACAAGCAGACCAACAAATCCGGCTGTCCGTATATTCCCAACAGCTGTGATGTATTCAAGCCTTCAGACAATCTGGTGATTTACGGGCACTACATGAAAACCGGCGGAATGTTCCGGAATCTGACCAGTTACGATGAGAAATCCTACTGGGAAAAGCATCCGACCTTTACTTTCCAGTCCTTGTATGAAGAGCCCCATACCTATCAGATTTTTGCGGTTTTTAAAACCTGCGGCACATTGCGCACAGGGGAGGGAACGCCCTGGGGCTATCCCTATCACCGCATGAATGACTTTGCCACTGAGGAAGAGTTTGACCAGTTTATTGCGGATATAAAGGGCGCGGCCTTTACAGGGAAGAATGCCTATCAGGGCGCCAGCTTTTACGATACGGGTATTACGCCTAAGTTCGGAGATAAGCTTATCTGCCTGTCCACCTGTGAGTATACTGTAAGAAACCCCGACGGTGATATTGACGGCCGTTTTGTGGTAGTAGGCGTCCGTATAGATTAAAAGAAGCCCGCATTGCGAAAGTTATGCGGGCTTTGTCAATAAAAAGCCCCCGTGAAAAGTATGATTGTTCACTGATGAGCTGCTGTGCGCAACAGTCCACCGGACACTTTTTACACCAGTGTGCCCACTGGTACCGCCCTTTCGAATCCCCAGCCGAAGCGAATAAAAATGCCCACCCGATAGGGTGAGCATTTTTATTGGCAGAGGATGAGGGATTCGAACCCCCGCAAACGGAGTCAGAGTCCGGTGTGCTACCGTTACACAAATCCTCTATGCGGATATTATTATACCCATCTTCCCTGAAAAGTCAAGAAGTTTTTTCCTGTTTTGCTAAAAATTTTCCCGACCTGTCATTATTATTCCTGAAAAGGAATTTTTTATGCGTTGCTGGAAAAAAGATTAAGATTCTCCTTCCCAGGGATAAGGTTTTCCGGCCAGAACATGGTTCTTAATGTAGTGAAAAGTGGCGGCTTCACCTTGCTGTGCCAGCATCCCCAAAAGGAACTCCAGCTCTTTTCGGTTTTCGGGGTGCATAAGCTCACGTTCCCGGCTGGCCATAAAATAATCATAGGCAGAGGCGTCGGTATAAGCATCCCCCTGATACACCATGCAGGCGGCGCGGCGATCCATAATCTGTTCTACCAGATAGCGGCGGGGCATTTGCACCGGCTCGTAGCATCTGGTTTGGCGATTCATATCCGTCCAGTATTCGTAGTGGTGACGGTTGCGGCCCTTGTGATGCATCCATGCTTCGGAGAAACCCTTTTCCTGACGCTCTACGGCGTTGGGACTGCGGGTACCCTGATAGTAGCGGGCGCCGATTCGGAACTCCGTGGGAGAGTATTTGGACAAATCGTGGGTCAGACCCTGACGGTACAGACCAACGCGAAAGCAACCGGCCAGCACAAGCATACGGTGGCGGGTGATCGTTTTGAAATGTTTCCAGCCCTTCATGGAACACACCTTCTTTCGTCATTGCACATTATATGCCAAGAACACAGAATTTGCAAGAGGAGGCTTTTGTGGGATAGGCAAAAGTGAAAAATCCTGAATGCATTCCCATTCAGGTTTTTTGGTGCCGGTGACCGGACTCGAGTTGCATTTTCGCCCTGGCGAAAATTAAGGATGCGCTCCGTCGAGCCGTCGCGCGCAACAGTCCACCGGACTGTTGCATTTACATCGGTTCGAATCCTCTCCATGACAATTATGAAACGGGTCATCCCTGAAGGGATGACCCGTTTCATGGTGCCGGTGGCCGGACTCGAACCGGCACGCTGTCGCCAGCGGTGGATTTTGAGTCCACTACGTCTACCATTCCATCACACCGGCATTGGTGCTTTGTTTGATAGTATAATACACTTTCTGGGAAAAAGCAAGAAGAATTTTCTGAAATCAGGAAAGTTTTTTGTCGAAAGAATTCCAGAAATTTTGCACCACTGCTTCGTAACCTTTTTGGTCTGTCAGATAGCTCATTCCATGGGCCGCACCGGGTACGACAAACAGCTGTTTTGGAGAAGCACATGCCTTATAGTTCTCGAAAGTCATTTCGATGGGGACAAACCGGTCTTCCGTACCGTGGATGAAAAGCACCGGAACCTGACTGCGGGAAAGTGCCAGGGGACAGGTTTCGGCATCTACCGCCATGCGGATTCTTTTTCCTGCCAGTCGGTTGACGGGACCGCCGCAGATTCGGTAGGACAAATGCAGATGACGTCTGGCCACATGCTCCCAAATCGCAGCAGGGGAGGTATAGCCGCAATCTGCAATGATGCCCCGCACATTCGGTGGCAAGACAAGACCGGATGTCATCAACACAGTGGAAGCACCCATGGAGACACCGCAAAGATAGACGGGAATCTCACCGCCGGTTTGCCGATTCACCCAGTGGATCCAATCCAGGCAATCATAGCGCTCCACCAGACCGAAGCCCATGTATTTGCCACCGCTTTTTCCCTGACCGCGCTGTTCCACGTAGAGCACACTGCAATCATTATTTCTCAGAAAATCTCCCACCATGCCAAAATCATTATCCCAGGAAGAACGCCATCCGTGCATGGCGATGATGACGCGCTTCGGTGCGTCTACCGGCATCCAATGCCCAAAGAGGCGGATACCGTCGCGTCCGCGGATTCCGGCGGTTTTATGAGGAATGGCGGCAAGCTGCTGTCCGGCTTGCCGCATTTTATTCAAGAGGGCTTCATCCACACAGCTGCCGGCAATGCGCCGTTCCACGCTTGTGGGATGGGGCGGTATTTTTCGGTTCATGGCAATGCCTACAAAGTATTTTGCGATTCCATGGGACAATGCCAAGGTGGCTGCCGCCACACTGGAACCAATGAGGGCGAGTTTGACTTGCTTTCTCATACACTTTGCCTCCTGTCTTACAAATCTTGTAGCTATATTACCAGTTTTTGGAACAGTTTATTCCTGTTGGGAAGGATTCTTTTTCGGCGCATTCTCACAAAGGCGAAAACTGTCGCATAGTTTGTGTGGGGAGGGATCAATATGAAAAAGGAATGGTTAATTACCTTTCGCTCCGTGACCTTTGCACAGAAGGGAGAACGGGTTCTGCGGGAAGGAAATATTTCCTGCCGGCTGCAACGTACACCGAAATTTTTATCGGAACGGGGCTGCAGCTATTGTTTGCGCCTGCAGGACATGGATGCACCGATTGCTGTGGAGCTGCTGCGTCGGAAGCAGGCGCCTTACGGCAAGGTATATGCAATTGACGAAAGCGGAAAGGCGGAGGAACAGGCGTTATGATCTATCTGGATAATGGTGCAACTTCCTTTCAAAAACCCGCCGGGGTATATCAGGCGGTTTGTAAAGCCATGTACCGCTGTGCCAATCCCGGCAGAGGCGGATATGCTGCAGCAGAGGAGGCGGGGAGGGAGGTTTTTAACTGCCGGGAAGCTGCCGCTGATATGTTTGACTGCAATCCGGAGCAGGTGGTGTTTACCTCCAACTGTACCCATGGCCTGAACATTGCCATACACACCTTGGTAAAGCCGGGGGATAGGGTGGTAATTTCCGGTTTTGAGCACAATGCGGTCACACGTCCGCTGAATCTGCTGGGAGCAGATATCCGCATAGCCGGCAGGGAGCTGTTTTGTTGGGAGGAAATACTGGAAAGCTTTGAGAAAGAATTAAAAAAAGGCGCACAGGCGGCAGTTTTTACCCACGTTTCCAATGTGTTCGGATATATTCTGCCTGTGGAACAGATGGCCACACTTTGCCGGCAATACGGGATTCCGTTTATAATCGATGCGGCGCAGTCTGCGGGGATATTGCCTGTTTCCCTTAACGCATTACAGGCAGATTTTATTGCCATGCCCGGTCATAAGGGGCTGTTGGGTCCTCAGGGTACGGGAATATTACTTTGCAATCGGTTGCCGCAGCCGTTATTGGCGGGTGGAACAGGAAGCGAGTCGGAGCTACAGACCATGCCGGCATTTCTGCCGGACCGGGCGGAGGCAGGGACACTCAATGTGCCCGGTATCAGCGGTCTGTGGGCAGGCTTGCAGTATTTACGCCAAAGCGGAATAGAAACAATTTGCCGACGGGAGCAAAAAGCAGCACAGCTGTGCGGCAGATTGTTGGCTGGGTTCGGATTTCGTGTATTTTCAGGAGCCCATCAGGGAGGGACGGTCTCTTTTGTGCCGGATATGGACTGCGAGGAAATGGCGCAGAAATTGGCACAGCAGGGCATCTGCGTACGGGCAGGATTGCACTGCGCACCGCTGGCACATGAAAGTGCGGGCACACGAAATACCGGCACAGTGCGTGTCAGCTTTGGTCATAACGCTGACTTTTGCCAAATTTTGGCGTTAGAACGAGGAATTCGGAGAATAAAGGAGGAATGAATGAAAAATTTTTGCGAAACAGCATTGCCATTACAGGTCAAATCTGCTATAATAGAACGGATAATAGGCTTGGTATACAATTTTTTAAGAAAAGTGGCATGTGAGTCTGGAAAAGAGGTAAATGAGGATGATGAATACCTTACAAGAAATGTTCCAACAGATTACCAGAATGCAGTGGACAGATTATCTGGATATCCTGATTGTAGCATACCTGCTGTACCGGTTATTGCCGTTGGTTCGCACCGCCGGCACCAGCCGGATTGCAAAAGCGATCATCGCGATTTTGGTGGTAGCATGGTTGGCGGATTGGCTGAATCTATATGCGTTCAGCTTTATTATGAACCAGTTCCTTCAGGTCGGATTGATTGCTCTGGTCATCCTGTTCCAGCCGGAACTGCGCCGGATGCTGGACCATTTGGGCAATATGAAATTGCATAAATTTATGGGCATGGGAAAGCCCGGCGAGGAAATGGCACCGATTGTGGCCCAAACCGTAGCCGCCTGCGAAGTGATGAGCAGGGAACGGATCGGCGCGCTGATCGTATTTGCGCGAGACAATCGTTTGGATGAATACATCAAGACCGGCACAAAAATTGACGGACAGATATCCGAGCAGTTGATACGCAATATCTTCTTCCCAAAAGCAGCACTTCATGACGGTGCGATGATCGTTCGGGATGGCCGTATTGTTGCGGCAGGATGTGTATTGCCACTGTCTGCCAGCGAACGGCTGAATGCAGACCTGGGAACCCGTCACCGGGCCGGTGTGGGCATGAGTGAAGCGTCCGATGCTGTAGTTGTGGTGATATCCGAGGAAACGGGTACGGTATCTGTGGCGGTTGGCGGTATGCTGAAGCGGCATTTGGCACCGCAGACGCTGGAACGGCTGCTGATTCACGAGCTGTGTCCGGAGGATAATACCACGCAGGAGACTCTGCGGACGCGTGTGCAGAATACGTGGAAGAAAATCACCAAGAAGGGGGAGCAAAAATGAAAAGAAAAGCGTTTTATGCTCTTCTGGCGGCATTGATTTCCATTGGTTTGTGGATATATGTGGTCACGGTGGTCAATCCCGAATGGGAAGAGACCTTCTATGATGTAACGGTACAAATTGATGAGACCATCCTCCATGATAAAGGGCTGATGCTGCTTTCGGATACAAAGCCGACAGTTACCTTGCGTCTGTCCGGTAACCGGACGGATATGGTCAAGCTGAATTCCGGCAATATTGTGGTCAAGGCGGATTTGTCGAAAATCAACAGACCTGGCAATCAGCAGTTAAGCTATTATATTGACCGTTACCCCGAGGGGGTGCCGAATAACGCATTTGAGATCGTCAGTCAGACACCGCAGCAAATTATGCTTCCGGTGGCGGAGCGCGGTTTTCAAGAGGTCAAGGTAGAACCGATTCCCAGCGGCAAGGTGCCGGAGGGCTACGAGGTGCTGTGGGAGGAGGCTACACTGAATTACGAGAAAATCACCGTTTACGGTCCTGCAGATGTGGTTAAAAACATTGTCACCGCAAAGGTGAACGTCAATGTGGAAGGACAGACAGATACCATCAGTCAGAAGTTTGGTTATATCTTGTGCGACAAGGATGGCAATCCGGTGGAAAGCAAGTGGATCAAGCCTCAGGAAGGGCAGGAGCAGGTAGAATACACCCTGCCGATCAAGCCTAAAAAGACGGTGAGCGTGGAGCTGGACGTGGAGTTCGGCGGCGGACTGACAGCCGGCAACAGCAAGCTGACCCCATATCTGGACGATAAGGTGTTGGAAACCATAGAAGTGGTGGGAAATGAAAATCTGCTGAACAAGCTGGAATCTTTGAAGGTAGGACCCATTCGGCTGAAGGAAGTTCCCGAGGACACCGAACTGGTATTCCCCGTCACCTTGCCGGAAGGAATCACCACCATTACCGGTGAGAGCACCATTGAGGTCATCGTTAAGATTGATATTCCCAACGACTTGCAGACAAAGAAGTTTACAGTCAGGAACATCGAGTGTATCAATCTCAGCAGCGGAATGAAAGCCACCGTCGCCAATCGGGAACTGACCGTTTCCGTCCGCGGTCCGGCAGAGAAGATCGAGAAGCTGCGGTCTGAGGACTTGAAGGTTCATGTGGAGATGACCGGTGCTACTGTTGGTACGGCATATTATAAAGCCATCGTTGTGGTAATTAACCCGCAGTTTGAAAGCGTCGTGGGTGAGTACGGTGCGGCCAAGAATATAGAGGTAACCGTTACAAACGGGTAATGACGGACGAAAAGTCCATGGATAAAGGGGATTGAGACCTTGATTAAAAGTATGACCGGCTACGGCCGCGCCGTTGCTACTGTCAATGGCAGAGAATTTACAGTGGAGCTTCGCTCGGTGAATAATCGCTATCTGGATTGCAGCGTGAAGCTGCCCCGCGCATTGTCCTTTGCAGAAGAGGCAGTAAAGCAGGCAGTAAAGGCCGCGGTTTCCAGAGGTAAGGTAGATGTGTATGTTTCCTTAAAATCGGAAGCTTCCGAGGATACTACCGTTACCTTGAACGAGGCGGTTTTGAAAGGATACTTAGCGGCAATGCGACAAATGGCGACCCAGTACGGTATTGTGGATGACATCAGTGTTTCGACCATGTCCCGTCTGCCGGAGGTGTTCTCGGTAGAGAAGCCCCAGGTGGATGAGGAGCAACTGCAAAAGGATTTGCTGGAAGTGGTTGCACAGGCACTGGAAGGGTATGACGCTATGCGCCATACCGAAGGACAGGCACTGGATGCAGATCTGCGAAGCCGCGGGAATACCATTTTGGAGCTGGTTGCACAAGTGGAGCAGGGTAATGCCCAAACCGTTGTGGATTACCGTGCCCGACTGGAGAGCAAGCTGAAGGAAGTGCTGGCTGCCACGAACATTGATGAGAGCCGGATTTTGACGGAAGCTGCGATTTTTGCAGATAAGGTGGCGGTGGATGAAGAAACCGTCCGTCTGAGAAGTCATTTGGCACAGATGAACGAAATGCTGACTGCCGGCGGTGCTGTCGGACGGAAGCTGGACTTTTTACTGCAGGAAATGAATCGGGAAGCAAATACCATTGGCTCCAAGTGCACGGATGTGAAGTTGGCACGGATTGTGGTGGATATCAAGGCAGAATTGGAAAAAATCAGAGAACAAACCCAGAATATTGAGTAAGGTGACATCATGAAGTTGATGAATATTGGTTTTGGAAGCATGATTGCGGCTTCGCGGCTGCTGGCCATTGTGACACCGGATTCTGCACCCATTAAGCGTTTGGTGCAGGAAGCGAGAGACAGAGGAATGCTCATCGACGCATCCTACGGTCACAAGACCAAAACGGTACTGCTCATGGACACGGACCATGTGATTTTGTCGGCGGTTGCACCGGAAACCCTGTCTGCCCGATGGACAGAAAAACAGGAAGAGGAAGGGGAAAAAGGCTGATGTCAGAAGGAAAGCTGTTTATTATTTCCGGCGCGTCCGGCGTTGGAAAAAGCACTGTGCTGAAAAAAGTTATGTCCGGTCGCTCGGATCTGCTGTTTTCCGTTTCTGCCACCACGCGCAGACCCCGCCCGGGTGAACAGGACGGTGTCAGCTACTACTTCGTCACCAAAGAGCAGTTTGAGGACATGATTGCCCAGGATGCTTTCCTGGAATACGATGCCCACAATAGCAATTATTACGGTACGCCCGTGAAAGAGGTAGAGGAAAAACTGAAGCGCGGCCACATGATTCTGGATATTGAACCCGTTGGTGCGTTTAATGTTTTGAAGAAGCGGCCGGATGCGATTTTGATTTTTATCGAAGCGCCATCGTGGGAGGAGCTGGAACGCCGTCTGCGTGGTCGCGGTGATACGCCGGAGGATCAGATCTCCATGCGGCTGGAACGGGCCAAATGGGAACTGGAGCAGAAGGAAAAATACGATTACGTTGTTGTCAACGACCAGGCGCAAGCCTGTGCCGATAAAATCTTACATATCATTGCCCAGGCGGCAGATATGAAATAATGGAGGAAATGAATATGTTGTACCCACCTGTAGCAGATTTGCTGAAGAATATTGAGAGTCGTTACCTGCTGGTGAACGTGGTTGCACAGCGTGCACGCCAAATTGCTGAGGATGCAGAGATTTACAACGAAGAATTGACAGAAAAGCCGGTGACACTGGCTATTTGGGAAGTAGCAGACGGAAAGCTGACTGCCACATTAAAGGAAGAATACGCAGAATAAAAAGGAGGAAGGGGCCATGATTGGAAAAATTGCTGTTTCGGCGGCGAATTTTGCCATTGACAAGCCCTATTCCTACGCCATTCCCGAAGGAATGGTTCTGTCGCCCGGACAACGGGTGATGATACCCTTCGGCCGGGGCAATCGCCGCTGTGAGGGTGTGGTGTTGTCGTTGGAAGCCGGCGATGCCCACGGACTCAAGGCGGTGGAACAGGTGCTGGACGAAGAATCCCTGCTGTCACCGACCATGCTGCGTTTGGCGGCCTTTGTGAGGGAAAGATATTTCTGTACCTTTTATGAGGCGGTTCGCGTCATGCTGCCGGCAGGTCTGTGGTTCAAGGAAAAGAATACCTATCGCTTGACGGAAGATACCCAATGGAAAGAAAAAAGCTTCCGTCAGGAAAATGCTCTGGCGCTTTTGACTTGCCTGGAAAATATGGGTGGTCAGGCAGAAGAGCACATCTTGCGAAATGTAGTGCCCGATGAGGAGGAATTCCACACAGCAGTGCAATATCTGCTGAAAAAGAAATGGATTTCCGGCAAGGTCAGTCTGTTGCGGCAGACCCGGGATAAGACGGAGAAAATTGCGACCCTGGCGGCTTCGGCAGAAGAGGCAATGGAGTTTGCGTCCCATCGCCCCAAAACTGCAGCCATGCAGAAAAGCGTGTTGGAGCTGATGTGCAGTCTGGGCAGTGTATCGGTGAAGGAGCTGTGCTACTACACCGGAGCGACTGCAGCCACAGTCAACCGACTGGTGGAACTGGGGTATTTGGAGCTGTCGGACAAGCAGGTTCTGCGCTGTCGGGAAATCCGTCCGGCGGTGCTGGACGGCCCTTTGGTGCTCAATGAAGAGCAGCAGACCGCCTATTGCGGTCTGGAAGAGCAGATGCACCGGGAAAAGCCGGGTGTGGCATTGCTGTACGGTGTTACAGGCTCCGGCAAAACAGCGGTTTATCTGAAGCTGATCCAGCGTTGTCTGGACGATGGCAAAAGTGCATTGCTTTTGGTGCCGGAAATTGGCCTTACGCCCCAGCTTTTAAGCCTTATGGCAGCACATTTCGGAAACCGTGTGGCGGTACAGCACAGCAGTCTGCCGGCCGGTGAGCGCAATGATCAATGGAAGCGGATCGCTTCCGGCGAAGCCAAGGTGGTAGTGGGTACCCGCAGTGCGGTATTTGCACCCGGTGCAGACTTTGGGATCATTATTATGGATGAGGAGCAAGAACACTCCTATCAGTCCGAAAATTCTCCTAGATATTCCACCAAAGAGGTGGCCATCTGGCGGGGAATTCGGGAAAATGCACTGGTGCTGCTGGGTTCTGCCACACCATCGGTGGAAAGTATGTTCCGGGCGAAAAATGGGGATTATCAGCTGTATACCTTGAAAAACCGCTTTGGCGGACGTGCTCTGCCCAGAGTTTCCATTGTGGACATGGGAGAGGAAGCGAAAAACGGAAATGACTCCATATTCAGCTGGGAATTGCAGGATGCCATCGGGAAAACCCACGCCGGCGGAAAACAGAGCATTCTGTTTCTGAACCGTCGGGGCAATAGCCGTGCGCTGGTTTGTGTGGACTGTCGGGAAGCTCCGGAATGTACCCGATGCAGTGCAAAGCTGACCTACCACAGCGCCAATGAGCGATTGATGTGCCATTATTGCGGATATTCCGTTCCGGTACCTGCCAGATGCCCCCAATGTTCCGGGCCTTTGAAACGTGTGGGAACCGGAACCCAAAAGGCGCAGCAGGAATTGCAGACGCTTTTCCCGGAGATGGAGATTGCCCGCATGGACGCGGATACGGTCAGCGCGCTAAACACCCACGAGAAAATTCTGGACCGTTTCCAAAATGACCGCATTCCTGTGCTGATCGGCACGCAAATGGTTGCAAAGGGATTGAATTTGCCGGACGTGACTTTGGTAGGCGTGCTGGATGCGGACAGAGAATTGTATTCCGGCTCTTACCGTGCGGCGGAGACCACCTTTAATATGCTGACGCAAGTGGTTGGACGTGCCGGGCGGGGAGATGCACCCGGGGAAGCATTGATTCAAACGCTGGTGCCCAACCACAAGATCATAGAATTGGCGGCAAGGCAGGATTATGACGGCTTTTTTGAGCTGGAGCAGCAGCTGCGCCGTGTTCAGGAGTGCCCTCCCTTCGGGGATTTGGCGACCGTTACATTTTTGGGGCAGGAGGAAGCGCGGGTTTTGCGGGGTGCTGCAAAATTCCGGGACAGCCTGAATACCTGCCTGAAGCAAGCTGCCTATCAGGGAGAAAGCTGCCGCGTTTTGGGACCGGCACCCTGTGTAGTGCCTAAGAT
The DNA here is from genome assembly GCA_015067635.1 of Oscillospiraceae bacterium. Lineage (GTDB taxonomy): Bacteria > Bacillota > Clostridia > Oscillospirales > Oscillospiraceae > Faecousia. The sequence continues at coordinate 13,448 of SVMA01000016.1, read as the reverse complement.
TAACTACAATTTCCGTTACAGACTGACCCTGCGATGTCAAATGACCCGCCCTCTTCGCCAGTTGATTGCCCATTTGCTGCGGCAGTTCATGCAGGACAAGGAAAACCGGGGCGTGGGAGCATTTGTGGATGTAAACGGATTGGACGAATAAAGGGGAAAAATCATGGGGTTACGTAAAATTTTAGACGACAAGGAGCCGGCACTGCATAAGGTCTGTAAGCCGGTTGAGAAGTTTGACGGAAAACTGCACAAGCTATTGGAGGATATGGCGGAAACGCTGATGGAGGCCAACGGTGTTGGCTTGGCAGCACCGCAAATCGGTATTTTAAGAAGAGTGGTCATTGTGGACACCGGAGAAGAAATACTGGAGCTCATCAATCCGTCCATATTGGAAACCGACGGAGAACAGGAAGGTGCGGAAGGCTGCCTGAGCGTACCCGGTCGGTATGGGCTGGTAAAACGCCCTTATTATGCAAAGGTTCGGGCGCAGGACCGGAACGGCAATTGGTATGTGGCGGAGGGAGAGGAATTGATTGCCCGTTGCTTCTGCCATGAGCTGGATCATTTGGATGGCATTTTGTATACTCAGGTCATGGAACGGTTCCTGACAGAGGAGGAAATGGCGTCCGACTAAACATTCCGTTGGAGGAATTTCTATGCGTGTTGTATTTATGGGGACACCGGAGATCGCGGCTATCTGTTTATCGAAGATTTTAGAGGACGGTTTTGATGTTGTGGGGGTCTATACCCAACCGGATCGGCCCAAGGGACGTGGGATGAAGCTGGTAGCTTCTCCCGTGAAAGAGGTGGCACTTAACCATGATCTGCCTGTTTTTCAGCCGGAGCATTTTCGGGAGGATGAAACGGTAGAGCAGCTGCGTCAGCTTCGGCCGGATGTGGTAGCGGTGGTGGCCTATGGCCGGATACTGCCGCAACGGGTGCTGGATATTGCACCCAAGGGCTTTATCAATATTCATGCCAGTATTTTGCCTCAATACCGCGGTTCTGCTCCCTATCAGTGGGCGGTGCTGGATGGCTTGCAGGAAACCGGAGTAACGGCGATGTACCTGTGTCGGGAGATGGATGCAGGCGATGTGATTGACGTGGCAAAGACGCCCATCGGACCGGATGAAACTGCCGGAGAGCTGTTGGATCGGCTGGCAGTATTGGGCGCAGGACTGTTGAGCAAAACGCTGTGCGCTGTTGCGGCGGGAACGGCAAAGGGCAGTCCGCAGGATTCCAGTCTGGCAACCTATGCACCAATGCTGGATAAGAGCATGTGCGCCATTGACTGGACAAAAACTGCTTGCCAAATCCACAATCAGGTTCGTGGCTTGCACCCCTGGCCCGTAGCAACGGCGGAACTGGCCGGAACCAAATTCAAAATCCATGCCACTGCGGTGCTGGAAGGAAAGGGAACTCCGGGAGAAATCTTGGGTTTGACCAAAACCGGTTTGCAGGTTGCTTGCGGCGAGGGAATTCTGGAGATTCGCTCACTGCAGGCGGAAGGCGGTAAGCGTATGGCTGCCGTAGATTATTTTAGGGGACACCCATTGGAGGGATAAGCGTGTCTGCAAGAAAGACAGCATTGGATGCGTTGATTGCCTGCCGGAAACGGGCAGCATGGTCCAACGGCGTACTGAAAGATTATATCGCCCGGGACCGACTGGATAGACGGGATGCCGCTTTGGCAACACGGCTGTGCTACGGTGTTTTGCAGCATCGGGGAATGTTGGATTTCTTCTTGCAGCAGCTTCTGACCGGAAAGGTCAAGGATCTGCATCCTGTGGTGCGGGACATTCTCCACATGGGGCTGTATCAAATTTATGAGTTGGACAAAATTCCGGAATCTGCCGCAGTCAATGAGTCGGTGGATCTGGTGAAGAACTATTGCCGCACACAGCGCTTTGCACCGGGACTGGTAAACGGAGTGCTGCGCAATGCGGTTCGTACCAAGGGAACGCTGCAGCAGCCCACTGCATTGGAGGACCGTTACAGTCATCCCCAGGCGCTGATTGATCTGCTGGCAGACTATGTGGGACAGGAAGCGGTAGAGCCCATGCTGGCGGCCAACAATGACACCCCGCAGACTGTGGTGCAGACCAATACCCTGCGCATTAGTACAGAAAAACTGATAGAGGAACTAAAGCAGGAAGAGGTAACAGCTTTTCCCCATCCCTGGATGCCGGATTGCCTGGTTCTGGGCAATACCGGAAACATCGAAAAGCTGGAGACCTTTCAAAAGGGGCTGTTCTATGTACAGGATGCCGCCGGCAAGCTGAGCGTAATGTGTGCCGGCATTCCCAAAGGGGAAGCGGTGCGGGTGCTGGATTGCTGTGCAGCACCGGGAGGAAAAACCTTCGCGGCGGCCATTCTGATGGGCAATCAGGGAAAAATCCGTTCCTGTGATATCCATCGGCATAAAACGACCTTGATTCAAAAAGGTGCTGACCGTCTGGGTCTGGACTGCGTGGCAGTACGGGAACAGGATGCCACGGAAAACCATGCCGGATGGCTGGGTAAGATGGACGTGGTTTTGGCAGATGTACCTTGTTCCGGCTATGGAATCATCCGTAAAAAGCCGGACATTCGCTATAAGGACCCTGCCGAAATGGCACGTCTGCCCCATATTCAGCTGCGGATTCTGAATAAGCAGGCAGAATATGTCAAGCCGGGCGGTGTTCTGTTGTATTCCACCTGCACTTTGGTGCGGAGTGAAAACGAGGCTGTGATCGAGGCCTTTCTGGCACACCGAAACGATTTTGTACTTGAGCCGTTGGAGATGCCTGAGGTGTTCCCCAAAAACACCACGGGTATGCAAGTGCTCGTTCCCGGTCAGTACGATACGGACGGCTTTTTCATTGCAAAACTCCGGAGGAAAGCATGAACATAAAATCCATGACCATGCCGGAAATCGGTGCTATATTAAAAGAAATGGGACAGCCGAATTTTCGGGCAAAGCAGGTTTATACATGGCTCCATAAGGGCGTCAGAAGCTACGATGAGATGTCCAATCTGCCGCAGAATCTGCGGGAAGAATTGGCAAAGCGTTATCCCTTCTGTGTACCGGAGGCGGTGCGCAGACAGGAATCCCAAAAGGATGGCACGATCAAATATTTGTGGCGGCTGTCCGATGGAAACTGTGTGGAAACGGTGCTGATGCGTTACCATTACGGCAATACCGTCTGCATTTCCTCAGAAGTAGGCTGTTTGATGGGCTGCGCCTTTTGCGCATCCACATTAGGCGGGCTGGTACGGCGGCTGGAACCCCATGAGATGCTGGATCAGGTGCTGTTTACGCAAATAGAGTCCGGATTGCCGATTTCCCATATTGTACTGATGGGTATTGGCGAGCCTTTGGATAATTTTGATAACGTAATGCGGTTTCTGGAACTGGTAAACAGCCCCGAGGGTATGAATATTTCCATGCGTCATATCAGCCTCAGTACCTGCGGTCTGGTCCCGAAAATGGACGAGCTGGCAAAGCGGAAATTGCAGATCACCTTGTCGGTGTCCCTGCATGCGCCCAACGATGCTGTGCGAAATACCATCATGCCGGTAAACAAGGCTTATCCCACCGAGGAATTACTGGCAGCCTGCCGCCGCTATTATGCTCAGACATCCCGGCGGATCTCCTTTGAATACGCCATGATTGATGGGGTCAATGATTCTGTGGACCATGCAAAAGAACTGATTCACAGATTAAAAGGCCTGCCGGCGCATTTTAATTTGATTCCGCTGAATCATGTGGAGGAGAGTCCGCTGCGGCCAAGCACAAAAAATGCCGTGGCACGGTTTCAAAAAACTTTGGAAGACGCAGGAATTACGGCAACCGTACGCAGAACCCTGGGAGGCGACATTGATGCTTCCTGCGGCCAGCTGCGAAGAAAATATACCAAAGAACAGAGCGAGAGATAAAGATTCAATCACCCGAAGGGAGTGAAGGCAAATGCAATATTGGGGAATTACAGACCCCGGATGTGTTCGCAGTCAGAATCAGGACACATTCCAAATAAAGGAGCTGAGCCCGACAGCCACGCTGTGTATTGTGTGTGACGGCATGGGCGGAGCCAAATCCGGCAATGTTGCCAGCAAACTGGCAACGGAAGTGTTTGTAGAGGAAGTCTGCAGAACATATACGGAGGAAATGGCGCAGGCAGAAATTGATCAAATGCTGCGGGCTGCGGTAAAGCTGGCGAATTTTACGGTTTATGATCAGGGTCAGCAATTTGAGGAGTTTTCCGGTATGGGAACGACTCTGGTGGCCGCACTGGTCAAGGAAAAGGAGCTGACCATTGTAAATGTGGGAGATAGCCGCGCCTATGCAATTACCGACAACGGGATTCAAAAAATCACTGCAGATCACTCACTTGTGGAGCTGATGGTGCAGCGGGGAGAATTGACCCCCGAGGAGGCAAGAGCCTATCCCGGAAAGAATTACATCACCCGTGCAATCGGAACAGAAGCCATCGTTGAGTGCGATCTGTACCATCTGGATGTGGAGCAGGAGCATCATCTGCTGTTGTGCTCCGACGGACTGAGCAACATGGTGGACGAGCAGGAAATTCTTTTTGAAGTGGTCCACGGGGAAAACAAAGAGCAATGCTGCGTTCAGTTGCTGGATATTGCGAAGAAACGCGGTGCACCGGACAATGTAACTTGTATTTTGGTTCGGATCTAACCGGTAAGAGGAGAAAGAATATATGGATATGGATAGATATATAGGTCGGTTGCTGGACAACCGATATGAAATTCTTGAGGTCCTTGGCACCGGCGGTATGGCAGTGGTGTATAAGGCCCGGTGTCATAAGCTGAACCGACTGGTGGCAATCAAGATTCTGAAGGCAGAATACTCCAAGGATGAAGAATTCCGCCGCCGTTTTCATGCGGAAAGTCAGGCCGTTGCGATGCTGAGTCATCCGAATATCGTATCTGTTTACGATGTTTCGGCAACGGACGAGGCGGATTATATCGTCATGGAGCTGATCGACGGAATTACCCTGAAGCAGTATATGGAGAAGAAGGGAATTCTGAATTGGAGAGAAACCCTCCATTTTGCCATGCAAATTGCCAAGGCACTGGAGCACGCGCACAGCCGGGGGATCATCCATCGGGATATTAAGCCCCACAATGTGATGGTGTTGAAAAACGGATCCGTAAAGGTGACGGATTTTGGTATTGCACGGGTAATGTCCGAAAGCAATACCCTTACCAAGGAAGCACTTGGCTCTGTGCATTATATTGCGCCGGAGCAGGCCAAGGGCGGTCGGGTGGACAACCGGTCCGATCTGTACGCCCTGGGTGTGGTTATGTACGAAATGACCACCGGCAAGCCTCCCTATGACGGGGAATCTCCCGTGGCGATCGCAATCCAGCATATTGATGGCAAGGCGGCACTGCCGTCTACGCTGAATCCGAATATTCCCGATGGCTTGGAGCAGATCATCATTCGAGCTATGGCGCATAATCCCGCCAATCGCTATCCGACAGCGGGAGCAATGCTGACAGATATGGATGAATTCCGGAAGAACCCGGATATTCTCTTTGATTACAACAATCCCAATACGGATATGGATGCGGCCATACGGATGCAGTCGCCCGTGAGAGAGCCGAGAGAGGTGCCGCAGCCGGCACAGCCTGCGGCAAAACCGACACCCCCCAGACAGCGCACCGCCCCGGCAGCTGCTCCGGCAAAAAAGGATGGCCGTCGTCGGGAAATCATTGTGGAAGAGCATGAGGAACGGAGCAAGGTGGCAACCATTGCCATTATCTCCTGCACCGTTGTGGCTTTTGCGGCGCTGATCATTCTTGCGGCTCTTCTCCTGCCAAACGCCTGCTCCTCCAACGAATTAACTGTGGCGCCGAATTTGGTGGGCTCTGTCTACGATGAAAACATGGATTACGGCGATGTGCAGGTGGAAATCAGCAATAAGCAGTATGATGACCGTTATGCTAAGGGGCAGATCATTTCTCAATCTCCGAAGCCGGATAAGCGGATTGCAAAGGGCGATACCATTCGCGTGGTTGTCAGCCTGGGACCGCAACCGGTGGAAAAGCGGATGGAAGATCTTTCCCTGGTTCCATTACAGCAGGCTGAGGCTTTCCTGTATGCCATGGATATCAAGCTGCAGATTCTTCCCAAAATGGAAAACAGCAGCACCATTGAAAAGGGCTGTGTGATCCGCACGGATCCCATTGAGGGAGAAGTGCTGCAAGAAGGGCAGACGGTCCATATTTGGGTGAGCACCGGACCATTAAAGCAAACAGCCAAGGTTCCCAAAGTGGAAGGAAAGCTGCTGGCGACAGCACAGCAGATTTTAAAAGATTCCGGCTTCCAGAATGTGGTAATTGAAGAAGTGGAACATGCTGATCCTTCGCTGATTGGCAAAGTAGTGGAACAAAATATCATGGCGGATATCGAGGTGGATGTGAATACCACCATCGTGATCAAAGTATCCAAGGGAACACCCTCAAATCCCGGGCAGGACGTTACCAAGCCGACCCAACCGGAGAATGATTATGTATCACAGGTGTATACCCTGGAAATTCCTCAGGAGGATTTGCTTTCAGATTGCAACCTGACGATTTGGCAGGAGGGCAAGTTGGTAGCAGAGCAGCCGATCTATGTAGGAACATTGTCTGTGGATCTGCGCCTGAAAGGAAAGGGGACCATGCAGTTTATGGCCATGCTGGACCATGAGGCGGCCACAACCTGGACCTTTACCGTAACCTTTGAGGACAGCGGTCTGTAATTGCCCATGAGTGAAAGAACAACGGGTCGGATCATTCGGTCCATCAGTGGGTTTTATGATGTACAGACGGAAGAACAAATGGTTACCTGCCGTGCCCGGGGTGTTTTACGAAAAGACGGGAACAGTCCTTTGACCGGTGATATGGTGGAGATTTCTGTGGAACAGGGAAGGGGTATGATAGAACGAATCCTTCCCCGCCGCAACAGCTTTGTCCGTCCGGCAGTAGCCAATGTGGATGCGCTGGTGGTGTTTGCCGCCAATACCAATCCCGTCACAGAGCCGTTTCTGATCGACCGGGTTGCGGCCATTGCCGGTGACCAAAATGTTCCGGTGTATTTGTGCATCAACAAGAAGGATTTGGACCCCGCGGTTGATTTGGAACGGATTTACCGTCATGCCGGCTTCCCGGTGATTTGCACCAGTGCAGAAACCGGAGAGGGCGTAGAGCAGCTGAGGCAATTGATTTTGGGAAAGCTGACTGCCTTTACAGGCAATTCCGGCGTAGGGAAAAGCAGTATTCTCAACCGTCTGTGTCCGGCATTGAGACTCTCCACGGGGGAGGTATCCCAAAAGCTGGGGCGTGGTCGGCATACTACCCGCCATGTAGAGCTATATTCCCTAGGGGAAAACACCTATGTGGCAGATACACCGGGTTTTTCCTCTTTTGATACGGATATGATGGAGATCATCCTCAAAGAGAATCTCCAGTATGCCTTCGGAGATTTTGGCGCTTATGTGGGGAAATGCCAGTTCCATGATTGCTCACACCGGAAGGAGCCGGGTTGTGCGGTTACGGCGGCATTGGCGGCCGGAGAGCTGGAGCCGACACGCTATGAAAGCTACTTGCGCCTTTATGAGAAGGCAAGCCAGATTAAACAATGGGAAATAAAATGAAAAACAGCCCGCGGATTTCCGCGGGCTGTTATTACTTCGTAATTTCCTTATGTTTTAGTGTGACACGTCCGTTTTGAATTTGCTTGATAACAATGGTTTTTCCACGACAGCTTTCATCGATCGCTTGCGTGCTTGACACTTTGTTGATAAGGATATCAAAGGCGTCAATTACAGGCTCTGTTGTTTCAGCATTTTTGAGAGCCAGGTAACGTCGATACTCCAAAATAAGATCGTAATTCTTATCTTCTGCAAATTTGTCGGGATACAAATCCTCTGACGGTGTGTAGGCTGCGGCATCATTGTGCAGAATAGCTTCGTTTGCTTTAACAAAATCATTATACATTGTAAACAGATCTGTTTTGGGATAATGCGAAGATAAATATGCATATACCGGCTGAAGAGCAACCCAAGAGGAAATAAATTCTTGAAAATAAACCAGTTTTGAACGCAGCTCTGTATGATATTCCATAAAATGAGGAAAGACCTCCGGATGCTCCTCCACAATGTCCATACAGCTTTTCAGTGCAAAATCACCTGTAATATTGGAGTGGATATCTGTAGGTGTCATCTGCGAATGAAAACGCTCCCACAGTTCTGTGCCTGCAAGGAAGGTACACAAATGTGTATGTATTTGGACACCACCGATTTTGGCTATTTCTCCGATTAATGCGATGGTTGCAGAAATGTCTTCTTCCGTTTCTTCGGGGAATCCGTAAATAAAGGAAGTTACAACTGAAACGCCCTTCTTTCGTATATATGAAAGCATAGGCAATACGATATTCAGATCTAGATTTTTGTTAATAATCTTCTGCATGCGTGCAGAGCCCGTTTCAATGCCAATGTACAATATTCGCATACCGGCATCAAACATAGTGTCAATCAGAGCTTCATCAATGCAATCGATCCGCGCACTGCATCTCCAAAAGATTTTAAAATCAAATGATTTGATAAGGCGACAGGTTTCGGTAATGCTCTTTTTGTTCATCGTAAACATGTCGTGCTCGAAATTAAACTGTGTAGCGCCGAAGTGCTCATGAATCTGCTGAATTTCCTCTGCAATCCGCCTGGGGCTCTTTAGTCTGTATTTTCTGCCCCAGAAGGTTTTGGTGCTGCAATAACTGCATCCAAATGGACAGCCACGTCCGGCATCAATAGGGAACAAGCCTTCCGTGCGACCTGCACTGTTTTTGGCATACTTCAAAAGAGAATAATCGACCATAGGCAGCGAATCCAGATTTTCTATGAGCACGGGGCGCGGATTTGTGATAATAGTGGCGTTCTGCCTGAAACAAGACCCGGTGTGGATAAATCCGGCTGGTTGGCGAGGAGGGATGTAAAAAAGGGCGTGACAACATTTTCTCCTTCGCCGCAACAGATGAAATCTACGTAGGGAAATGCGTTCAATGTTTGGGTTGCAGAGATATCAGCCTGCGGACCGCCAAAAACGATATACGCACCCGGTAAAGTATGCTTCAACTGTGCGGCTAACTTCAAGGAAATATGGTAAGTGTCGCAGCGGGTATAAAAAGAAATAATCTTCGGCCTCAGTTCTGAAATTGAGCGAATAGCATTATCCAGGAAAACATCAAAGCTGCTCATATCTCCAAAGTCATAAAATTGAAGAATACTGGCATCTATGCCGTTGTTTCGCAAAATTGTGGCCAAAAGCAGTGTTCCAACCGGCTCCTCGCGAACACTCCTGGTGAGATTTGGAGTAATAAATACCACCTTGGACATATTCACACCTCACTATGTAAATAGTTGTCGATAAGACATGTAATCATTATACTTAAGCTTTCATGGAAAGTCAATATTGGGGGCAAAGCCGAGGAATAAGAAATTTATGATTTTTTATAAAAAAGGTGTTGACAAACAGTCGAAAGGGTGATATCATAATCGGGCGCGTGTGGGGATATTCTGCGCGCGTATGCGATGATGCAGGAGATTGCGTCTAAAAAACGGTAACTTCTGCGGAGTATGTCCGGTCATCGGGCGGCTGAACTGTCCAGTTTACGCTGCGTATATCGCTGCGTCTGGAAAAGGGTCGGCTTGTGTCGGCCATTTTTCATGGCTTAGAATGATACGCACGGTGGCGTTAATAGGAAAAACAGTTCGACCGTACCCAGCCAAAACCAAGCAAACTGAGTACGAAATTCAAGGAGGAAAAAACAAACCATGGCAAATCAAATGATTCGCATTCGGCTGAAGGCTTACGACCATCAGCTCATCGACTCCAGCGCAGCAAAGATCGTGGAAACCGCTAAGCGTAACGGCGCTTCCGTTTCCGGCCCCATTCCGCTGCCCACCAAGAAGGAAGTTATTACTATCCTTCGCGCCGTCCATAAGTACAAGGACAGCCGTGAGCAGTTCGAGCGCAGAACCCATAAGAGATTGATCGATATTCTCAACCCCAACCAGAAGACCGTTGAGGCTCTCATGAGCCTGGATCTTCCCGCTGGTGTTGAAATTGAGATAAAGCTGTAATCCTTATACATTATAATATAAGGATTCACCGCTGCCCGCACTGAAAAGCATCGGGCACGGGTCACGTTGGCGGCCTTCCCAATGGGTTGTCAACCAATAACCTATCAAAAAGGAGTAAACTCAAGATGAAAAAAGCAATCATCGGCAAAAAAGTGGGCATGACCCAAATCTTCGATGAGAGCGGCAAGGTCATCCCTGTTACCGTTGTGGAAGCAGGCCCCTGCGTCGTTACTCAGAAGAAGACCCAAGAAACCGACGGTTACACCGCCGTACAGCTGGGCTTTGAGGACATCAAAGAGTCCAAGCTGACCAAGCCTGAAGCCGGCCACCTGAAGAAGGCCGGAGTTGAGGCAAAGAAGCACCTGAAGGAGTTCAAGCTGGAAGGCGCTGCTGACATGAATGTTGGCGACGTTGTGAAGGCAGACACCTTTACCGCTGGCGACATGATTGATGTTACCGGCATCAGCAAGGGTCACGGCTATCAGGGTGTTGTAAAGCGCTATCACGCAGGCCGCGTGGATATGACCCACGGTGGTGGCCCTGTTCACCGCCATGCAGGTTCCATGGGCGCTTTGGACGCAGCCCGTATCTTCAAGGGTAAGATCGGTGCTGGTCAGATGGGTAATGAGCAGGTCACTGTTCAGAACCTGGAAGTTGTTAAGGTTGATGCAGAGCTGAACATGATCGTTATCCGCGGCGCCATTCCCGGCCCCAAGGGCGGTCTGGTCTACCTGCACAATACTGTAAAGAACAACAAGGTAAAGCAGGCTGGTGCAGACATCAGCAAGAACCCGCAGAAGGCTTCCGGCAGAAATCCCCAGAAGGCTTCCGCAAGAGGCTAAGGAAAGGAGATCTTAAATCATGCTTACTAAAGTTTATAATATGTCCGGCAAGCAGGTTGGCGAGATCGAATTGTCCGAAGCTGTTTTCGGCATCGAACCCAACCAGGCAGTGGTTCATGACGTGGTCAAGAATCACCTGGCAAACTGCCGTCAGGGCACACAGTCTGCTCTGACCCGCGCAGAGGTTTCCGGCGGCGGCCGTAAGCCCTGGAAGCAGAAGGGTACCGGTCGTGCCCGTCAGGGTTCCACCCGTGCTCCTCAGTGGACACACGGCGGTATCGTGTTCGCTCCTAAGCCCCGGGATTACAGCTACACACTGAACAAGAAGGCAAAGCGCCTGGCGCTGAAGTCTGCATTAAGTGCAAAGGCTGCAGCTGCAAAGATCGTGGTCATCGACGCCATCAAGATGGATGCTCCCAAGACCAAGGAATTCGCTGCTTTCCTGGCTGCTGTGGACGCAACAAAGAAGCCCCTGGTTATCACGGCTGCTCCTGACATGAATGTTGTCAAGTCCGGCCGCAACATCCCCGGCTGTGAGGTCACCTTCGCCAACCTGATTAACGTTTACGACATCGTGAACGCAGATAAGCTGGTTGTCGATCAGGCTGCTCTGGCAACCATCGTGGAGGTATTCGCATAATGAAGAACGTTTACGATATCATCAAGAGCCCGGTTATCACCGAGCAGTCCATGGAAAACATCGGCGACAAGAAGTATGTTTTCAAGGTGGACATCAATTCCAACAAGACCGAGATCAAGGCCGCTGTGGAAGCTGTTTTCGGCGTAAAGGTCGAAAAGATCAACACCGTGCGTATGCAGGGTAAGGTCAAGCGCAACGGTTCCTATCCCGCCGGTCGTCGTTCCGCTTACAAGAAGGCAATCGTCACTCTGACTGCCGACTCCAAGACCATCGAGCTGTTCGAGGGTATGGTCTAAACCAATCTCAATAAAGGAGTAAACGCAAATGGCTATTAAAACTTTTAAGCCTTACACCCCGGCTAGAAGAAACATGACTGTTTCTGCTTTTGACGGTGTGGATAAGCAGGCAAAACCTGAGCGTAGCCTGGTTGAGACCCTCAAGAAGCATGCAGGTCGCAACAGCTATGGTCACATTACCGTCCGTCATCGCGGCGGCGGAAACAAGCGCAAGTACCGTATCATCGACTTCAAGCGTCAGAAGTTGGACATGTTCGCAACTGTTGAGCGTCTGGAGTACGATCCCAACCGCAGCGCATTCATCGCTTTGGTTCGTTATGAGGATAACACCCTGAGCTACATTCTGGCTCCCAACGGTCTGAAGGCCGGTGACAAGGTTATCTCCTCTGCAGCTGCTGACATTAAGCCCGGCAACTGTCTGCCCATCGCCAACATTCCTGTCGGTACTGTGATCCACAATGTGGAGCTGCAGCCCGGCCACGGCGCACAGCTGGTCCGTTCTGCCGGTACCGCTGCACAGCTGATGGCTAAGGAAGGCGAGCTGGCACAGGTCCGTCTGCCCTCCGGCGAAGTTCGCTACGTCCGTGTCAACTGCACCGCATGTATCGGTCAGGTTGGCAACCTGGACCATGAGAACGTGCACATCGGTAAGGCCGGCCGTACCCGTCACATGGGTATCCGTCCCACCGTTCGCGGTTCTGTTATGAACCCCAATGACCACCCCCACGGCGGTGGTGAGGGCCGCAGCCCCATCGGTCGTCCCGGTCCTGTTACTCCTTGGGGCAAGCCTGCTCTGGGTTATAAGACCCGGAACACCAAGGCACGCACCAATAAGTTCATCGTCAAGCGCAGAAACAGCAAGTAAGGAGGAAATGAAATGAGCAGAAGTATCAAAAAGGGCCCTTTCGTCGCTCCTGAGCTGTACAAGCGTATTGAGGAGCTGAACAAGGCCGGTGAGAAGAAGGTTCTGAAGACCTGGTCCAGAGCTTCCACCATCTTCCCCTCCTTTGTCGGTCATACCATCGCTGTCCACGACGGCCGCAAGCATGTTCCCGTCTATGTCACTGAGGATATGGTCGGTCACAAGCTGGGCGAGTTCGTTCCCACCCGGTCTTTCCGTGGTCACAGCGGCAGCAAGACCGCTAACAGCAAGTAAGGAGGTACGAAAATGGAAGCATTTGCACATGTAAAGTTCGTCCGTATGTCTCCTCGTAAGGTCAAGCTCGTTTGCGACATGATCCGGGGCAAGGACGTCAAGACCGCTACCGCGTACCTGAGCCAGACCTCTAAGGCAGCCTGCGAGCCTATGGCGAAGCTGCTCAAGAGCGCTGTGGCAAACGCCGAGCACAACAACGGCATGAATGCCGACAACCTGTACGTTTCCACTGTGATTGCCAATGCAGGCCCCATTCTCAAGCGCGGCCGCATCGCATCCCGTCGTGGTTTCGTTCGGATCAACAAGAGAACCACTCACATCACCATCGGTGTGAGCGAGAAGGCTTAATCAGGAGGTAGCTATGGGTCAGAAAGTTAATCCCCA